>JBBIJQ010000120.1:0-3691 GCA_037445915.1 Planctomycetales bacterium | reverse complement strand
AGCAGGAGATGCGCTTCTATCGCACGGTTACGCGGATGGTCCGACGCCGAGTTGAAGCGGCAGGTGGGGGATTCCTCGCGTTCCATCTCATCTTACCGCAACAGCGGACGGCGAGTTGCATACCGGCGATGGTGCAGGCGGTTCGCAATGGAGACTTGGGCGACCTGGCCGAACTTCTTCATGAAGCATTCGATTTGGAATTGGACGCCGATGAAGAAATGCCGGCGGAATCTTTCGACGAGGACGTTGCAAGTTGGCTAAACGAATACGATTTCGAGGCGAACGATTCAAAGTATTGCGCGCTCAGGAAACTGCTGATTGAACAGCTCGCAGACGAGAAGATCATCATTTTCGCCTACTTCAAAGCCACGCTCCGATACTTGCAAAGGCGACTGCGGGCAGGGGGCATCGGTTGCGCGCTGATTCACGGCGATCTGAATGACGATGAACGCGCGGCGGAGTTGGAGTCGTTCCAGGAGAAGTCAGAGGTTCGCGTTCTCCTCTCGTCGGAAGTTGGCAGCGAGGGCATTGACCTTCAGTTTTGTCGGGTCGTTGTGAACTACGACCTGCCGTGGAATCCAATGCGCGTCGAGCAGCGCATAGGGCGTATTGACCGCGTCGGTCAGAAAGCGGAACGGCTGACGATTGTCCACTTCAAGGTAAAAGACACGGTCGAAGAACGGCTTTACGACAAGCTGCACAGCAAACTCCGCGTCTTTGAGGAAAGCATAGGAGAATTTGAGCCGGTTTTGGGAGAGGAGATTCAGCACTTGACGTTGGAATTGCTCAGTCGCGACTTGTCGCCAGAAGAGGAGGAGATGGTGATTGAGCGCACCCGCATGGCGATTGAGAACAAGCGCCGGTTGGTAGCCGACTTGGAAGCAGAAGGTGAAAACCTTCTCGCACACGCCGACTACATCGCCTCGCAAGTCAACCGTAACCGCAGCTTGGGCCGCTACATCACAGCACACGAGCTCAAGAGCTACATCGCTGATTTTTTCAATCGCAATTACAAAGGGTGCGTCCTCCAGTGGGATTGGCCCAAACCGGATTGCTTTACACTCGAATTGACGCACAGCGCTCACGACCGGCTGAAAGATTTCATCCGCAATCAGCGCCTGAAAGCGCCGGTGGAATTACACTCGCGGAAGATCACGGCAACGCTCACCCCCGCAGTCGCGCAGACGACGCGCCTTCCGCAGTCCAGCCAATCGCTCCTGCTTGTTACGCATCAGTCGCCTCTTGTGAAATGGATCACCGACGAGAACCTTCGGGCCGAGAATGTCTTCTTCAGTTTGTCGGCGATGCGGCTGCGGAGTGGCGAATGGTCGCCGGGCATTTATGCTTATCGCGTTGAGCGCTGGAAGTTCACTGGCCTGAGAAACCGCGAACATCTGGCTTACGGTGTCGCAAACCTGACGGACGGTTCACTGCTTGATCCTGACGCTGCGGAGCGCTTCTTCCAAAGTGTGACGCGGGATGCAGAAACGTGGCACGAGCCAAAGATCGAACCCGAATCTGTGCTGTCGAGATTCCAGCTTATTGACGAAGACCTTCATCGGCGGTTTGAGCAAATCCACAAACAGTATGTGGCGGAGAACGCTGACACGTTGGCAATTCACACGGCGCAAGTGAAAAGCCATTTCCAACGACGGCTGGCGGCGAACGAACAGCGCATTGAGACTTTGCGGATGCGCGGGCGGGCAGGCAACATGGTCGCACTCGTGGAAGCGAACATCGAAAAGGACCGGCTTCGGCTTGAAGAAAAACTCCGCAGCTTAACGGAAAAGGCAAGAACCAGCAGCGACTTCAGCGAGGTGGCCAGTGGTATAGTAGAGGTCCAGGGATGAGTGCGCCATTCTTCAAGAATCTACGTGAGGCAGTTCGGCGCGGGGCGGCAAAAATCATGGCACTATTTGCGCCGCAAAGACAACCGCCTTCGCCCAAAACAAAGCCAACCCCAGTCCCAGCGCGAGAGCCGTCCATTCCAGAAGCACGACCTTTGACGCCAGCAAAGGAGTCTGTTCCTGCCGTTGTCGCACCGCGCCGGACTCTGCGGATATGGAACATCGGGCTCGACTTCGGAACAGCATTCACAAAATGCGTTGCGCGCAATCTTGCCACTGATGAAGCTTTCGTCGTCCCGCTCGGCCCGCCACCGCATTTCTTTCCTTCTGAAGTGCTCTGCGGCAATAGCAGCTTTTGGATTAGCGGCGATTCCGGGTGTGAGGCGCAGCCGCGAAAAGTCAAACATCTCAAAATGGTTTTGGCAGATGCCGCCGTCGAACAGTCCAGCAGAACGTGGCTGGCAGAGTTTGCCCGCGAAACTTCCTTCCTGAACGACGGAGAACTGAACGAACGCTCACAACTTTTTACCGCTTACTTTCTCGCCCGCGTCATCCAGCACGCGACGTCGTTCATTCTTACGCAAACGCCGGACTTTGACGAGGCGGCGGGAGACCGCTGCATGGTGAACATGGCTGTGCCTGTGGCGCACGCACAAGAGAAGGCCATCGCGAACTCATTCGATCGCTGTTTGCGTCGCGCGTGGCTGCTTGCGCGCGAGCCGAACTTGGTTCGCATGACCTCGCAGGAAATCGAAACGGCACTTCGCAATTGCGAAGACGATGGAAGGGACATCGGCTGCTACATCTATCCGGAGGTGAGCGCGAACGTGCAATCCTACATCAAGTCACGAGCCGGCTCAGACGGACTTTACCTGTTCACGGATGTCGGGGCAGGCACAGTGGATTTAAGCGTGTTCATCTATTACTCGCATCCGACCAACGACCGCCCGATTTCCTACGTGTCTGCCGGTGTCGTGCCGTTTGGTTCATCGCAAATCGAATTGCGCGCGGCGGAGAAACTAATCCGCGATGCGCTGGGCGGTGGCCTTGCCGAGCTTCAAGAGCAAATTCGCTCCGTCAAAGAAGGCCAAAGCAACGGAGACGCGAGAATCCTCGCCGCGATGCGCGTGGCGGAAAAAGCAATCGAGGAAGACGTGTTCGATCAGACAGCGCCCGTGCTGGGTAACGCTTGTGCAAGAATTCTTCGACCGCAGTGGCGCACTCTCAAACTTCTTTTGGGTGGCGGCGGAGCGGACACGCCGCTTTATCGTCGCGCGGTGAACCGGTGGTTTGAGCAATTCAGTTTCTTCACGCCAGAGCAAACACCGATACCGCTGCCTCTCGATTTGCGTTGGCCGCCGAGCATTCCCGAAGCAAGCCGCGCGAAACTCTTTCGGCGGTTTTCAGTCGCGTATGGGCTTTCGTTCGACAGAGCGAACCTTGATGACCACCGCTTCCCGCCAGATGTTGGCCCTCTGCCGCAACCAACCGAGCCGCCACCCGCGCGCCCGCAAGCGCCGACGAAGGATGAGTGTTGATCTCGACAGGCGAGACGCCCCAGCCACCTTACGGCCATGATTCGAGTTTCAATCCGCTGACGCGCTGGAATTCTTGCGTGTTGCTCGTCACGAGCGTCAGGCCGCGGGCGAGGGCTTGGCCGGCAATCAGCAAATCGTAAGGGCCAATCGGCTGGCCTTGCCGTTCCAAGTCGGCGCGAATCTGCGCCGCCTTTTCCGCCGCCGCGCGGTCGAGCGGGAGTTCAATGATCGCGGAAATGAATCGCTCGACTTTCTGGCGTTCCATGGCTGGGTCTTGCGCTTTCTCGACGCCGCAGAACAATTCGC
>JBBIJQ010000119.1:0-3708 GCA_037445915.1 Planctomycetales bacterium | reverse complement strand
CCAACGTGCCACATCGCCTTATACAGGCGCGCGCGCGGACGCACTCAGCCTTCAAGTTGGCCGTGAGGAAGACTTTATGGAGCGCCTTTGGAAGAACGACGAGTTGGAGTTCCGGATTGCCTGCGATACCACCTACAGCGACAGCCAGGGCACCAGCGATACGCGTGGTTTCTGTAAAATATACTTCTTTAAGACAATCCAGTGGGCTGGCAATGATTTCTGGAGCGGCCACGAATCCATTAACGAGGGTGACGATTACTACATAGACGGCGTTGTAGACCCGATAAACAAAACGATTACGCTTACCT
This sequence comes from Planctomycetales bacterium, assembly GCA_037445915.1. GTDB lineage: Bacteria > 4484-113 > 4484-113 > 4484-113 > 4484-113 > JBBIJQ01. The sequence continues at coordinate 3,400 of JBBIJQ010000119.1, read as the reverse complement.
TTACTTACAACTACATCTCAACAATCTCATCATGCTGGGATAATGTCTCCGTCACATACACTGACGTTCCGCTTTCGCCGGCCGAGGCCTATCTCTACCCCCGTATTGAAGGGATATTTTTCGGGCCTATATGCGAAAGCTATACGACAAGTTTCAGTTGCGAAGGATACTGGGACTACCCGCCTTATTACAACAGCGGGGTTGAAGATGTCTCCTTCTCTTATACAGCCCCGACGTTCCCCGATGGCCCACCCAACGGTGACTACATCGTGATAATGTTTGAACACGGGTGGATGGACTGAGCACGCGTCGCGTTTGCTTGTCACTTGTGCCCGTGGCGGTGGTGGATGTCGGGATAGTGCGCATGGGAGTGCTCAAGCGCCGCGTGTTTGTGAAGATGAGTATGCGGCTCGCCATAAACAGGCTTATCATGCCCGTGTAGGTGGTGTTCGTCGTGCGAATGGCGGTGCGCGTGTTCAAACTCTAAATGCGTATGCGCATGCGAGTGCTTCTCCGCTAATAGCATCCACACTCCAAGCCCCATCAGCGCCCCTGCCGCAAGCAAGCGCGCTGACGGCGTTTCAACGAAGATGAGCAGCGATGCGGTCGCTCCGGCGAAAGGCGCGAGCGAAAAGAACGCTCCCGTGCGAGCCGCGCCGATGTTGCGCAGCGCGTAAACAAATAGCGCAAGGCTCAAGCCGTAGCCGAGGAAGCCCACGAGCATCGCCCACCCTAGCGCCGCAGCAGCGGGCATGTGCGCACCAAGCGTGAACGCGAGCGTGACGTTCACAGCCCCTGCAACAATGCCCTTTATCGCCGCAATCTGCGCCGGGTCGCTCGCCGACACTCGCTGGGTCAGGTTGTTGTCAATGCCCCAGGCAAAGCATGCGCCCGCGATGGCGAGCGCCGGAAGCTGCACTGTGAAGCCCCCGCCCTCCCACGAAAGCGCTACGCCGCCTGCGACGATAAGCCCCATCCCCGCCGCGATGCGCCAATCAAGGTTCTCGCGGAAAATGAGCCAGGCGAGCAGCACGGTGAAGACGCATTCCAAGTTGAGCAACAGCGATGCGGATGAGGCTTGCGTGTGCAGCAATCCATATAGCAGCAGCACCGGCCCGGCAATCCCTCCCGCCAGTACCGCGCCTGCAAGCCACGGAATGCCGGACAGCGGCAGCTTCGCTTCGCGCTTGCCGCGATGGCTAAGGTGCAGCGCGCCAAGCCCGATGCCCGCGCCTAGGTAAAGCAGCCCTGCAAGCATGAACGGCGGCATCCCGCCAAGCAGTATCTTGGAAAACGGCGTGCTCAAGCCAAACAGCGCCGCCGCGCCGAGCGCCGCCCATACGCCTGAAAACGCCTTGTTGTCCGCGCCATTTCTCATCCGCGCATATTCTACACGCAGCCAGCGCGCTTTGCGGAACTCTCCACCCCTCTTGCGCATCCAATATCCATCGCGCCTGCGGCGTTCGTGCGATAATACGCGCGCGCCTTTGCGGGCGCATTCGCATTACTGGACACGACGATAGGACGGACGCGCAAACCCAACGGCGATCTGCTTCCCGGCGCGGGCATGCTCATTCGCGGGCCGGGCGAGGAAGCGGAGGTTGTCGCCAAAGAGATGGCGGAGGATATCTCCGCCGCATCCGCGCGCGTGCGTTGCGACCTCACCAAAGGCAGCATCCTCGGCCACATCATCCGCCTGGCGCTGCCTTCCATGGCGACGACCGCGCTCATCTCCAGCTACCACGCCATCAACACCTTTTTCATCGGGCACATTCCCGGCGTGGGCACGCAGGCGCTGGCGGCGATGGGCGTGTGGGGCAACTTCTTCATGCTTTTCATCGTCTTCAACCAGGTCGTCGGCATCGGCTCGGTGGCGCTCATCTCGCGCTCCTTCGGCGCGAAGAACTACGAAGAGACGAAGATAATCATCGGCCAAACCTTCATGTTCAAGCTGGGCCTGGCGCTCGCCGTCACCGTGCTCGGCTTGCTCTTTACGCGCCAGTTCTACGTGCTGTTCGGCAGCGAACCAGCGGTCGTGCAGCTCGGCTGGGAATACGGCTCCATTTTCCTCCTGGGCCTGCCGCTGTTCTTCTCCGGCTTCACGCTCAACACCGCGTTCAAGGGCATCGGCGACATGGCCAAGCCGCTCTACATCAGCATTTTCGCCGTGGCGCTCAACATATTCTTTGATTACGCGCTCATTTTCGGCAACCTCGGCTTTCCGGCGATGGGCATACGCGGCGCCGCCGTGTCCAGCATCATCGCGCAGGCGTGGACGCTCGCGGCGCAGCTGTTCATCTGGACGACCGGCCGCACGTTCATCAAGCTTGAGCCGCGCCACTTCTTCCAGCTTTCGTGGTTTTGGGTCAGCCGCATCCTGCGCATCGGCGTTCCCGCCGCCGTCGGCGAAAACGTGCGCCAGTTCGGCCAGTTCGCCGTCGCGCGCGTGATAAACGGCATGGGCACAAGCGTCATGGCTGCGCACACGGTTATCCAGCCGGTCATGGGCTTCTTCTGGATACCGCTGGGCGGCTTCGGCGAGGCTGTCGTCACGATGGTCGGGCAGAACCTCGGCGCGGGCAAGCCCGAGCGCGCAGAGAAGAGCGTCTATATTGCGATGGCGACGGTGCTCAGCATCGCTGTCCTGGTCAGCGCATGCGTCTTTAGCTTCGCGCCGCAGGTCGTCGGGCTGTTCACGCAAGACGCGTCGGTTATCCCCACCGCGACCGGCTTCATGCGCATCGCGGCGGTTGTGCTGCTGTTCGTGGCGGCGAGCATGACCATCGGCGCGGCGTATTGGGGCAGCGGCGACACCAAGCCGCCGATGTATATCGCAATAGCGACGACCTGGCTCGTGAACGTCCCGCTAGTGCTGCTGTTCATCTACCACTTGAAGCTTTCCGTCTTCAGCATCTACTGGGCTGCCCTCGCCACCGAAGCCCTCAACCTCGCCCTCTTCTTCTGGCTCTTCAGGCTGGGAAGATGGAAGCGCGTCCGGGTGTAGGGCTGGAGATAGGATACGAGACGTGGGTAAGCGGCACTTCAGTGCCGTTCTGGAATGAATACCTTTGCGCAAGACTACTCAGCGGGTATGAATTCCCGCCCACCCCAATTCAAGTAATACTGCGGTTAGCGCTCTTCCTTATAGGGCCTGCGCATGAGGTCCGATATCGCTTCAAGCGGGGGCTTGGCGGCATAGATAACGGCGTGGACTTCGCGGGTGATAGGGAGGTCAAGATCGGGATGCTTCGCGTCCAGCATCGCCACCAGCGCGCGCACGGTATGCACGCCCTCGGCGACCATCGGCGTGTCACCGACGACATCATCAATGCGCAGGCCCTTGCCGAACTCCACGCCCGCGCGGAAGTTGCGGCTGTTCTCCGAAAACGAGGTGGCGATG
>JBBIJQ010000118.1:0-3737 GCA_037445915.1 Planctomycetales bacterium | reverse complement strand
AGAACGCGCAAAGCAATTCAAGCGCCAAGCGGCGATTGACGCCGACAAAGCCGAACGTTCAGCGAATCGTTCAGGGAAGCGTTCAGGCAGCGTTCAGGATGATGACCGGCCTTTGCTCGCTGACCGTTCAGACCCGTTCAGTTTGGCGAATCTGAACGCGGCGAACCGTTCACGACAGGACGCCAAACACGCGGCGCTGAACAATTTGCTGAACGTCTACCGGGATGACCCACGCTTAAGCTATGCGGAAGCCGGGCGCGCTGTTGGCCGTTCAAAAGCCTGGGTTAGTAGTGCATTGAATGAACTGGAAACCGCCGGACGTATTCACAGAAACGGCGGCGGGGTAGAAGTCTTAGCATAAGGGGGGTGACAGTATGGACAAACTACGATCTTTCGTGAATTTCATTTTGGCGCTGGCGATTGTCGGCGGCTTTATCGCCGTGATCTGGATTGTAACGGATAGCCTGGGCGCGTGGGACGTATACAAGGCACAGCAAGAAACACGCGCAGCCGAAGCCCACGCCCGGCAGTTGGAAGCCGAAGCCGATGCACTCAGGGAACGTCAAGCGATGGTACAGACGTGGGTAACATCGTTCGCCAGTGCAAAGGATAGTGTTCTTGTGACCCTCACCTACCTGGGCGGCGCGCTGGCTCTCTTCCTCGCCGTCATTGTCATCGGTGTTTTGTTGCTCGAAAGGGGACGTGATGGACAAGCGCACACTCGATTTGATGGGCGATAAAGTAGAGCGCACCTTACAAGCCCGTGGGACGCTGGCTCGTGTGACGGGCGGCAGCGAAGGTCACAGAGTTATCAGGTTTGACCTTGCCTTGCACAGCAAGACCCGACCGCAGGCAGTCAAGGCTCTGGCCGATGATCTGGCGCTGGCTCTCCGAGTACCACGGGCGCGCATTGCCCAAGATGACGCCGGCATGTTCTTGGAAGTCGCACATCCCGAACCTTCCGACGTTCACCTTCTCCCCCTACTCAGCAGGAAGCCCTTACCGGCAGGTTGCGCGCTGTTGGGAGTGCAAGCCGATGGAACGCCACTACTCGCAAAGCTCGCCAGTCCTGATATTGCTCACATCCTGATAGCCGGAACAAGCGGTTGCGGAAAGTCGGTGCTACTGCGAACGATTGCCGCATCACTCATACTGAGCAACCAACCGGCGGCTCTCTCAGTCGTCGTCATTGATCCGAAGGGGCGCACATTCCCGGCAAACTTCCAGTGTCCCCACTTGCTACGAAGCCACGTGATAACAGACCACGCCGAAGCCCTGGAAGTGCTAAGGTCTTTGGTTGCGCTGATGGAAGCACGGGACAAGCGCCGGGAAAGCACACCTACCCTTGCCATAGTCATTGATGAATTGAGCGATCTGATAATGGCAGCGTCAAGCGGGGTAGAGCAACAGTTAATCCGCTTGGCCCAACGTGGGCGGGAAGCTGGCTTGCATCTAATCGGCGCAACACAAAGACCATCGGCGGCGATCCTCTCCGGCCTGATGCGGGCAAACTTCCCCTTGCGCCTTGTCGGGCGAACCGTAACGCCCGAAGATTCGAGAATAGCCGCCGGGCGCGGCGGGGTAGGTGGGGACAAGCTGACCGGACGCGGGGACTTCTTGGCAGTCTGTGGGGGGGGCGCAATCCGCTTTCAAGCGGCTTTTGTCAGTGTGGACAATCTACAACGCGCAATCCCACGCGACGGCGCGCAGGTGGTCACACTGCCAGAGGTGCAGCCGGAGAGCGAACCCACGCCCGCCATAGATGACTTGGACGTATTGACGGCTCGCCTGTTGCCCTGGTGGAAGTCGAATCGCCAACGGTGGGAACACAGCGAATGGGGCATACAAAAAGAGGTTATCCGGGTGCTGTTCCCTGGCGATCCCAACGCCAGTAACGCGGGGTGCTGGCGTGACAGTATGCTGAAGGTGGTAGAACGCTTGGAGAATTCTACTACTACCGACTTTCGACCCACCTTTTGAGGTATTTCTACTCAGTAGAGAGGGTAGAAAGTCAGTAGTAGAAGTTTTTAGGGGGTGAAAATATGCGACGGACACAAGTTGTTTATGAGGGTGACACGGTAGGGCAACGCCTGGGGCGCTTCGTGGCATTGCTTGGGGTGATCTTCGTGGTTGCACTGGCGGTGATCGTCTCGCAGCGTTTCAGTGCTGAGACGTTGGCCTTGATTGTCGGCCTGTTGCTGGCAGGTATCCCTATGCTGGCAGTAGTCGGCTTACCGTTCTTCGTGCTGATCCGGCAGGGACGCCGACCACGTAACGAACCACAGCAAATGACCATCCCGCCAATTATGCTGACCTTGCCACAGCAACCGCAGGCTTTACCAGGTGACGGCGGCATGTGGGACATTCCCCAACGCGACCGGGTATCGGCTCGCAGTTGGGATGTTTTGGGCGATGAAGCTGAGTAGGAAGGGGGAACGATGAACAACAGAGCGATGGAATTCTTGTGCAGCGCAAAGGGCAGCTTCCCACGATTGCATGACCGTTGGGGATGGAAGGCCAAGCACTATATTGACTTGGCGATAGATGAAGTGCAAGAGTTACTTGACCGCATTGCAGAACTGGAAGGACAGACGACGACGGCAGACGGCGACGGGCGCGGGGTGCTGATTGTGACCACGGCGACGCCGTCCCGACTCGCAGCACGTCAGACCGCAGCACTACCGGGCAATGGGAAGGGGTTGTGATTTTCCGGCTTGCCCGTGACCGGCGACGGTGACGGGCAAGGGGAAGGGCGCAACCCTTCACATTCATTCACTTTTAGCTATAGGGAGGTTTTGCAATGCAACGTAGACTTTTGTTCGATCTGTCCAGGATTTTGGCTGAGGCGGTGGAATATGCCGATGGCTTGCGGCGCGAGTTAGGGGCGCTGGCCGACGACCTGAACAGCGCCCTGTCGCCTACCTACGAGGTGACATTCGTTCACCTAGACACGGTAGACTATCTGGCGTTCGCTGGCGATTGTCCCGACACGGAGTCTGACGGTTTGTGATTTCCGGCCTGTCTATCGGCGCAAGTCGATAGACAGTGGGAAGGACACAAACAACTTAGCATCATAAAATCAAAGGCAGGTGAAGCGATGACCAAAGCTGTAGTGTACGCAAGAGTTAGCACAGACGACCAAGCCGACAAAGGCTTTTCCCTAGCGGCGCAAGTGGAAGCCGGGCGCAAGTATGCCGAAGCCCACGCGATGACGGTAGGGCAAGAACTGATAGATGACGGGGTATCGGGTGCAATAGCCTTCAGTGAACGCCCGGCGGGTGCTACGGCTTGGGCGCTGTTACGTAGTCACAAAGCCGATGCCCTCATTGTGCAAAACGTCGACCGTCTATCCCGTGACGTGGTAGACTTGCTTGTGACGATCCGGGCGCTATTGCGGGCAGGTGTAGAAGTCCATTGCCTTGACCTGGGGCGGGTAACATCGGAGTCTGACATAATGCTTGTGATTCGTGGATGGCAAGGCAATGACGAACGCGAAAAGATAAAAAAGCGGAGTATGCGCGGCAAGCGTGAAAAGCTGGCGCAAGGCTTCATTGTCGGTGGGCGCTTGCTTTATGGCTATGACCATTTGCGCGATGGTAGCGGGCGCGCTGTAAACTTCACAGTGAACGAAGAACAAGCGGCGATAGTGCGTTTGATCTTCCAGTGGTACACGGTAGGCGACGGCGGCGACGGCCCGTCATTGTCACAATATGAAATAGCGCAACGCCTGAATAACG
>JBBIJQ010000117.1:1541-3966 GCA_037445915.1 Planctomycetales bacterium | reverse complement strand
ACTGTGAAACGACAGCTTTTGGCTTTGCCGGAGGCCATACTGGCTTGGCCTTGCGGGATCTGCTAGACCACGAAGGTGTCGCGCACAACCTCGTCTCAGTCAAACAGCCTACGCGAATCAACATAACCATTTTAGATGAGGATGATGGCGCGCAATACGTTTTCAGCTTGCCCGGAGCGCATGTTGACCGCAATGAGTGGCGCGCGCTCGTAGGCGCTATCAACGGCTATGAACCCAAGCCTGTATTTCTTGTGCTTAGCGGCAGCTTACCTCCGGGACTTCATGATGACGCCTATGGTGAGCTGGCTAAGCAGGCAAAAGCAAGGGGAATTGAAGTTCTCGTTGATACGACCGGCGAGCCTTTACGCAGCACATTTCAGTACAATCCGGCTCTCGTTAAACCTAACCGAAGAGAGCTTGGACTACTTGTAGGAAAGGAGCTTGCCAACGAGGAAGACGTCTTATCTGCCTCGCGGGAAGTGTTAGCTATGGGGCCAAGGGCCGTTGTTGTATCGTTAGGAGAGCTAGGCGCGGTAGCAGTTAATGAACAAGGCGCTTGGCAGGCGAAAGCGCCAACTGTGAAGACAGTGAGCAAAGTGGGAGCGGGCGACTCTATGATGGCGGCACTAGTGCGTAGCCTGAACATCGGCAACGAGTTGAAAGACGCCTTGAAACTCGGCGTTGCCGCAGGAACAGCAGCTACAATCTCTCCAGGGACGGAGTTGTGCCGCATCAAAGATATAGACCATCTATACCCAAAGGTAGAAGTAAAAGCGCTTTAGCGAACGCTTAAGGCGGGCTACTTCTTTGGCCCCAGGTCTACCTTTGCGCACACAAGACCTGTTATCAGCTTAGGATAGAAGTCAGTTGATTTCTGCGGCATAACTTCGCCCTTGCCTGCAACATCGCGAATCTGCGACAGCTTCGTCGGGTTCATCAGTATCGCAAGCTGGTGCGTCCCTTTGTCCACACGAGCTACCGAATCTTCCGGCAGCCTGTCGTATGAAATGTTGGTTTTCGCCGCCTGGGCTTCCTTGTCAATGCCGAGGATGTGCTCAAGGATGACTTCGTGCAGGATAGCGACATCCAAACTTCTCCACTCAGGCGAGCGCTCAGGGGCAAGCTTAGCCATTATCTCTGCATCCTTGAATCGCATGAACCACCACTTCCCGCCGTGATATAGCCCAAAAGCATTGGTTGAAGAATCAGGCGCGACTTCATCAAGCGCAGCTTGAACAGATTTCATATCCGGCTTTGATTCAACTTCAAAGTAATCGTTTAAGCGACCTAAAAAGGGATTGATATCAAAGTCTGCGAGATTGAACAGCACTCGGTGGGTTGGCAGCACTACGAGGCCAGGATCGCTCATACCTACGAGCGTCATCATCGCATTCTTGGGATTCTGAGTTGAATCGCCGCCTTCATATTCCTGAAGCCGGATGTTGCGATAATTAATCGCAGTCTCGTAGCGATGGTGGCCGTCGGCGATGAAAAGCAACCGGCCATTCATTTCTTTTTGCACCGCCGCGATTACTTCAGGGTCGGTGACAGCCCACATCTTATGCGTAACGTTCTCTTCCTCGTTGAAGGCAACTTGGTCGGGCGGGCGCTGCACATGAGGCTCAAGCAGGGACATGACGCAGTTGTTATCATCGGGGAAAAGCTGAAATACCTGGCCGAAATGCATATCTGTATGAAGTAACAGCTTCAGGCGGTCTTCTTTAGGCGCACTCAACGTGCGCTCATGAGGCTTAACCTTACCGCTAGAGTAATCTTCCAGCTCAACAAGCACCGTCATTCCCTTGCGAGTGAACTTCTCGCCGTTCGGCGCCGTGAATTCCTGGAAGTAAACGTAGATTGCAGGCTGCGGGTCTTCCACAAGTATGCCGTTCTCAACATACTCGTTGAGGGTAGCCTGCGCCCTGGTGTAGACGTTGTTAGCGTCGTTGTCTTCTGGGAACTCGCGGCCTTTGGTTATGCGAACGATTGTGCTCGGGCTGCTTGCGTAATACTTGTCCTGCAGCTCCTTGTTAATCCTGTCGTAGGGTAGGGCGGTTACCTTGGTCAAGTCGCCGACTGCTTGCGCGTTGAAATGCGTCCCTTTGAATGGGTAAATGTTAGCCATGAATTACTCCTGGTGCGGCTTGGAGCCTGCTACTTTGCGAAATAGTCGCGGACGATATCCACAACCTCAAACCCGACGCGCGCCATGCCTTCCTTCGTCTGGGCGCCAACATGGGGAGTGAGGACTACGTTGTCCATCCCAGCGAAATGATGCTCAACAGGCGGCTCTTTTTCAAAGACGTCCAGCCCTGCGCCTGCTATCTCGCCGTCTTTGAGCGCCTGGGCGAGCGCAGGTTCGTCCACGACGCCGCCGCGCGCGCAGTTGATGAGGAAAGCGGTCTTCTTCATCTTGGCGAACTGC
>JBBIJQ010000117.1:0-1531 GCA_037445915.1 Planctomycetales bacterium | reverse complement strand
GAGTGCTGAACATGTTCGCGGTCTCAGAAGTTTTTGGAAGGTGCAGCGTAATGAAATCTGATTTCTCAATAACTTCATCAAGCGTGGCATCATTGATTCCGGGGATACCGAGGGTCGTCGCCTTGACGTAAGGGTCGTAGGCGATAGCGTCCATACCGAGGGCGATGGCGCGCTTCGCAACTTCCTGGCCGATTCGGCCGATGCCGACGATACCAAGCGTCTTCCCGCCAAGTTCAACGCCCTTGAACGCCTTCTTCTCCCACTCATTTCGCTTCATTGAAGCGTCAGCAGTATGAAGCTTGCGCGCCAGGGAGAACATCATCGCGAGCGCCAGCTCTGCGACGCTTGCGCTGCTGGCGGCGGGAGTATTGCGCACCTCAATGCCCTTCTCTTTCGCGTAGGCAACGTCAATGTTATCCAGGCCGACGCCGCCGCGGACGATGAGCTTCAGGTTCTTGCCGGCATCAATGCCTTCTTTGGTCACTTTCGTTGCGCTGCGGACGACGAGGCAATCGTAATCGCCGACGATTTGAAGAAGCTCGTCCGGCGGAGTTCCCTGGTCTTTGTGCAAGACATCAAGGTAGTCAATCTCCTGCATCTTCGCCACTGCTTTCACGTCGGTGGCATCGCATATAAGGACTTTGGCCATAATAAACCTCCAGTACTCTGTAAGTCTGCGAAACTGCTGTATCGTTAGCTCAGGTGCTTGATGAAGACTTCCTGAGCGGCCTTAACGCCCTTGCCGAGTTCAACAGCGGCCCCGAACTTGGTCAGCGCCATTTCAAACGCGGCAATCGCCATGATGGTGTCAAAGTAATCCTGGTAGCCGATGGTGCCAATGCGAACCATTTTGTCTTTGTAGTCGTCCTGGCCGGCTGCCATGTAGATGCCCCAGCTGTCGCGCATGAACTTCACGAGCTTGCTGGCGGCTACGCCTTCGGGCATAAGCACGGGAGTGAGCACGTTGCTTGGGAACTTTTCGCTCAAGCGCTTCAAGCCAAGCGCAGTGGCGGCGGCGCGGACAGCTTCGCCCTGGACTTCGTGGCGCTTGTGGACTTCGGGAATTCCCTCGCCTACAAGCATGTCCAAAGAGACGCGGAGCTGTTGGAATAGGCTTACGTTGCTGGTCCACGGATGAGTTTTCTTCTCGTCTTCTTTGAGAGCTTTCGCAAGGTCAAAGTAGAAAGTGGCTTTCTTGGTCTTCTCAACCTTCTCAATGGCGCGGGGGCTGAGCGCGATGAAGGCGATACCCGGGGGCATCATGAAGCCTTTCTGAGAACCGCTCAGCACGCAATCCAGTTCCCACTCGTCCATCGGGCAGGGATGTGCGAGCAAGCCGCTGATTGCATCAACGACAATGAACTTACCAGCCTTGTGGGCGATGGCTGAGAGCTCTTTTACAGGATTCAGGATACCTGAGGAAGTCTCAGAGAGCTGCGTATAAACTCCAACCGCGTCGGGGGCATCAGCAAGCGCTTTCTCAAGCTTGTCGGGGGTAGCTGCATCGCTCCATTCGTATTTCACCTCGTGC
>JBBIJQ010000116.1:0-3968 GCA_037445915.1 Planctomycetales bacterium | reverse complement strand
CCCGGCACATCCAATTGCGCTGCTTCAACTACAGCTGTGAAAACGGCTTGCGTGATACTAGCTGGCGTAAGGATGGTGATGACTTCCTTTTCCGGGGAAATGGCAATGCCCAACAGCCCCAGCCGTTCGCGGATACCTGACCCCCTTGCGAACCATACGGTGGCCCCGCCCGCGCCCGCTGCTATCGCCTTCTTGACAATGCGGTCGGCTTTCCCGCGCTGGACAATACAGGTTATCAAATCCAAGCCCGTTGCCTGCGGATGGGTGCCTGTTGAGCTAGTTGTATCAGCGGCTGTCATTGTAAATTGCCTCCTATTCTTCCCCAACTGGGGCCTTGCGCGCAGGTTTTGCGCGAGCTGCAATCAGCCCCATGGTAAGCACTGAAATTATCGGGCAGACCGACGCCATGGCTAGTATGCCAAATCCATCTACAAGATTCATCGAGCTTCCAAGGCCTAAGCCCAGCGCAACCACCAGTGGCACCGTTATTGGTCCGGTCGTCACTCCCGCGCTGTCCCATCCAATGTTGACGAACATTTCGCTGGAGACTGCTGTTAGCGGCAGAAGTAAAAGGTAAAGAGGAATGAGCAGCCAAGCCAGCGAGATATCAAACAAGAGTTTCGCCACTCCCAGCGCTATGCCGATGCCGACCCCAAAGGCGACCGAGTGCATCAGCAGCTTGCGTTTGAATGCGCCGACCGTGATTTCCTCAACCTTGATGGCCAATGCGTTGAGCGCAGGCTCGGCCAGTGTCGCGCCATATCCCATTAGGAAGGCGAAGACAATTGTGACCGCACGGCCGAGCGCTTCCCCCATAAGAGAGCTTTCAGGCGGGCTGAATGGTGTCGGTAACGTGCCTCCCACTTGGCTTCCCAGCGGCGATAGGCCCGTCGCCAGCCCGACGTTGAACAGGAACATCCCGAAGACGGCGAAGCCGATGCCCAGCCAAACTTCCTGCGGCCGCTCCAGCGGTGTTTTCACCAGCAAAGCCAACACTAATCCAAGGAAGACGACTAGGGGGACTATCGCCTGCACAGAAGCCAGCAAGGCGTTCAACAGCACATGGGCTATCTCTGGGGGCTGGGCAGCGTTTTCTGGGCGCACAATATTAGCGATGCTTGATGGGTCAAAGTTAAGGACGTAGTGGAGCACCAGCCCTACGCCTAAAACTGCTACTATCGGAAACAGCGACGCCAGTGTGACGACGCCGAAGCCGGCCTTGCCCGAATCCGCCCGCCCAAGGACCGCCGCCAATCCAATCCCCAACGACAATACTAGAGGGACTGTTACCGGGCCGGTTGTCACCGCACCGCTGTCCCATGCCAACCCAATGATGGGGGCGGTGGCCTTGTTCGTTGCGGCAAGTGCTGTCAAGGCAAGCGCTGCCAGCACCGCTGGCGTTATGAGAATCCCTAACCGCCAGTCGCGGATGATACGCAGGATTCCGATCATGGATGCCAGGCCCACGCCAATGCCTATAGATACGACTAGCAGTGTGCTTTTCTGATTTAAGAGATAGTAGAGCAACGGGGCTTTCCCGGGGTCAACCCACGCCCCTGCCGCCTTCAGCGCGCCGATTGAAGGCTCTGCAAGCGTCGCACCCAGCCCAACCAGGAAGGCAAAACCGAGAACTACCGCCAGCGCCGCCTTTTGCGGCAAGCCCGCGCCGATTCGCTCACTGAAAGGCATCAAGCCTAGCCGCAAGCCTTCCATAAAAAACATCAGCCCGACGATTACGCTGAATATTCCGAAGCTTATCTTTAGCGCATCTTCAACGCTGCCCTGGAGAACGAAAAGCTGAAACAGGGCCAAATAGACCACGACTGGGAGAACCAGCGTCAACTGCTCCCAGAATCTGCCACCGATATAAGGGGTGAGGATTATGGCAACATCCCGTGGAGTTACTTTAATCCGTCCGTCTTCCCCAATCCGGCGTGAAGATATCGGCTTTTCGCTGTTACTCATGATTTGTGAATAGCGTTACGCTCACACCAGGCGTTGCCAGAGTGGACATCCTCGACCTTGTGCCCGGCAAAACGCTTCTGCCATGCTTTGAAGCGTGTGCAACCGCATCAAAGCCCCCGCAGCCCCAAGAGCACTGCAAGCGCGGCGAATATCGCCGATGCGAGATAGAGGTAAAGCACCGTGTTGCGGTGCGCCAGCCCTTCAAGGAGTTGTTTCGTTTCCATATCTACAGGCGCTCCATTGCGGGACAACTTCTGGCGGTAGCGCTTGTTGACGAAGAACAAGATGCGGTGGTGGATGTGCTTCTTGTCCGGCGAGGTAATCGGCTTGTGCTTCGCAAGCCGCCGCGTAATGGCGAAGAACGTGTCCATTATCGGGATAAGCAGGATGAGGACGGGGAGGCTCGCCGCGATGAGCGTCGTCTGCTTGAACAGGCCCAAAAGCGAGATGGACGCGAGGAAATACCCCATTAGCAGCGCGCCGCAGTCGCCTATGAACACGCGCGCCGGATAGAAGTTGTATGGCAGAAAGCCCAGCAGCGCGCCCAGCACCGCGAGGCTTACCAAGCAGAAGTAATAGTCCCCGCGCACCAGCGACAGCACGAGTATCGCCAGGAACGAGATGGCGCTGATGCCCGCCGACAACCCGTCCAGGCCGTCTATAAAGTTAATCGTGTTGACGATGCCGACAATCCAGAACACCGTCAGCGCGTAGTTGAGCCAAACCGGCAGAGCGACCGTGCCGAAAAGCGTCCCGATGCTTATGCCAGCCCAGGCGACGCCGATGGCAAACAGGATTTGCAGGACGAACTTGAGTTTCGCGGAAAGGTGGTAGATGTCGTCTGCCAGCCCAAGCCCGAAAAATAGCGCTGCGCCCGCGAAAAAACCTGTAATCTGCATCCTGCTAAGCGGGATGTATGCGCTGTCAAGAAACGCGGTGACGAATATGATGAACGCCATCGTGGCGATGAACAGCGAGACCCCGCCCAGGCGCGGCATGTCGCCCCGGTGCACCTTCCGGGCGTCCGCCTTGTCGTAGAGGCAAAGCCTCTTGCACAGCCACATTACCCACGGCGTAAGGGCGAGCGCCAGTGCGAACGACCCCGCGCCGGTTATGAGTATCAAAGACGTCATCAAGCTGCCTGGGAAATCCCCCGGCCTTGATTGGAAGCGCATCCTGCGCCCCCGGCCGTTGCAGATTCTAGCATAGGCTAGCGCAGCTTGCGGACTCCATCAGCGTATTACCATCCGCGCAAGGGGCGGCACTGACGCCGCCCTTGCTTCGGAATTTCAGTTGGCAACCTACAAGTTCAAGAATATAGGAATGTGTAGGTAATAACAGTCGGGCTCAGATAGGGCTTCGTTCTGAACGGAATCCCAAGTATGTGGCAATGGATCTACCGGGTCCAAATAAGTATCCCCTCTGTCAGGGGAATTACTTCTATCAACGTAACTTGGCACAATGCGGACTCGCGCTTCGCTCGGTATGAAGGTCCAATATTTTATACGTCAAGTGTTATCTGAAAGTTGAATAAGTCCCCTGAGTCTAATGGGTTTGGGACTTGATACCAGTAAACATACAGGCGCTCACGGGCGGGCTGGCGCCACCGTCAAATTCCCAGGAGTATGTAAGCGGCTCGTCGCCTGAAACGTCTGCGCTGAAACTAAGCTGCTCGCCGCTCAAGCCTGCAAACGGCCCGACGTAATTGATGACCGGCGGATTACCGGGTAGCGTGGTGACCGTAAGCGTGAAGTGGCGCGTGGCGCTGCCGCTTGCGCCAGTGACCTTGACCTGCGCGGAATACTGCGTGTCCACCGCGTCGTTGTTCAGCGTGACAACCGGCTGTGCCGCAGTGGAAGTGTTAGGCGTTGCGCCGCCGCCGAATTCCCATTCGTAGGCGAACGGCCCAGTGCCAGCGACGAACGCTGTGAACTTAACCTCCGCGCCTGCGAGGCCCTGTAAGGGCGTCACGCCGAGCACGCGCACCGGCGCTTCAACATTCA
>JBBIJQ010000115.1:0-4058 GCA_037445915.1 Planctomycetales bacterium | reverse complement strand
CACTTCTTCAGGTCTACCCGGAATGTCCGGGCGTCGAGGGCATCATCGGGAATTTGATCGTATCGCGTGATGACGACTGAATAGGAATCATCCTCCGCCAGGTGCTCGACATTCCAGAGCTCCCAGCGATATCCTTGCTGGCCCAAATACTCCTTATATTCCCGCTGCGTTACATCCACGATGGTTGCCCGACCGCTGTGAGCCTTTACCTCAACGCGGTATTCATCCCCGTCCTTCTTCGCCCGAAGGTCAAAACCGGGATTGCCTTGTGGCATCTTCTCGACTGAGAAACCCATACTCTCCAGTTCGCGTGCCGCAAGGACTCTGCCTGCCTCCTCCAACTCCGTCTTTTCCGCATCCGTCAGGGAACGCCATTCCCGCTCCGTGACTCCGCCCTCGCCACTGCCACCAGTTCCGGCACCTCCACTGGGCGGGCTACCAAAAACGTAGGGTGTTGTACTGGGATCTTTCAGGCGCAGGGGTTGTTTCTCGCTCTCCGGAGATCCTGATGACGTTCCATCCGAAGTCTCACCCGGTTGCGCGGCTGGGGATTGTTTGCGTTGTTGTCCTTCACTGCCGCCGCCCGAAGTTTCTTGATAGGTGCTACTATCTTGCTCGCCTTTTGTTGCCCTCCCGGGGCCTTCGTCATGCTCTTCATCGGCGGGCGGTTCTGAGTACTCGCGGAGGCACCTGTCTATCTCGGCATCCGCTATGCCTTTACTCAGAAGCTTCTCCTTTCGCTGACGGTCGTCAGTGCAGCGAAGAAGGTTCTCGTAGAAATCCGCCTCTGACCTGACGTCAAGTGCTTTCGCCAACGCTTGCGCCAACCCGGCCTCGTTCGCGTAATCTTTGTGCAAGTAGATCGTATGATCATTTACGTGCCAGCGTCGTTCGACTTCGTGACGCAAGCCATCCAGGGACAGACTCGCCTTCAGGGCGGGCACGACGAGCACCTCCAAACCCTTTAGGCGAACCGATAACCTGTCGGCAGCCTGCTTGCTCTGCGATGACCTCCAAGCCCACACATACGGAAGGGACTCGCAGAACCGCACATTCAATTCGTCTGACAACAGCGACTGCGGTTCCCCCGGTGTGACGTTGACCTCAACCGATTGCGACATAAGCAGAACACCGAAGTACTTCCCGGCGTCGGCGGCTAGTCGGGCAGGGATATGGAAGAGCCAGACATCCTCAGCGAATGCCGTGCCAAGGTCGTTGTCGTCTTCCAGATACCGCATCTTGTCCGCCACATATTTCCACACGTCTCCCTTCCGGCATAGGAGCGGGCACGATGTGAAGGCTTTCTCTGAAACGTTTTCCTGTTCCGCCGCAGTCTCAAGGCAGGCCGCGTACCATCCCGTTACTTTGTCTCGAAGCCGTTCTTCCGACACAAGGCGTTCGGCGGGGGCTTTGTCAGGTATGTGCCTGGACAGGAGTGCTTTCCACTCTTCTATGGTCACTTGTTCTATTCGTGTTCGGAGGCCGACCGCGCTGATGAGCCAGTCGCCGACAACGTCCTTGTCGTCCCCAAAGGCATCAAGGTCAATGACGGGTAGGAGGTCCCCTATAGCACGCTCTGTTCGCTTGTCAGGCAGCCAGCAATTGGCAAGGGCGGGCACCGCCGACCTGCTTGTCGTCGCAGGTCGGATATCGTGCAGGATTTGGAACCACCAGAAGGCACGAACTAAGCGCGACCGCGTTGAGTAGTAGAACCACGACAGCCTCGCTTGTGAGTTTTCCTCGTAATACTCTTTCCAGTGTTTCGCGAGCAATACGAGCAGGGCGCGCATTTGGATGACGCTGAGTTCTTCAATAGTCAAGGCATCAAGATGGCTGATGGCGTCCACAGTCGACGTGCGGTAATCTGTATCTCCGAACTCCTGTGTTCGCCATGCACGGCACCCATCGGGCAATTTATATTCAAGAATACCGTTTCTGTTGGACCCGTGATCCGTGATGATACGTGGAGAAGCGGCGCACCCGAGCCATGCGAGAATCGAGCGCTCCCTTTCCGCGTCCCCGCCCATGCGCTGCACCCAAGCAACACCGTCACGGCCTTCATACAAGTCTGCAAGCAGGTCATTGCTCCATTCTCTGCCGAAATAAGCCTTCCCAGCCTCGGCCCATGTCTCGCCCTGCACGGATTGCGAAAGGGGTACAGGACACCGCCTCAGCGATGGCGAAGCATCAGCCGTCTCATGCCAGTCTTGGTCCAGGATGAAATCCAGGAAGCGTCCCGGATCGCCCTGTTTGTCTTTCCAATACTGTTCGATCGCTCGGCCGACGGCGCGTTGGATAATATCCGCGCCCGGCTCAGCGATCTCCAACTCCTTGCTGAGCTTCTTGACCTGGGACTCTTGCTCGGCTTCACTTTGTAATCGGTCACGGAACCAGTCCTCCACGAAGGTCAGCGGCAGCCAATCTCGCAGGTTGCCCACGCCTGCATCCGGTCGCCAGGTCACGATTCGGCCTGCAAGGTCTGAAGCCTTCACCAAACTGCCATTGACAGGCACCACAGGCAGCGAACTCGCACGCTTGATTCTCTTCCTGTGTTCCTCTCCGTATGGTTCCTTGGCTACCCAGTCGGCAAGCCATATCCAGCAAGCCCATACCCATTGTGTGTCGGCGGCGAGCGAATCGGCATTCTCTGCAATGGCCGCCATCAAGTCTTGATTATGGATTTCCTTGCAGCCCAACTCCCTGAGTGCCTTGTGTGCTTCTTTGTCGTTGTCGAATGAAGGATGCAGCAGTTGTCCTCGAGCACTCGTGGATTCAATCAAGGTGCGCGCCAAGTCGGGGCGGACGCTGACGGAGACTAACCGGGCCTCTTCAAGACTCAATCGCTGGCAACCTTCAACGTCGGCAAGTCGGAGGCATTTCTTCACTTCGTCGGCCACACGCTGCCATAAATTCCCGGCAACGGGATGAGAAGTCCTGTCCGCGAACGGAACAAGCAGGGCGGCATGACTGCTCGGCGCTTCTGGGCGGTATGCGTCATTCACAAACTTGCAGATATGGTAGGCGAGTCTGTCGGCAACCCAAGCGTTGAAGGGGTTGCCGTCCAGTGGCATGAGAGCGGTCCGGTCGCTCTTGACCAGGAACTCGGCGTGAAGGAGCAGACGCACTGGGCCCTTCTGCTCCGTCGGATAGAAAACGTGAACGGGAAGGTAGTCTGATGTCGGCACGACACAATCGTTTTCAAGTGGAGCAGCAATGAGGAAGCTGACCCCTCCCGTAGCAACGGCCTTGCGCTCATCGGCCCCCAGCATTTCCAGCAAGTCGGCGAGAGGGGACTCTGTATGTTTAGCGACACGCCACTCAACTGGGGTCTGCCCTCGGCTGTCGCACAACGACCAGACACCGTCCCCAGCACTCAGGACAACCTCTAGTCCGGGAGCCGTGATTTGCCGAATGTGTCGGAAGGCAAAGAGCGCGTGCGGCGGCCACTCCAGCAGCAGTTGTTCCACCTTCTGCTTATTCTCCGGGAAAAGGCCGGGCAGCCTGACAACCGTTTTGAAGGCCTTCGCCTTGAAATCATTAAGATGCGGGTCTCGTGGTTGGGCATCACCCCACGGGATGAAGAATGGAACCCATTGGTATGGTACGTGGCCCTCATTCAGGCCGTTCTCGCGCAGCCACCCCTTGGTTTTTTCAGGGCTGAACTCGATGCCCTCACCGTCTACGGTAAGCACTTGTGGGTTCTGGGAAACCTCGTATACCGACTTAAACCCCACGCCTTTGCGGCCTATCGTGCCGATAGTCTTGTCCGAGAAATCGGTGCCGCAGATAGCGCTCACGGCTACAGGCTTGAGGCCGTGACCGTTATCCGCCACATAGATAGTATCTTTATCAATAATGATCCGCACTTCCGAGGCTTCGGCATCATCGCTATTCTGTAGCAGCTCAAAAAGCCATCGTCCGACGTGATCTTTGGTTGCTCGCTCAGCCACACGTGTGTCACGGACTATTTGGTCAGGGTCGGCCTTGTAGACACCGAGGCGTCTATTCTTGAATTCTTCGATAGCTTTTTCTATTAGTCCGTTTTTCATGTGCATAAC
>JBBIJQ010000114.1:0-4220 GCA_037445915.1 Planctomycetales bacterium | reverse complement strand
TTGACGACGCGCATGCGCAGCTAAAGTGCCGCGCATTTATTCTCGCGCCGGGATGCAGCCTGAAGACCAACACACTGCCGCGCCAGATAGACAATCTGCGTGATGCCGTCCGCAAGCTGCCCGTGAGTTAGCCGCGCAAGTTGTCCTGCTTCACTTGCCCAAGCACCTAAGCGATGTTAGAATGTGTGCCCCTGCGACGCAGGGAGCAGCCGTGCCGAAGTGGCGGAATGGCAGACGCGCTAGGTTCAGGACCTAGTGAGGGTTACCTCGTGGGGGTTCGAGTCCCCCCTTCGGCAGTTCTAGTTATGCTTTCAAGCGTGGGGCCCGCCAAAGGCGGGTAAAGCTGCGCCCCCTGCGGGGGCTTGCGCGCCTGCGGCGCGTTCGAGTCCCCCCTTCGGCATCTAGTGCGCCTATGGCGCATCGCCTTCTTTGACAAGCGCATCCGCTATAGCGCAAGCTCGCCGCTTATCCTAAGTGCTAGAATAGCGCATATCCATTGCCGGGAGGCGCGCATGGCGCTGCAACATGAATATCTGCACAGCAACGTAACGGTCGCGTTTATCGGGCTGTCCCGAAGCGGCAAGGGTTACGGCTGGGATATCCTCAATTCCATCCGCCAATACTCGCCCATAACCAAAATCATCGCCGTTCACCCGTGCGCCACTTCCGAAGAGATGAAGGGATTGGAGACGGTGCGCTTAGCCGATGAAATCAAGCCTCCGCCCGACTTCGCAATCGTCGTGCTAAAGCCCAAAGACGCCTATAATGCCATTGGGGAACTGGCCACCGCAGGTATCAAGAAGGTGTGGCTCGTCATGGGCGCGTGCAGCAAAGACAATCGCGAGTATGCGGAAAAGCAGGGAATGGAAGTCGTCGGCGGCTGCCCTATCCTATTCGTTGAAGGCCCCGGATTTCCACACAACATCCACCGCGCCCTGGCAAAGATATTTGGAAAGATATAGGCAGGCATTAGCCGGTTAGGTTTATAGGAATAAGCGTATAATTTCCCCTTCGCGTGGCGCTAAGGAATTACACAGCCAACTTGGGAACGCAGCCTCTCGGGCCGCTGCTCATCCGCTTAAGCCTGCCTGGGATGGTCTCGTTCCTGATGATGAACCTGTATAACGTGGTCAACACGTTTTGGGTTTCGCGGCTTGGCGCGGACGCCATAGCGGCGCTGGCGGTTGTTTTTCCGTTTCAAATGGTTAACGTAGCGCTTGGCGCAGGCACCGGCATTGGCATCTCGTCATTGGCGTCGCGGCTGTTCGGCAAGGGCGACACCGACGGCGCGAACCGCGTCGCGGGCCAGGTGTATTTTCTCAGCATCGCGCTGGGCGCGCTAACGCTTTGCGCTGGCGTATTCCTAACCGATCCCATCTTGAAGGCCTTCAACGCGCTGCCGGACTTCTGGGCCCTCTCGCACACATACTTGTTCATCATCTCTTTTGGTACCCCGTTCCTCTACTTTATGATGATGAGCAATAACCTGCTGCGCGGGAGCGGCGACGCCATCACGCCGATGTATATCGCCATCGCTTCGGCAGTCGCGAATGCGATACTGGACCCGTTCCTCATCTTCGGCTGGGGCTTCTTCCCGCAGATGGGGGTTGCCGGCGCAGCGCTGGGCACGGTATTCACGCAGTTCCTCGGCGCTCTCGCGTATTTCATTTATATGCGCGGGCGCAATTCCGCTTATCGCGTGAAGCCGCGTTACCTGCTGCCAAGCTTCGGCGTTATCTATGATATATACCGCGTGGGCGGGCCTGCGATGATAATGCAGCTTACCGCCAGCCTGGTTATCATCATTTTCAACCACTTCCTCGGCGCGTTCGGCACGGTCGCCATTGCGGCCTACGGACTGTTCTTCCGCATCGTCGGCGTTTTCCTAATGCCGATTGTTGGCATGTCGCAGGGGCTTATGCCCATCATCGGCTACAACTACGGCGCAGGCAACTACAAGCGGATGTGGCAAGCGTTGCGCATCGCGACGGTTTACGCGACTGTAGTCACTACGGCGACCCAAGCAGTTCTCCTCCTCTTCGCAGCCCCGCTTTCGTCGTTGTTTTCAAAGAGTCCCGTCCTGCTCGCTGACGCTACGATGGCAATCCGTATTTCAGCGCTGGCGTATTTCCTCGTCGGCCCGCAGTTTATGTGGATTACAGCGCTGCAGGGGATGAAGCGCGGAGGCGAGGCAATGGCGCTTTCGCTCCTGCGGCAGATTGTGTTCATCCTTCCGCTGCTCGCGGTGTTCTCGCACTTCTACGGGCTGCCGGGCATCTGGGCTTCCGGACCAGTAGCCGACACACTTGCTTTCGTTGTAACGCTCTTCTGGATACTCCACGTGCGGCGAAAGTTGGGCGTTTCCCATCCAACGCCCGCGCCTGCACACCGGCTAAGCTAAGACCCACAATACAACCTGGTTGGAATGCAAGGACAGCCCGGAAAGGGTCATATCGCTATAATACTGCTTCCGGCGGGAACAGGTTTGAACAAGTATACTCCTGCCGGCGTCACTTACGTATGTATTTCGGGAGGTTGCACAATGAGCGACGGACATTCTGAACACAAGTGCGCTGGCAAGTGCCATGGGCGCAAGCTGGGCATTAAGCTTGCCACTATGCGCTGCCAGATGGCGGCTCTTCTTGCGCTAGGTATTGTTTTCTACCTGGCATCTATGCATTCTCGCATGTCCCCCTGGACGTATTGGGCTTTCTTCATCGCGCTTGCTTTGCTCGGCCTTAGCGCGCTCAAGGGATCAATGCTTGTTGAGAAAAGCGCCCATTCGCTGGCGGTCAACAATGATTGGCCTTTAGAGGCTGAGGTCGGCTATTACGCAAAGTGCCAGAAGTGGCTCTTGGTTGCAGCTTGGGTACTGATAATCGCCGCGGTTATCACTGCTGTTTATGTCAGGCCTGGCGTTCGCCGCCCACAACCAATGATGAATCAGCCTGGGATGCAGCAAAACCAGCGTATCCAGCCGGGCGACCGCATACGCCAGCAGATGATGGAGCGCTCTGGCCAGCAGCCCGGGCAGCAGTTCCGCCCCGGCCAGCCTGGCGGCCCGCAGCCTCGACAAGAACCTGGGGCGAACATGCCGCAGCCGCCTGCTCCTGGCGGGCAAGTTCCCCCCGGTCAGACGCCTCCGGGACAGAACCCTCCCGGCACCCAGACTCCACCTAAGACCGGCGGCAAATAGCTCGCACTTGAACTTGAGCATTACTTCGCGTATCAGCGCGGGATGGGCATCATCGCCTGTCCCGCGCTTTTAGCAATAAGGCTACGGCGCTTTCACCCAGAGCTTCTTCCATGCCTTGCCTGTAAGCGCATCCTCAATACTCCCGGGCAGGTCGCAGAACACGCCGTGCTGCGGCCAGCCGGAGATAAGAGCGTCATGCCCGCCTGTCCAGTTGTAGGAATCGTCCCCGCCGCCTTCGTCAATGAACAGCGAGAGCGACGTCCCGCCGTGATAATCATTGCCGCCCGCGCGAGCTTGTCCGGCAGGATAGTCATAGACATCGTCTCCGCCTCGGTCCCACATTACACATAGTGAATTGTGCGCAGACGCGCCTTGCGAGAACCCGCCCCCGCCCTCATAGATGTCATCGCCGCCGCCTTCAACGAACATTGTTACGCACTCGTCCCACGCCAGCCCTTGCGCAACAGCCTGCCGCGTGTGGTAATAGTCGTCGCCCGAGTCTTCAATGAAGCAGCCTGCCGCCTGATGGGCGGCGAAGCCCTGGTTGTAGCGCGAGCCGATGTAACGGTCATCGCCTGCGACATCGCGCTGGAAGCCGTAACCGAAGTAATAGCCACCGCCCTGCGAAAAATTGCCCGCCTCATAATAGTCGTCGCCAGCAAAGTCCATCATCCCCGCGATGCCGCCCGAGGCGTATTCGCGGAAGCCCATTGCGCAGCCCTGCGACCAGGCGTCAAAAATGCCGGGGTCTCCGTAGTTCGTGGGATACTTCCCCGAAGCGTAGCAGTAATCGTCGCCCGCGGCATCAATATGCAGCGCGATGCTGTGTGCGCCGCCAAAGCCCTGCGATTTGCATTGCGCCTCGGTGCGGTCGTTTCCACCAAGGTCAAGCTTGATGCCCACGCCGAATATCGCAGCGCCCTGCATAAGCTCCTCGCCACGGTACACGTCGATGCCCGCGACGTCAATAAGCGTCCCCGCGCCCATGAAGCCTGTTCCCTGTGCCCACTGCAGGCCGATGTAC
>JBBIJQ010000113.1:0-4422 GCA_037445915.1 Planctomycetales bacterium | reverse complement strand
TGAACTTTGACAAGCCCGAGGTGGAGCACATCTCCGGCCTCTCCCCGACCATCGCCATTGAGCAGCGCACCGCCAGCCACAACCCCCGCTCCACAGTCGGCACCGTCACCGAAATCCACGATTACCTGCGCGTGCTTTACGCGCGCGTCGGCATCCAGCATTGCGTGAAATGCGGCAAGCCCGTGGGCAAGCAGACGGTGGACAACATCGTGGACAGCATCCTCGCCTACCCCGAAGGCAGCCGCATCTACCTTCTCGCGCCTGTGATATCGGGGCGCAAGGGCGAATACAAGGACGTGTTTGCTGCGGCGCGCACTTCGGGATTCGCCCGCGTGCGGGTGAACGGACGCATTACTTCGCTGGAAGAGGAAATCACGCTGGACAAGAAGCGCAAGCACGACATTGAAATCGTCGTTGACCGCCTGCGAATTGAGCCGGGCGAGCGCACGCGGCTTGCAGAGTCAGTTGAGACCGCGCTGCGTGAGGGCAACGGCGTTTCGCACACGCTCAATGCCGACAGCGGCGAAGAGCGCGTGTTCAGCCTGAAGCTCGCCTGCACGGAATGTGCCATTAGCTACGAAGAGCTTACGCCGCAGATGTTCTCGTTCAACAACCCGGCGGGGATGTGCGAATCTTGCGGCGGCCTTGGGCTTAGCGAGGAAGTGGACTTGGAAACGCTAGTGCCGGACCCGGCGCTGTCCATCCGCGAAGGCGCAGTGCGCTTTTGGGGGCTGATGAACGGGCGCGCGAGCTACATGCAAAGCTACCTTGACGAGATGCTGCGCGAAGCCGGCGCGAACCTTGACACGCCGTGGAACGAACTGCCGGAAAAAGCGCAGCGCGCGGTGATATTCGGCGCGAGGTGGCGCAGGCGCGGGAGGATGACGCAATACGAGGGCGTCGCCAACAGCATCAAGCGCCTTTATCACGAAACACAGAGCGAGGGTGCGCGCAGATACTACGCATACTTCTTCGCCAACAACCCATGCGGTGTATGTTGCGGCAAGCGCCTTAGCCCACAACCGCTCGCTGTGCGTGTCGGCGGAATGGGCATTGGAGAGCTGGCTGACCTGCCGGTGAGCGGCGCGCTGGAGTTCTTTGCCAAACTGAAACTCAAGGGCGCATCGGCGCAAATCGCGGCCGAGTTGGTGAAGGAAATACGCGCGCGGCTGCAGTTCATGTCCGACGTCGGCCTGGGCTACCTCACACTTTCGCGCAGCGCCCCGTCTCTATCCGGCGGAGAAAGCCAGCGCATCCGCCTCGCGTCGCAGATTGGCAGCGGCCTTACCGGCGTGCTCTACGTGCTTGACGAGCCCAGCATCGGCCTGCATTCGCGCGACAACAAGCGCCTGCTGAACACGCTCATCCACTTGCGCGACATCGGCAACACCATCGTTGTTGTTGAGCACGACCGCGAGGCGATGGAGACCGCCGACCTCGTCGTGGACTTCGGCCCCGGCGCTGGCGTGCACGGCGGAGCGATAGTGGGCATGGGCACCGCCGCAGAGCTTGCGCAAGAAGGCAAGACGCTTACCGGCAAATACCTGAGCGGCAAGCTGCGCATTGAAGCGCCGAAGGCGCGCCGCAATGGCAACGGCAAGGCGATTGAGATCACCGGCGCGCGCGCCAACAACCTTAAGCGCATCCGCGCCCGCTTCCCCCTCGGCAAGTTCATCGCGGTTACCGGCGTGTCCGGCAGCGGAAAGAGCACGCTGGTCAACGAGACGCTGCACCGCGCCGCCTATAACATCATCAACAAGAGCCTGAAGCGCGCGGGAAGCTACGACAAGATTTCCGGCGTCACCGATAACATAGACCACGTCATCCGCATCAGCCAGAAGCCCATCGGCCGCACGCCGCGTAGCAACCCTGCGACCTACACCGGCGTGTGGGACCCCATCCGCAAGCTGTATTCCGAGTTGCCGGAAAGCCGCGTGCGCGGATACCAGCCGGGCCGCTTCAGCTTCAACGTGAAGGGCGGGCGCTGCGAAGCCTGCCAGGGTGACGGCGTGAAGAAAGTGGAGCTGCACTTCCTCCCCGACGTTTACGTGAAGTGCGAGGAGTGCTGCGGGCGGCGATTCAACCGTGAAACGTTGACCGTGACTTACAAGGGCAAGAGCATCTTTGATGTGCTGGAGATGACCGTCGCCGAGGCAATGGTGCATTTCTACGCCATCCCGCCCATCGCGCGCGTGCTGCAAACTCTTAGCGACGTGGGGCTTGATTACATTCACATCGGCCAGCCCGCGCCCACACTTTCCGGCGGCGAGAGCCAGCGCGTAAAGCTCGCGAAAGAGCTTACCAAGCGCAGCCTCGGCCGCACGCTCTATCTGCTTGACGAGCCCACAACCGGCCTGCATTTTGAGGATATACGCAAGCTGCTTGGAGTGCTCAACCGGCTTGCCGACGCGGGAAACACCATCGTCGTGATTGAGCACAACCTTGACGTGATCAAGTGCGCAGACTGGGTTATTGACTTAGGCCCTGAAGGCGGCAGCGAAGGTGGGCATGTCATCGCTGAAGGCACGCCGGAGGACATCGCCCGCGCCAAAGGAAGCTACACCGGCAAGTATCTGAAGAAAGTCCTGCGGGCGTAAACCCTACCCAAACTCGCGGAGGAGATAAGCGAGGAGCGGCTCCCACTTCGTATTATTGCTGTCTATTGTGCCGGCTTCAATGCGCGCGCCAGACATCAGGCAGCTATTCACTTGCCGCAACAGCTTCTCCGGCGTCCCGACGACCCCAATGCCGTAAGACTTCTTCAGGCCTACCAACTCGCGGTAGCCGTACTCAGTCATGTCAACCTTGTCAAAGCCCTGTGCAAGCGTGTAATCCTTGGCATGGCACATCGCGCAACTGCGGTTCTCGCGGCCCCATATCATCGGGTCGTAGAAAATCTCCTTGCCTTTAGCCCAGTCGCTTGTGGAATCTGCCTTCTGGCGCGCGGCGGTGATCTTGTTCACTACCGGCTTGTAGCCGACGATAATGATAAGGATAACTATCCCGAAGACAATCCAACTGTAATCAAACGGCTTGTTCATTGTTCGCTCCTAATCGCCCAAGGCCGCAGGCTTGCTGCCCGGGAAAATCTTCAGTGCCGCAATCTGGGCGGCGTCTGCGGGGTCGTCACCCGGCTCTTCAGTAACTATGCGCAGCTCGGCGGCTTCGCCGAAATGCCGCTTCGCCAGCGCTTTCAGTATACGCGAATGTAGCGCGTCTTGCGCGATGGGCGCAAAGTAGCGCAGGCGGCGTGGGTAGCTAACCGTCAGCGTGTCGCCCTCAAGCGCAGGCGACGGCCCCTCAAAAAGCAGGCAGAAGGTGGAAATGCTTTCCTTGCGCAGATCCTCCATCATCGCTTTCCAGCGCGGGTCGGTAGCAAGCGTAGGCTCGGCGCACTTCGCCTTCGCAGGCTTTTCAGCGGCAGGCTGGTGTTGCGCAGGTTCAACTACGGGCGTTGAGTTGCCAACGGCGGAGGCCCGCTTGTGGTTCGCTTCCAGCACGGCGCGAAACGGGCTGTTGCCATTCTCAAACAGCGACGCGGTTCCCGGGTCCTCCATCGGCTGCGCTCCCAAAGCTTGCTCCTGCAAAGGTAAAGGCGCAGGCGGCTCATCGCCCAGCAGCCCGTCCATGTCTGTATCATCGCCGACCGGCAGCGCGTCCGCAGCTTCCTGTCTTGGCTTAGGGGCAACTACCGGCGGGGCGGCCTCGCGCACAGCTTCTTGCGCAGTCTTCACTGGCTGCGGCATTTCCTTTGGCGCAGCCTCAGGCGTCCTTGGCGGAAACAGCGGCGCTGGCGGCTTAGATGCAGGCGTTGGAAGCTCACGCTGGCGGGGCTGCGCTGTGCTTGGCGCGAAGCTGGAACTCGCCAGGAAGCTCTCGGCGATGCGGTAAAGCGTGATGCGGAAAAGCAGCGCAGGGTTTCCTTCGCGTCGTATTCGGTTGCCCGCGTCCCAGCATTCGCCGATTGCGCGGATAAACGCATCGTCCTGCGGCGCGGTATGGCAGATATTGTGCGTCTCCATCGCCTCGCGAAGCCGCACCCGGCTGAGCAGGAATCGCTCCAGCGCTTCTGCAAGCTCAATGAGCAGCCATTCCGGGTCGCTGCCCGAAGTAATCAGGTCTTCGCAGGTGGAACTGATGCCTTCCTTGTCGCCGCAGATCACCGCCAGCGCAAGGTCAACAATGCGCTCCGGGTCGGTGAGGTAGAACAACTCCTCTACTTCCGCGCGCGTCAGCTTGCCTTCGCGGTAAACCATCGCCTGGTCAAGGTGGCTCAGCGCATCGCGCACGCACCCGCCAGAAAGCGATGCCAACAGCGCCGCCGCGTCCTTGTCCAGCGCATACCTTTCAGCCGACGCGATGTTCAGCAAATGCTCCGCCAGCGCGCCGTGTGGGATGAGGTGAAACTCAAACTTGAGCACG
>JBBIJQ010000112.1:0-4454 GCA_037445915.1 Planctomycetales bacterium | reverse complement strand
GCTTGATGCTCTGGTAGCCGCGCGCGGTGAGGCCGAGGCGCTCGTGCGCGCGGTTAAGCAGGTTCGTCCCCGCCTCGTCCAGCGCGCACACCTTGTCCAGCTCGCTTGCGCGCAAGTGCGAATTGAAGCGGTGCTTGCGCCGCGCCGTGAACCGCTGCTGCTGCATCTGCCACGCCGCCTTCACCCGCTCGCGCACGGTAGCGCTGCTCTCGCCCGCAGGTCCGGTGATTTTCTCCACCGGCAGGCGCGGCACTTCCAGCACGATGTCCACGCGGTCAAGCAGCGGCCCCGACAGGCGCTTGCGGTAGCCCAGCACTTCGCCCATGGAGCACCGGCACGGCCGCGTGGGGTCGCCGAAATATCCGCAGGGGCAAGGGTTAGTTGCCGAAAGCATCAGGAAGCGCGAGGGAAAAGTCGCGGACTGTTGCGCGCGCGCGATGGTCACTTGCCCGTCTTCCAGCGGCTGGCGAAGCAGCTCCAGCGTTGACTTAGGGAACTCCATCAGCTCGTCAAGGAACAGCACGCCGTTGTGCGCCAGCGAGATCTCGCCAGGCTGCGGTATCGTGCCGCCGCCGATGAGGCCGGGGCCGGAGATGGTGTAGTGCGGGTGGCGGAAGGGGCGCGTGGTAACGAGGCTGCGCCCTTCAGTGAGCAAGCCGGCGATGGAATACACAGCCGAAACTTCAATCGCCTCGTCGGGCGTGAGAGGCGGCATTATCGTGGGCATCCGCGAGGCAAGCATAGTCTTACCGCTCCCCGGCGGGCCGAGCATGAGCATGTTGTGCGCGCCCGCGGCCGCGACTTCCAGCGCGCGCTTGGCGTGCTCCTGGCCCTTCACGTCCGCCAAGTCTAGCTCATATTGCGCGCGGCTCAGCAGCTCGTCAAACGGCGTGACGGAGTGGGGCTCCAGCGCGAGGTCGCCGCGCAGGAACGCCGCCGCCTCCGCGAGGTGGCTAACGCCGAAGACCTGAACACCTTCAAAGCACGCCGCTTCTTCCGCGTTATCCGCAGGCACGATGAGGGTGCGCTTTTCCTGCTCCTTGCACATCAGCGCCGCGGAGAGGATGCCCGGCACAGCCCGCAGGCTGCCGTCCAGCGAAAGCTCGCCAATCATCACCGCGTCTTCCAGCGCGCCTTGCGGGATCTGGCGGCTTGCGGCGAGGATGCCTGCCGCCATCGGCAGGTCGTACCACGTGCCGCTCTTGCGCACCTCGGCGGGCGCGAGGTTCACTGTAATGCGGTCGTAGGGGTAGTCAAAGTCGGAATTGCGTATGGCAGAGTGGACGCGCTCCTCTGCTTCCTTCACCGCCGTGTCGGGAAGGCCGACGAGAAAGAACTTGTTCATCCCAAGCGCGATGTCCACCTCAACGGTGACTTCATGCGCCGTAAGCCCAACGAGCGCCGCTGCCTGCACCCTTGCAATCATCGTTCATCCCCTGAATAGTCGTTCGCAACCATCGCAGGGTGCTATGTTAGCATAAAACTATACTTATGTATAGCCGTGGCGCAAAGCGGCTAGTTTCGCTTATTTGGCCTCGGTGCTGTCTTCCATCGCCATGAGAATCGTCTCGTAATCCTCAATGACGGGGTTCACGAGGAGCTTCTTGCACATCTCGTCAAGGCGCGCGAGGCCCTCATCCGCGTCTTTGGCTTCAAACATCACCTTGATTTGCTTGCCCACGCGCACGTTTTCAACGGTGTCAAAGCCGAGCTGTCGCAGCCCGCCCATAACCGCCTTGCCCTGCGGATCAAGCAAGTCTTCGCGAAGGTAAATGTAAGCGATGCCTATGTACTTCAATTCTCTCCTTTATCCGATACCCGCTTAAGTATCTCCTGGTATGCCTCGGCGATGTTCCCGAGCTTGCGGCGGAAGCGGTCCTTGTCCAGCTTAGTCATGTCTTCCTTGTTCCAGTAGCGGCAGGTGTCGGGGCTGATTTCATCGCCGAGCATCAGTTCAGTGCCGTTGAAGTAGCCAAACTCGTATTTCGCGTCAACTAGCATTATCCCGCGCTCGTCCATGAACGCGCTAAGCAACGAATCGACGCGCAACGCCAGCTCGCGGAATGCCGCGAGTTGCTCCTCGGTCGCCAGTCCTAACGCGAGAATGAGGTTTTCAGTAAGCAGAGGGTCATTAAGCTCGTCTTTTTTCCAGTGGTATTCCAGGACGGGGCGGGAGAGCGGGGTGCCTTCCTCCAGCCCAATGCGCTTGGCGAGCGAGCCTGCGACGTAGTTGCGCACGACCGCCTCCAGCGGCACCATATTCAGGTTTCGGACAACCTGCTCAGTCGGGGAAATCATTTCCACGAAATGGGTGGGAATGCCCTTGCTATTGAGATAGCCCATAATCGCCGCTGCGATGGCGTTGTTCCATTCGCCCTTGTTGCTCATCTCGGCCTTCATCGCGCCGTCTAAGGCGGTGAGGCTGTCCTTGAATTCGCAGACATAGTAGTCGGGGTCTTGCGTCGCGTAAATGCGTTTCGCCTTACCCTCGTACAACATCTCTCCCTTTTTCCAGTCCATTATTCCGTCTCCTTTTTGGGGGTTGTTTTACGATGTGATGCGCTGCTGCGGCCTTTCCCGCCGCGATGACCGCGTGGGCGGCGGGTTTTAACCTCAGCAGTTTCGGCTTTTGGCTCCGGCGCGGGCGGCTCAGGTTCAGGCTTGGGTGGTGGGGGAGCCATTACCTGGCTACCAGCAGGCTTGCTTCGCCAGCCTTTCAGCGCGCTGTATGGAGAATCACTTCTCGCAGCGTCGCCTTGCGGGCGTTTCGCTGGGGGGGCGGGAGTTTTGGTGCTTGGGAGCGCTGGAACATCAGCCTTCGCAGCCGTTGCAGGCCTGCGCCCTCTGCCCCGGCCCCTGCGCACTGGCCTGTCCGCAGGAAGCTCAAGCGCGGTTATGTCAATCTCGGCGTCAGCGCTCTTAGGCTTCGCCCCTACGGTAGCGGGCTTTGGCGCAGGACGCTTGTCGCGCGCGGCCTGCCCGTGCAAGCCCACGCGCTTGAATATGTCGTCAACATGGGTTAGATACGGCTCAACGCTGAATACGTCGGAAAGCTCAATGAGCGTGAGGTGCTTGCGTATCTCGCGCGAATCTTTCACTAGGTTGTAGAAGTGCCTGCTCTCTTCAAACGCTTTCATCGCCGGCTCCTGCACCAGCCGGTAGGCCTCGTCGCGAGTTAGTCCTTTTTTCGTCAGCGCTATGAGCAGGCGCTGCGAGAAAACTAGCCCGTGCGTAAGGCCAATGTTCTCCTCCATCTTCTTGGTGTTAACGCCCAAGCCGTCAATGACGAAGTGCATTTTCTGAATCATATAGTCCGCGAGCGTAAAGGCGTCCGCAATGATGACGCGTTCAGCGCTGCTGTGCGATATGTCGCGCTCGTTCCATAGCGGCATGTTCTCCATCGCCGTGTGCGCATACCCGCGCAGCATTCGCGCGATGCCCGACATGCGCTCGCAGAGAATCGGGTTGCGCTTGTGGGGCATAGAGCTGGAGCCTTTTTGCCCGGCAAGGAACGGCTCCGCAAGCTCGGCTATCTCCGTTCTTTGGAGGCTGCGGATTTCCACGGCTATGCGTTCCACCGTCCCGCCCAGCAGCGCCAGCGCTGTAAGCGCGGCTGCATGCCGGTCGCGCTGAACGATTTGGTTGGAGACCGGCTCAGGGCGCAGCCCTAGCTTCGCCAGCGCTCTTTCTTCAAGTTGCGGTGGGATATGCGCGTAGTTGCCGACCGCGCCTGAAAGTTTGCCGACCGCTGTTTCCTCGCATGCCCGCTTGAGTCGCTCCAGCCCACGCCCAAGCTCTTGCTGCCAGACGAGGACTTTCAGCCCGAAGGTTATCGGCTCAGCGTGGATGCCGTGCGTGCGCCCTATCATCACCGTCCGCTTATGCTTGACCGCGAGCGCGCTCAGCTTGTCCACTAAGCTTTCTACCGGCGGGATAAGCGCAGCCCAGGCCTCCTGCATCTGCATGCTCTGCGCGGTGTCCATTACGTCGGAGCTGGTGAGGCCGTCGTGGAAGTAGCGGGAAAGCTCGCCAAGCGAGTCGCCGACCGCCGAAACAAAAGCGACGACTTCGTGTTCCACTTTGCTTTCGTAGCGACGGAAAAGTTCCATATCAAACTTCGCCTTCGCAGCCATTCTTTTGTAGTCAGGCTGCGGGATGCGGCCAAGCGCTGCCCATCCTTCGGCGACGGCGAGCTCAATTTGAAGCCAGATTTGGAAGCGGTGGCGCTCATCAAAAATGCGCGCCATTTCCTCGGTTGTGTATCGTCCAATCAATTCACCTAAGTATATTCGCGCCACGATTCCAAGTCAAGTAAATCTGTATGCAATCGCCTAGCGCGATAACTTGCAGGCGGCTTAAATGGCCGTTCTGGAGTCTGTTGTAGGGCGAGGACATGTGGCCCGCCGCGCAGGCGCAAATGGTATGCGAGTTTAGGCGCGCAAACCCGCATAAGG
>JBBIJQ010000111.1:0-4646 GCA_037445915.1 Planctomycetales bacterium | reverse complement strand
GTCATCTACTCAGAGCGCAGGCGCATCCTGCGCGGAGAGAACCTGCGCGAGCAGATGCTCATCTTCATTGACGAGATGGTTGACTCAGCGGTGGACAAGTACGTTTACGAGACCGTCCGCAAGAAACATGAGGTTGACGAGCAAACAATCATCCAAGAAGTCCGCTCCACCTTGCCTATGCTGCCGTTTGAAAAGGAGCGCATCCACGGCAAGGACCCGCAGGAGATAAAGGAATACCTACGAGAGCTTTCGCTTGCGTTCTATTCGGAGAAGGAACATGAAATCGGCGCGGAAGGGATGCGCGAGATTGAGCGGGTCATCACGCTGCGCACAATTGACGAAAACTGGATTGACCACCTCAACATCCTTGACCACCTTCGCGAGGGCGTGGGGCTGCGCGGGTATGCGCAGGTTGACCCCATCGTCGTATATGCGCAGGAAGCCTACGAGCTTTTTGACGCGCTGAAAGGCCGCATCGGGACTGAAGTTATCCATAAGCTGTTCCGTATTGCCGTGCGCAAAGACCAGGAGATTGAGCGCAAGAGCGCTTACAGCATCCACGGGATGGGGCGCGGCGCGGAAGGCGGAGTCACCGGCGCGCAGCCGCGCCAAGCGCAGGTAGTGAGGACGCAGCCTAAAGTCGGGCGCAACGCCCCTTGCCCCTGCGAAAGTGGAAAGAAGTATAAGCAGTGCTGCGGGAAAGCCGAGGCTGGATAGGGGTTAGGTTTCGCGCCTCAGTATATACGCGCCACTGAAGCCGGCTTCACGCAGCTTGTTTTTCAGGGCTGCGGCCTGGTCGTAGTTCTCCAGGGAGCTTCCAACCGCTACTAGATATGACTTCCCGTCGCCCTGGCTACGGGCGATAATGCTTGATTGCAAGCCCATCTCTTGAAGGTGAGATTTCTGCCTGTTCGCCTCAGTTTCGCTGTTCCACACCCCGGCGTACACGTTGAATTTGTAAGTAGGCTCGGAAGGCTTGGTTTCCTGTTTCTGAGGGGGAGCAGGCTTCTGGGCAGGGCCATTAGGCTTTTCGCCAGACTTCACCTTTGGATTCTCTGCAGGCTTGGGTTGCGGCTTGGCTTCCTCAGCCTTCGGCTTCTCCGGCGATGCTTCATTTTTCGGCTTGGCGGGATGCGAAGACTCGTCATCTGGAATGCTTGGCGAGGGTTCAGCCGCCTGCCCGTCAGCGGACTGTTTGGGAGTTACCTGGGGGGGCGGGGATTGGTCTACGACCACTTCTCCACCTGTAAGTTGGATCGGCGCCAGCGACATTTCAGGAACCGAGTTCCCAACCTCGCTTATATCTTCAGGCTTAAGAAGCTGCTCCTCTTTAAGCTGGGATGCCGCTTGCTTTGAGATATTGACAGAAGCGGTAGCTGAGCTTCCGGTGCCCACAATCTCGCTGCGCCTCTGCGCAAGCTGGTCCAGGTTCTCCCTTGGGCGCAGCATATAGACGCCGGCAAGCACTACCAGCCCGATGCCGATTAGGGCGACAATTACCGTGCTGAGGAAGAGGATCGCACGCTCGCGCCGCCGCTTGTCCCGATAATAGGACGGATAATATTCCCTTTTTCGCCCGCTCATAGTTGAATTATAGCATTCCGCCCGATTTTGATGTATAATCCAGCTTCCTAGCTCTCGGGGGAAACCCCACCTCGCTGGAAGCAACATGGTTGGTCTAAGGATTCTTGTGGCTGCCGCACTGGTCACATCCCTGCTTGCGGTGGCACCAAGAATTGCATTTGCCCGCGCAGCGAAAGCTGCGTTCCCAAAAGTGGTCGTTGACACGGCGTTTGAGACGCGCGGAAATTCGCGCGACCCTTCCGCCAACGCGACGACCTTTTCGCAGTCATTCAAGATTGAGCCTGGACTCCCTTCATTTGAGCTGTCCGGCATCTCAGTTCGGGCCAGCCTCTCTTACCTCGCAAGGCTTGAAGGGCAAGACCTGCCGCTCGCTGGCGGAAAGGCGCAGAGCGAGTATTCGTTCTCAGCCGCCGGCCAAGACCGCTTCGGCCGTGTGCAGTTCGGGCTGGGCTTTAGCGACCGCGCTACGATTCAGCCTTCGTCCAGCCTGATTTCTCCGTTACGCGCGGACACCAGCTCGTCGCAAACTTACTCTATGCTCTTTGCGCCGCCTATCGGTCCGACGGTGAGCGCATCCGCATCCCGCACGTTTAGCTCCAGCCTCTATGGGGGCAAGCTCGCCAGCGGCTCGGAGAACACCGGGGGGACGGTTACAATGCAATACAAGATCCCCAACGGAACGCTGCGCTTTACACGCACCATTGGCGACTCGCTGACCGTGCCGGGCGGCAACACGCGCTCCAGCGAATCCACGCAACTCTCGTTTGACCATGCGCTCGCGCTGCCCCTGGGGACGCTCAAGACTTCATACTCCTACCGCCAAGCGGGGAATGACTTCCTTGTGGTCACAGGCGGCATGAGCGAGACGCAAGAGGAGTACTTGAAAGTTGGTTTGCAGGGATCCGCACTTGCCAGCGCGCTTGACTACAGCGCGAGCAACGAGCAGCGCAGAACTATGGCTCCCGACGGGTCGCTCAGCGAAAAGCAAACGCAGTCGTTCACCGCAGGTGTGAACCTGCCATTGCCGGGCGGGGGAAGCGGGCGCGCGGGGACTGAGATTTCCTTCAACCAGGCAACCGGCCCGTCCCAGCGGATGTCCACCGACAGCATTTCCTACTCCATCGGACTGCAGCCGACCGAGGAGTTAAACCTGTCCATGTCGGCGACGAATCGCGAGACCAACGACTTGCTTAGCAAGACGCGGCAAAACTCGTATGCCGACTTGTCGGGCTCGCTTTCATTTACGCCGCACCAGCGCTTCTCGCTATCGGCGAACGCAGGAAACAGCAACGGTCGCGACTATACCGGACGCGGCTCGGAGAATAACCGCAGCTCGTATTCCCTCTCCGCGCGCATGAGCGTGAGGAATAATTTCAACCTCAACTTCAACATCGGCGAAGGGACATCTGAAGACCAAAGCGCCAGCCTTTACGGCAACAGTAACACTGACTCTTATTATGCCAGCGCGAGCATGAACTTGCGGCCATCGCAGCAGCTTTTCGTGAACGCGGCATTCCGCACCGATGCATACCACCGCAATCCGGGCAACCGCGACACCGGCCAATCGGTGAACATCACGGTCGGATATGCGCTGTCGGAGAACGTCTCGTGGCAGTTCATCTACCGGGGCGACGATAGGTGGACACGGTCAATGCCTTGGACGCGAAACTTCGGCGACACAATTCAAACGAGCTTCCAGTTCCAGTTTTAAACAAAGGGGCGCGCATGAAAGCTTACATTGCAAACGACCACCGGGGCACCAAATACGCGCTTGCGCTCGCGGAGCACCTGCGCGCGCTGGGGCTGGATGTGGAGCACTTCGGCACTGTGGCTGAAGATTCAGTGGACTATCCCGATTACGCGAAGATGCTGGGCGAGCGCATCGCCGCTGAGACGCACGGCGCGGGCGCGGATGATAGCGGAGTGTTCGGCATCGCGATATGCGGCAGCGGCGCGGGGATTTGCATGGCGATTAACAAGGTGAAGGGAATCCGCGCGGCGGTGGTATTCAACGACCACATCGCGCGCTTCGTGAAGATGCACAATAACGCGAACGTAATTTGCTTCAGCGCCGACACGCAGGAGCTTGAAGACATCAAGCGCTGGCTGGGGCTGTATATGGAAGCGCGCTTTGAGGGCGGCCGGCATGAAAGGCGCGTGGAGAAGATTCGGGAGATTGAAGGAAGGGGTTAGGGGGAAGGGATTAGTTACAGATTCCAGATTCCAGAGCGGCGGGGCACATGTCCCCGCTCTACAGCACAGCCAGATTCCAGAGCGGCACTAAAGTGCCGTCTACAAGTGGGGAGGAGTTATCCGCGCTTGTTACAGCACGGTTTCAATCAGCTTAAGGACGAGGGAATGCTCAACATTCATGCCGGCGGAGGTAGGGGCGATATGGGCATCGTCAATGATGAGCAAGCCGGGGAGGCGGTTATTAAAGGCAAGCGCATTGGCGTAGAGGCCGCGCCAGACTTCAGGCGGCACGGCGTCTTGCTGCAAACCCCAGCGCGTGCGCATCGCGAGCATTACGCGCTCAAAGATGCGCTGTTCGGGCGTGAGCACTTCGCTTTCGGCTTCGGGCAGCACGCCGGACTCAACCGCGCGCAGGTAATCTTCCATATTGCGGTGGTTGCGCCAGCGGCTACCTGCGATATGCCCGCTTGCGTTCAGGCCCAGGCCGATGTATTCGCCGCAGTTCCAGTAATTGAGGTTGTGCAGCGACCACTTTCCATCGCGCGCGAAGTTGGAGATTTCGTAGCGCACGAAGCCTTCGGCGGCGAGTGTTTCTTCAACAAGCCCCATCTCTTCGGCGTATCGTTCCTCGGCGCGGGCGGCTTCGGGCGTGCCTATAAAGCGCTTGGCGAGCGGCGTCCCTTCTTCAAGTTTCAGGGCGTATAGCGAGAAATGGTCGGGATTGAAGGCAAGCAGGCGATGGATGCCTTCAACAACCTGCGCCGGCTGCTGCCACGGAAGGCAGAGCAGCAGGTCAAACGACAAGTCAAACAACGTAAGCTCATCTTTCAATTCGTAAAGGCACGTAAGCGCGCCGCCGCTGCAATACG
>JBBIJQ010000110.1:0-4721 GCA_037445915.1 Planctomycetales bacterium | reverse complement strand
GATACAGTCGTCAGCTCCAACCAGGGCTTCACCGAAGGCACGACTCTTTGCGCAATCGCCGACCTCACGGCAGTGCAAGTTCGCGGCAGCATTGACGAAGTTGATATCGGCAATGTACGAAACGGGCAGACCGCTGAGATGAAAGTTGACGCTTATGCCGGCCGCACCTACGAGGGAATAGTCGTAAACGTTTTCCCACAGGGGAGCACCGCGCCAGGCGGCCTTACTACGTTCACAGTCATCATTGAAGTTGATAATAAGGACCGAAGCTTGCTGGCGAACATGACCGCGAGCATCGGCATCAAGACCGTTGAGATGAAAGACCTGCTGCTGGTCCCCTTCGCGGCCATCCGCCCAGGCGACAAGCCGGAGGAAGTCGTTGTTTACATCCGCAACGAAAAGGGCATTCCTGAAAAGAAGGTCGTCAAGCTAGGCGCCACCGACTACGAATTCTACGAAGTGAAAGAAGGCTTGAAGGAAGGCGATATCGTCAAGATAAAGAACTTCCCGATGAATGTCCAGGGCGGCAGCGCCACTGTTTCTTAGCCGCGTCATTTAAGCTTGAATACAGTCAGGCGCTCAAGGTGATATCTTGGGCGCCTGCTTTGTCAAAGGGGTAACGAAGCCTACTTATAGCGGCGAAGGATCTCGCGCGCGATAACCATGCGTAGTATCTCATTCGTGCCTTCATAAATACGCTTGATGCGCGCGTCGCGCAAAAGCCGCTCAATCGGGTACTCTTTGCTGTAGCCGTAGCCGCCGTGAACTTGCAGCGCCAAATCCGTCGCCTTCCACGCCACTTCCGACGCGAACGCCTTTGCCATCGCAGCCTCTGCAGTTACCGGCCTGTGCTGGTCCTTGAGCCATGCGGCGTAATACGAGAGATGCTTGGCGGCCTCAATCTCAGTCGCCATGTCGGCAATCATTATCTGCACCGCCTGGAAGTCGCCGATGGGCTTTCCAAACTGCACACGCTGCTTGGCGTACTTCACGGCCAGCTCCAGCGCCATCTGTGCAATGCCGATGCTTGCGCCCGCTACTCCCACGCGCCCGCCGTCAAGCGTCTTCATCGCAACCATGAAGCCGCGACCGATGTTCTTCGTGCCGCCGAGTATCTGGCTTTCGTGCACTCGCAGGTTTTCTATATTGAGCTCCGCCTGGTGGCTTCCGCGGATGCCCATCGTGTTCTCAATATGCCCGGGGTTGAAGCCCGGCGTGCCCTTTTCAACAATGAACGGCGTGATGCCGCGCAGGCCCGCGCGCGGGTTGGTGTTGGCAAGAAGGATGACCATGCTCGCCTCGTTGCCGTTAGTGCACCACAGCTTGCGGCCGTTGATGACGTAGTGCTCACCGTCCTTCACTGCGACGGTCTGCAGATTGGAGGCGTCGCTGCCTGCGTCGGGCTCGGTCAGCGAGAACGCGCCCAGCCATTCGCCGCTCGTGAGCTTGGGCAGGTATTTCTTCTTTTGCTCCTCGGTGCCGTATTCCAAGAGCGGCATCATGCAAAGCGAGCAGTGCGCGCCGAGGATGGTCGCGTGCGCGGCGCAGCAGCGCGATATTTCCATGCCGATGATGAGGTAGGTGATGGAGTCCATCCCCGCGCCGCCGTATTCTTCGGGGATGGGCGCGGCGAGGAAGCCAAGCTCGCCCATCTTGTGAACCGTGTCCCACGGGAATTCGCGGGTTTCGTCCAGTTCCGCCGCGCGCGGCCAAAGCTCCGCCTCCGCGAATTCGCGGACGGCGTCACGCACCATTTGCTGTTCTTCGGTTAGTTCAAAATTCATCTCGCCTCCGGCGCGCTTTCACGTTTCACAAGCTCCTTGCCTTTCAGCGCGCCATCGCATTTGGGATTTGGCGATTATAGCAGATGGGGATGGGGAGAAAGGGATGTAGCGTGGAGGAAGTAGTAGGTAGTATGGTTCCATACGGGCGCGCGGGACTGGGAAGGGATAAGGGGTAAGGGGTAAGGGCGAAGTCCAGATTTCAGAGCCCAGTTTCCAGAGCCAGGCTTTTTCCTTCGCGCAAGGCTACGGAGGATTCAATCAGCACGTCATACTCGGTTATTGGTATTGTGTATTATGGTGCCCAGAGCAGCACTGAAGCAGGTGAGCCTATGGCTGGTCCCGCCTACAAGGGAATGTGTCTTGACACGAAGAACTGGCGCAGGGGAAATAAACTGGAACTGGTGCTTAAGGCTGCGCCAGTCGGGGATAAAATATACATGTATGAAGCTTCGGGTTGATAAAAAGTCTGCGCAGCCGGCTTACCTGCAAATCAAAGAGCAGGTGGTAGCGCTCATCGCCAGCGGCGCGCTTGCGCCCGGACAGGTGCTGCCGTCAAGCCGCCAGCTTGCGCAGGAGCTTGGGCTGGCGCGCAACACGGTGTTACAGGCGTTCCTTGAGCTTGGCGCAGACCACTGGATTGAATCGCACCCCGGCGGCAAGACTTATGTAAGCAAGAAACCGCCGACGAAGGTTAGCGCTGAAGTCTCCAAGGCGAAGGCCGACCAGCCACAGCATGCCGCGCCGGTGAAAATGGACTACACCTCCTTCAAATTCAACGGCGAGAGCTTCGCAATGCCGCGCTATTACGAGCGGTGGCAGGGCGAGGAGCCATATATTTCGTTTGCCAAGGCCCTACCCGACCCCGACCAGTTCCCCTTTGGCCGCATCAAGAAGGTCTCCAGCAACCTGCTTTGGTATCCCGAGGAGTTCTTCTTTGACCGCGGGCATCCGCAGGGCCACCAGCCGCTCGTAGAACACCTTGAACAAGTGCTGGCGCGCGAGATGATTGACATGAGCGAAGGTTCAAACGAGGTCGTCATCTGCGCAGGCTTCCAGGTCGGGCTGAACATGCTGCTTGGGCTGCTGCACCGGCAGGGAATGGCGGTCGCGGTGGAAAACCCCACCTTCGCCAGCATCCTAAACGCGCTCATCTCGCGCCACATCCCCTACCTGCCTGTGCCGATGGAGCACGACGGGATGGACGTGGACTTCCTGGCGCGGAATGTTGAAGCGAAGAAGATTGGCCTGATTATCACCGTGCCAAGCCTGCATAACCCGACAGCGACGGTGATGAGCGACGAGAAGCGCAAGGCGTTGCTGAGGATTGCGCAGAAGCATAACGTCCCGATAATTGAGGACGCCTGGGCGATGTTCCTCAAGATGGAAGGGCGCGCGCTGCCGACGCTTAAGGCGATGGACGAAGGCGGGCATGTCTTCATGGTCGGCAGCTTCTCCAAGAGCTTCCTTCCGGGGCTGCGCATCGGATTTGTCTGCACCCCGAGCGATATGGCCGTTCCACTGGTTAAATTCAAGCGCTCAACAGAGCGCAGCGACAGCTTTTTCCTCCAAACGCTCCTGCTTGAATTCATCAAGAAGGGCTACATGGATTTACATACGCGGAAAATGGCTAGAATATACGGTGAGCGCAGGCGGCTCACTGACGCAGCTATGCGGGAGCACTTCCCGAAGGACTTCCGCTGGGAAATGCCGCCGGGCGGCTTCTACTTTTGGGTAGAGATGCCTAAGCATATAATGAGCAGTAATCTGTTGGAGTATTGCGTGACACGGGGCGTGGAGTTTGCGCCTGCGAAGCTATTCTTCGCCGGCAAACAGGACAGCAACCACATGCGCATCGCGTTCAGCCTGCTCACGCAGCAGCAGATCCGCGAAGGTATTGCAAGGCTTGGAGCGGCGATAAAGGAATACCGTAAGATTAACGGTAACGGAAGATGATGCGGACAGCACTAATTGGGCTCTTGCTGGTGGCGGCGACGCTGCTGGCGATGCTCGCCTCTTGCGGCGGGAGAGGCGAAAACACTGCCGTCCCTCCGATTGACGACGGCGGCGTACCCCCTACCCCGCAAGTGGCCGACCCCATTACGCACCTGACCAGCTACCTCCAAGCGCAGGCGGCCCGCCTAGACGCATATGCAAGCACTGCAAAAGGCTCGTTGAAGGGAACCCTTACCATCAAGAGCTACACGATACTTGATTCCAGGACCATGCAGCCGCTGCCTGCGGCAACCGCCATCGGGAAAGTGCCGCTGCGCGTTGTGGATCCTGAAGATGACGTTGACAGTATTCCCTATCCGACATACCCAAGCTTGAATGGGACATTCTTGCTGCGAGATATTCCAGCTAAAAAGTACACCATCCTGCGGGTTGAGTTTTATGTGGCGGAGGACGTGAACGGCGACCGTCTAGGCTACGACCGCATCCTCTGTTCAATCCCGATAGCCATAGCTGCCGGCAGGCAATCGACCATTCAGCTTACGCTGGAGCCGCTTAGTACGGCTATTCCCGTCGGCGGATATGTCGGAATGCCAGTGCAGCTTAGCTATCACTACAAAGGGCCTGATGGGACGCGAACCCGAAAGCTCGTGATTATCAGCGGCGGGCGCACCTACATGGACACCAACAACGATGGGAGCTTTGGCGCTGTCGATATCCAGTTTACAGACAGAGACGGCGATGGGCGGAGCGACGCCGGCGAAGTTGCGCCAACTAGCGGCGCCGCGCTTGGCGGCTACACGACCGGCCAGGCCGTCGCAGGATTAGTCACCAGCCTTTACGGCGACCGGCTTGTCATCACTGACCTGCGAAGCGGCCTAGTTGAACTTACCATAAGCGAAAGCACGATTGTCGTTGACGAATTCGGAATGCAAGTTTCGCTTACTGAGCACAACATCGGCAAGCAGGCTGCTGCGATGGTTATTC
>JBBIJQ010000109.1:0-4737 GCA_037445915.1 Planctomycetales bacterium | reverse complement strand
AGTATAGCTGAGAGCTTAACGGCTTCTTCGCTCTCCATAGCGTTAAAGCCCTGCCGTCTGATTTCCAGTAATAGAGTGGCAACCGTGGCGATTAGTTCAGGATTACTTTCCGTCATTCAAGCGCCCTCCCAGTAAGAGCAGAAGACATTCTATCACCAGTATTGATACGATGCTAATCGTTTTCCACCACCACAACCATCGCAACAGCGAAGTCTTTTTCGTGCGAGATGGTGAGCTGGATGTTGCACCGCGCTGCTTTAGGCGTGGTATCAGGCACTACATTGGCGCTTAGCGGCACGGCTGCATCCGGCGCGGCCTTCGAACCTTGCCTCTGTGCACATCCGCCACCTTCCGGCGCTGCCACACATATCCCCGCATGCGCATACTTCCCCACGGCTTCGTCGCTGAACATGAAATAGGGCCGGCCGCGCTGGTCGTGCTCAACCCAAGCGCCGTGCCAGCCGGGCCAAACCTGCGTGGCCTTGAACAGCGCCTCGCGCGCGGCGAAGAATCCCGCGAGGCTTTGCGCCGCCGCCACGCCCTTCCCCCGCGCATACTCAAGCTCGCTTGACGTGAACACGCCCTTCGCCAGCGGCGTGTCCAGCCCCTCGCCCGCCTTCTTGCGCATGCGCTCCACCTGCACAATGTCCACGCCGACGCCGGTTATCACGCGTCCACCCCGCGCCTGCGCAGCGACTTCACGCGCTGCATCACGCAAAGGAACAGCGCGATGTTCACGCCCGCGTAGCCGAGTAGGTAAAGCGCCAGCCACGGGTTGTAGATGACGAGCCAGATGCGCTCCTGCGCCAATCCCGTGTATAGCATGTTCCAATAGTAGATGTCGCCGAGGCGCTCCATCGCGGGGACGAAGCGCGCGATGCTGACGATGATGATTTCAAGCACGGCGAGGATGATGAGCGACGCAATGACCGCGACTATGCTGCGCATGCCGCCGTCACCGCGCGTGTTGATGAGCAAATATATTGCGGGGAGCATGGCGCAGGTCATCCACACGATGAAGCCGCGCTGAAGAACTGTGTAAAGGTGAACGTACTGAAAGTAGCTAAGCTCGGCGAGGATGACGCCGGTGATGACGAGCATGACGAGCACGCAGGCGATGTAGAACTTGAGCGCGTAGCCGTCGCTGCCGGGGAGGGTGCTGCGGGATGCGGCGGAAGTGGTGCGCGAGGCGGCGCGGCGTTCCCAGGCGATGATGGCGATGAAGGCGAGCGCAAGCGTAATTTCCAGCGTGAAGTTGAGCATCGCCAGCAGGTTTTCGGTTGGCCATGGCGTGCGCGCGCGCTGCGCCTGGTTGAGGAACATCACGAAGAACATGCTCGCGAGCGTGATTATCCACAGCAGCCGGTTGCCGAACTGGCGCAGGATGATGCGTTCAACATCGTCGGTAAAGCTTTTGAACCCGCCCACGCGATGATTATACCCTCTCACTTCCATTTCACTTCCAATACCGTACGCCGGGCTTTAGCCCGGCTCTGGTACACAAGGAAAAGCTGAATGGTATCATTTCGCTATGAAATCCGATAATCCGACTAGTCATCCAAGTCACCCAGGAATGCCCCGCTGGGAGGAGAAGGGCGCAACCTAC
The DNA here is from genome assembly GCA_037445915.1 of Planctomycetales bacterium. Taxonomy (GTDB): domain Bacteria; phylum 4484-113; class 4484-113; order 4484-113; family 4484-113; genus JBBIJQ01. Next base: position 3,131 of record JBBIJQ010000109.1, on the reverse strand, counting down.
TTCATAAACTTCTCACTTCGTGAGAATCGGGTGAGTTATGCCATGCAGAACGAAGCCTGATTTTCAATCTAATCTTGGATGGCGACAACAAGCTCTACTTGTTGTTCTCAGCCGTGGTCATGCCCGATCACGTGCATATTATTCTTAAGCCGCATGTTAGCGACGAGTCCTTACAGCTTTCACAGATATTACAGAAGATAAAAGGCTCAAGTTCCTTTTATATCAACAAGCTTCGTGGGAGTTCGGGGCCGTTATGGAAACCAAGGTCATATACCAGAATCGTGCGAAATGAAGCTGAGCTGTATGAAGAAATGAAGTACATAGCCAACAATCCTGTAATTCCGGGCTATGCAAAGACTCCCGAAGAATGCCAATTCTATTGGCGGAAGGGGATGAAGAGGAATCCAGGAATAGACGCTGCCAGCATCAAATCACCAGAGCTGGGCTAAAGCCCGGCGTACTGCTAAGAAGTAACATTATTTTCGAAGCCAAGGTTGAGCCAGGATATAGTTTACGCGCCCTCGGCGTGCCGCGGCGTATAGGTTCCTGTTCTTCTTTCTGGCGCCCCCCCTACTTGCATTTCCCTTGATAGCGTGGTATATTCAACTAGATGAATAGGACAATTGCCCTTCTTAAACTATCGCGGCATGCCCGAATGCGCTCTACCGCGCGGCAAAGGACGGAGCGCTAATGGACCGCAGTACCGCACTAGGCATTGGCCTCACGATACTTTTGTTAGCGACCGCCGCATTCCTGCTGATGCTCCTGCTAAAGCCCGGCGGCATCATCTCCGGCGCATTTTACGCCGTCTCCGGACTAGCCGCCGGCGCAGGCTTTTTCATCCTAGGGATTGCCATAACGCGACCCCAAGGCCGATTGGCTGGACCATCCACCGAAAAGAAGCAGCAATCCAAAGCAGGGATAGTAGTAGGCGCCATCACCGCAGTTTCCGCACAGCTCGTTGCGGTTATCGCCCATCATGGCGAAGCTACTTTGGGGATGCTAAACACTTTTGGTGATGGACACGCCGGCGGCAGGGGGATGGCAGGGGTTATGGCAGTGAGCGTGGCGATAGTCGTCCTGGCGATTGTGGTTGCAGCTGTCCTCTTGCGCAAGAGCAAGGCTGCAAGCGCAAGCTCCCCGCCTGTGCATATTCCTTGGGTCGTTGCGCTGATAATCGGCATGTTGATATTGGGCGTCGTCGGCATAGCCATGGTGCTGGTCATCGGCTCGCAAGCAAGCGCGGAATCATCCAACATAGTATGGCTGCCTGTAGGGCTGGCGGTTATGCTTCTCGTTGTTGTCCTGGCCTTCAAGCTCGTTATCGTCGGCACGAGCTCAAGCGCCTATACGCTGCCTGACGTGCTGCCTGCCGCAGGCCCTCCCACCGACCCGCATTTCGTGCGCGGCGGCTACTGGGATGGCACGAGGATGCTCAACCAGCGCGTGTGTGGGATACCCGTGCCAGTGATGGGGCGCGGGTATTTCATTCAGGGGCAGGGCAAGGCGTGGCTCGCCGACGAAGTCCTCGCGTTCCACCTCTACCTCACTCGCAAGCCGCTCGTCATTCCCTATGGCATCATCCACGCCGTCTCCACGAAGAAACTGATACTGCGGAAGAACCACTTCCCCGGGCCGGGCATGAGCATCATCTGGGGCCGCGAAGACATGCCAATGGTGACGACGATACAGGTGACGCAGAACAGGGCGGAAAACGAGCTGTGGGCGCAGGAGATTATGCGCCGCGCCGGAGTGTGGAAGGAGAAAATGGCGGCGATGGAAGCCGCGCAAGCTGGCGCTAGTCAGTAAGGAACCGGTAGGGCGTTAGGCCGGCGCTGCGAATAGCCTTGGGCTTTCCGATGACGATAACGCAGCTCCCGCTGCCGGTCACGCCGACGTAAGGGAAGCGCCCCTCGTATTCATGCAGCACTGCCGCGACTTCAGGACTCGCCTTGCGCGCGATGTTGGTGAAGTCGTTGCGCGCAAGCGAGAGCGCCTTCTCCAAGCCGTTAGCCGCAGCTTTATTGGCCGCGCGGGCTTTGTCCGACTTGCGCGAGTATTCCTTTGCGGCGGCGGCAAGCTCTGCCGACACGGCCTGCGTACGCCATGCCTGCAGAAAATCTTCCACTTGGTTTTTCCTGGAAATACTGTGCACCCGGCTATACATGTCTTGCGTGGATAGGCTTACCCCCGGGTCAATAACAGCACAGCGAAGGCCGCCAAGCCCTGGCAGATCAACCGGCTCAAACTCCTCGCCGAATCCGCCGACGCGGAACACGTCGTTTAGAATGAAGAAGCAATGCACGTCCATCCCTACCGCCTGAGCGACTTCAAACCAATCTTCTTCCTCGGCATCCAAGACGGCATCACCGCTATCCCCAAGCAGGCCCAGCGAGGCAAATTCCCTCAGCCCCCAGGCGAAGCCCGCAGCATCGCTGCTTCCTCCGCCCAAGCCGCCGCCGACCGGGATGTGCTTCTCCACACGCACATTGAGCGGCGGAAGCGTTATGCCCAGCACTTCCTCAATGGCTGCATGCGCGCGCGTGATAGTGTTGTCGTGAGGGTCTATGTATTCTCTGCGCACGCCGGGCGCGAAGAAAAACGATGTCGTAAGCCCGGCTTTCCTGCTAGTCCTGAGCGTGAGCTTATCAGCCAGCGCGATGCGTGTCACTACGGAATCGATGTAATGCATGCCCTCGTTATCGTCGCGCCCAAGAATTGAGAGCGCGAGATTAACCTTCGCGGGGCAGTTGAGAACGACACTATCCATCGGGGCAATTATCGCACATTCCGGCTCGCGATTGACAGTCTTCAGGGGCTGCGGTATATTCCAAAGCTCACCGGGTCGTTAGCTCAGGTGGTTAGAGCGCATCCCTGATAAGGATGAGGTCCCAGGTTCGAGTCCTGGACGACCCACGTAATAAAGCATCCCTAGGGATAGCATCTCTAGGCAGCCGCTTTGCTTTGGCAGGGCGGCTGCTAATTTTACAATCCCTTCTTAGAGAGCCCACCCCCTTTTGTGTTAGAATCGTTTGTCCTGCCACGGGGGTGTAGCTCAGTGGTAGAGCGCCTGCCTTGCACGCAGGAAGCCATCGGTTCGAATCCGTTCACCTCCAGATGAAACAATGGGG
>JBBIJQ010000108.1:2520-4766 GCA_037445915.1 Planctomycetales bacterium | reverse complement strand
AGCGAAAAGCCCGGGGGTGGCCGGGCTTTTCAGGAGTCGTAGCTTATGTGAGAGTAAAGGAGGGTTAGCTTATAAACTCGCGGCGCTTCTCGCATAGTTCCAGCAGCCCGGTGAACTGCTTGCGGCGGCTCGGGTGCTTGAGTTTTTTAATCGCTTTCATCTCAATTTGGCGGATGCGCTCGCGCGTGACGTTAAACTTCTTGCCGACTTCTTCCAGCGTGCGCGAATGGCCGTCCTCAAGCCCGTAGCGCAACTTGATGACAGATTTCTCGCGATCCGAGAGCGTGCCAAGAATCTTGTCTATCTTGTCGCAAGTCATATGGTAAAACGTTTCGCTTTCAGGGTTGGGTTCTTTCTTGTTTTCCTGAAAGTCCTGGAACTGGCTGTCCTTGTCGTTGCCGATGGGCTTCTCAAGCGAGATGGGCTTTTGCGCCACGCGCAGGATGTCTCGCACCTTCTCCTCAGTGATGTTCAGCTCGGTGGCGATTTCGGGGTTGGTCGGCTCGCGGTTCTCGCGCTGCTGGATTGCCTTGGTCGCGCGGGAGAGCTTGGTGATGGTCTCAACCATATGAACCGGCTTGCGGATTAGCTCCGCCTGGTCGGCCAGCGCGCGCGAGATTGCCTGGCGAATCCACCAAGTCGCATAGGTTGAGAGCTTGAAACCGCGTTCAAGGTCAAATTTCTCAACTGCGCGAATGAGGCCCATGTTGCCTTCTTGGATAAGGTCAAGGAAGCTCATGCCTCGGTTGAGGTATTTTTTAGCGATGCTCACTACGAGTCGCAGGTTCGCTTCAATGAGCGAGTCTTTGGCGGACTCCCTAGCGGACGGGTCTCCGTCGCGGTACTGGCGAGCGTAGTAGCGCTCCTCCTCCTTCGTAAGCAGGGGAATCTGCCCTATCATCTTGAGGTACATCTTTACCGAGTCGTCCAGTCGGATGTCCTCTGCCGCGCTGACTTCCTCTTTGGTGAAGCCCTGCTCCTCGACTTCTATAAACTCGCGGTGGCTGTCAATCGCCTTGCCAGTCGCCTCATCAACGACCATTACGTGCTTCGCGTGGAGGTCCTCCAGGAGGTTCTCCAGGTCTTCGTCGGTTAAGTCTTCATCACGCGCAATTAAGTCGTTTAGCTCGCGGGTAGAGATTGCGCCCTTGCGGAACGCGATGTGATAGACCTGGTCATATATCTCTTCAGGAAAACCGGCTTCGTTGCGTGGGCGACCGCTTTTCAAGGGAGGGCGGTTGGGCACAGCAGGTTTCACAGGCGCGGCCTTACCGAGCTTCTCCTTTCCGTGCTGCTTAAGCGCCTCTTTGGGAGGAACCGCAACCGGAGGCTTAGGGGCAGGCTTGGGCGTTGTTTTCACAGCGGGGCGGGCAGCAGCCTTCACTACCGGCTTGGCGGCGGGTTTAACAGGCGCTTTCACCATTGGCTTAGCGGTGACTTTGGCGGCTGGCTTAGATGCCTGCTTCACCGCCGGTTTAGATGCGGGCTTGGCCGCTACCTTCGCCGCGGGCTTGTTTGGGGGCTTTGCGGAAGCTTTCGCTGAAGGCTTTGCCGCAGCATTTCCAGCAGCTTTGGCAGCTTTGGCTTTGGTGGATTCCGCCGGCGGTTTGGTAACCGCTTTCACGGACTTCTTGGTTGAAGGATGTTTGCTTATATTCTTCATTGACACTTTCCTGTAAGGTCAAGCCCGCGCCTGTGCGCGAGAACACCTGGCTAGCGGGCAAGTCTTGAAGTATACCCGCGCTTTTATCAGTTTACAACAAGAAAGCAGCGCATTTTCCTGATATAACGCACCTTGCGTGCCGCCTTCGCTAGGCCTAACTAGGATGTATACCGCCGAATCGGGTAAAATCTTCTAAATGACGCAAAAATACTTGATTATTTTTCTTGTGCTGGGCTTGGTGGCGGCTGCCCTCCCATCCTGCAAGCCTGTGGATGAGGAGCCAGCCGCGCAGCCTCCTGTTCAACTAGATGAGAGCGCTATTGCCATCCTAAATGAGCTGGCGCAGGTCAGCAAGGTGCAGCCCGAGGATAGCGCGGAGATGCTGGCAGCCCGCAACGCATCTATTCGCAAGGCGAAGGATGCGCTTTTTGAAACTGAAACTGAGTTCAACGACCGCGTGACAATTGCCTGCTGGTTGCAGGGATTGGGCGACCCTCTATCAGACAGTATCATCAACAGCCTTGCTAGCGACTCTAACGGCCAGACCAGCCCCGACACGAGGTTTCTGTATTCGCTGGGGATG
>JBBIJQ010000108.1:0-2508 GCA_037445915.1 Planctomycetales bacterium | reverse complement strand
CACAGCAAGCAAGCGGCGACCCTTTCCGTTGGAAGGCTGACAGCCGTGCGGGTATCTTCGCTAAGCAGTCCCTGGAGATATTCAAGCGCGCAAGCGAAATTGACCCTGACAACGCGCTGTATGCGCTCACGGTTTCGTACGCCGACTATTTCAATACTGGGATGCTCAGCGGCACGCTCATTTCCTGGAGCATGCCTGACGAAGTGCAGCGCAAGGCTTCCGAACGCATTGCGCCAATCCTCAAACGCTTTGCGGAATCAAAGGGCGGGGAGGGCATGACAGGCCCGCCATACTTCACGCCATTAGCCTCGTGGAAGGCGTATCCGCCGCAAGAAGCGATCGGAGGCTTGTATGACGGCGTTGTGCCTTCAGCGCTGCTGCCGGCATGCTTGGTGCTCGTAGCGCGCGATTACTCAAGGCAAGGAAAGCCGGAAGAGCTTCTGGCGCTTTTTACTGCCGTGGAAAAGATGCTTGAGTTTACGCCTGAGAAGTATGACCGGCTCACCGCAAGCGCGGTCTCGCTGCGCGAGCTCGCACAAACCGTAGAGCTGGTGATGTCGGACCCGGGAAAGCGCGGTGACGCTGCGGCGATAACGGAAAAGGCGCGCACGCTGTTCAAGACGATAACCGACGATTGGATAAACAACGTAGCTCCCAAATACTCCAAGATTATGGGTAAGGACCAGGCCGCTACCATACGCATTGAGCAGAAATTCGTCGGCAAATACAAGGGCAGCGTCGTGGCGCAGCTCAAGCGCCTGCGCGACTTTGTTTCAACTCTGAAGCCCGAGGACATGAACTCCGACCCACCGCCAGCTCCCTGGTAGGCTGCAGGCTTATACTCTCTCACCTCCTGGTGAAAAACACATACGATGGATGTTAAGGACATCAAAGAAACCGTGCGCGAGCGTTACGGCGACATCGCGAAGAAATCCACCGCCGGATGCGGCTGCGGGTGCGGCGCTTCCGCGCAAATCAGCAAGGCTGTCGGCTACAGCGGCGAAGACTTAAGTGCTGCGCCCGACGGAGCGAACTTAGGCCTGGGCTGCGGCAATCCCGTCGCGCTGGCATCGCTCAAGGAAGGCGAAGTGGTGCTTGACCTCGGCTCAGGCGCAGGCTTTGACTGCTTCCTCGCCGCCGAAAAAGTAGGCGCGGTAGGGCGTGTCATCGGCGTGGACATGACGCCTGAGATGATAGCGAAGGCGCGCGAGAATGCGCAAAAGGGCGGGTATGCGAACGTGGAGTTTCGCCACGGCGACATTGAGCGCCTGCCGGTTGAAGGCTGCGAAGTTGACGTCATCATTTCCAACTGCGTCATCAACCTCGCGCCCGACAAGCTCAAGGTCTTCCGTGAGGCGTTCCGCGTGCTCAAGCCCGGCGGCAGGCTCATGGTCTCCGACATCGTGCTGCTCAAGGAGCTTCCCGACGCGGTGAAGAAGTCGGCGGACGCTTACGCCGCGTGTATCTCCGGCGCGCTGCTAAAGGAGCAGTATCTCGGCGCAATCGCGGCGGCGGGCTTCAGCGATATCCAAGTCGTCGGCGAAATTGCATTCCCCAAGGAATTCCTCGCGGGCGACCCGCTCATCCAGTCGCTCACTGAAAGCCTGAAGCTTGACGAAAAGAGCGTCCGCGACATGGCCGACTCCGTTGTAAGCGTGAAGGTCAGCGCCGCAAAGCCCATCGCAAGCGGCTGCTGCTGCGGCGGGTAGTGCGGGAGCTGTAACGTCAGACTCTGTTTACAAAGCAAGAGCTATAACATTAGCGTTCCGTGCTGATCACACGCGCATCTCCTCAATTAATCCCCGCCCTCTCGCGCAATCTTCGCACCATCCGGCGCTCGCTCTCTGGAACTTAATCTCGCCTACCGCAGTCTTATTCAGTGAACGCCGCGAAGGCAGCGCTGAACAAGCATAAGCCTGAAGCCGTCAGAACTCTGAGCAGCGTGTGAAGGATACCGAGATGGACATGAACCGGACGAAAGATACTTTGTTGTTTGACTTGGAAGGAACGCTGGTGCATTCCCCCGCCGAAACGGGCAGCCTGCACGAAGCGATACTCATAGCCCTGACCGAAGCCCAGCGCGCAATCGCAAAGGGCGGGTATGTTCCCCTGACCCCCGGCGAGATGGCGCTCGCCATTGAAGCGGAGGCGAGGCGCCACGGCGACGGCTCGGTTCGCGCCCTGCGCGACCGGCTGATTTCGGTGTTCAACTTGCCCGGCGACGTGAAGCCCCACGTGCTTGATATGGCTTGCGCCGCATTTACCAAGAGCTTCCTCGCGCGCGTGTTTGCATACAAGGACGTCGTGCCTGCGCTGCACGCATTGAAGGCTCGCGGCTACAGGCTTGCAGTGCTCGCGAACGTGGTGTGGGGCACCCCCGCCAACATGTGGCGCGAGAAGCTGGAGCGCATCGGGCTTGGCGGCTACTTTGACGAAATCGTGTTTTGCGGCGATGCGGGGGCCTGCGTGCCGCACGGCGCTGCATTCAAGCACGCCCTCAACAAGCTT
>JBBIJQ010000107.1:0-4805 GCA_037445915.1 Planctomycetales bacterium | reverse complement strand
AACCGCAAGATATTCATAGCTTCGCAGAACCGCTTGCGGCTATACTAACAAAGACATCTCCATCGGGATGATACTCTCCCTCCAAGCATTATCACGCAATAAATGATGATGAGCCGTTTATGCTCCGTGTCAATGCTTATTAACCTGACCTTTAGGCTAAACGAGCTAGGGCTAAATTTGAGTGATCTGTTGGTTGGCTGGAAGCGCGGCGCGAATAAGGCGCTGCGAGGGCGAAACCCTAAAAATACACCTTATGCCCGCCGTCGCCGTCATCGCCGCTGCTGCTTCCGCCGCCTGCGGGCGGAGTCTGCGCGCCGTCAGGCGCTGCCTCTGCGGGCTTCTCTTCATCCGGAAGCGCCTCAGCGCGGATGCGGAACGGGTAAGTGTAACTGCCAGTCGCTTGGATGTCTTCCAGCTTCTCCAGCCCGCGCACCGACCCGCCAACCAGCGTTATCTTCTCGCATCCCTTCGGCGGCACGAAACCCTCAACCTTGCGGCTCTTATACACCGCCGCCATAAACTCGCGGAAGGTTGGCGCGGGGATGGTCGCGCCGAAGACGCGTGCCATCTTGCGCCGGTAGTCGTCATTGCCGAACCAGACCGCGGTGCAGACCTTCTGCGTGAAGCCGACAAACCAGGCGTCGCCATAATCATCCGTCGTGCCGGTCTTGCCGCCGCATGGCTGGGACTTGCCTTCGCCGTTGCTGAAGCGCGCTGGGGTTCCCGTGCCGCCCGTGACCGCGCGCTGCATCATCAAAACCATCGTCCATGCCACTCGCGGGTCTAGCGCCGGCCGCGTGCGCAGCTCAACGTCCTTCGTATGGTCTTCCAGCAGCACTCCATATCGGTCGTAAACCTGGAGTATCGGCACAGGCTCAACATAATTGCCGCCGCGCGGGAAGCAGGCGAACGCGCCCGCCATCTCCAGCGGCTTCACGCTAGCCACGCCAAGCGGCAGCGCCAGCACTTCCGGCAGCTTTGACTTCACGCCCATCTTTCGCGCAAGGGCGGCGGCATTCGCGGGGCCGACACGGTTCATCAAGTCAATCGCCGCGACGTTGCGCGAATGCTGGAGCGCGTAAACCATATTCACAATGCCGCTGAACTTTCCGTCGGAGTTTCTGGGCGTATAAACCTGGCCGTGGCCGAGAATGAAGTCGGTGGGCACATCCCGCAGCGTCGTAGACGGTGTAAGCCCCTGCGCAAGCGCTGCCGCATAAACGAACGGCTTGAATGCCGACCCGACTTGTCGGCTTCCCTGCACTGCGCGGTTGTATTTGCTTGTGTGGTAGTCGTAGCCGCCTACCATCGCGAGAATGTTCCCCGTTTCCACGTCAATGCTGGCCAGCGCGCCTTCGGACACCCTGCGGCTCTCGCGGAACTTATCTACGTTGTTGTGGACGGCAGCCTCGGCGGCCTTCTGGTATTCCCAGTTCAAGCTCGTCACGACGATGAGCCCTTGGCGCAGCACCTGGTCTTCCCCATATTTGTCGTAGAGAAGCTCGCGCACCCAGCTCGTGAAATGCGGGGCGCGCATTACGCCCGATTCCGTGCGGTCAATAACCTTGACCTCTTCTTTCATGGCGGCGTTGATGTCGCTTTCTGAAACATCGCCTAAGTCAAGGTACTTGCCGCTTCGCTTCTCGGCGAGCAGCCTTTCAAGAACCTGGTTGCGGCGCTCTTTCGCGCCCTCGGGATTCACGAACGGGTTGAGGACGCTGGGGCGCTGCGGAAGCCCTGCCAGCAGCGCGCATTCGCCTAGCGTTAGCTGCGCGGGATTCTTGCCGAAGTATGTGGACGCGGCAGCCTTCACACCGTAAGCCCCTGCGCCGTAAAAGATGTTGTTCAGGTAACTCTCAAGCACCTCGTCCTTGCTGAACTTTTTCTCCAGCGCCTGCGCAAGGATTATCTCCTGGACTTTTCGGTTCAGAGTCTTCTGGCTCTTAATGAACGGGAGGAACACGTTTCGCGCAAGCTGCTGCGTTATTGTGCTGCCGCCCTGGGAGATGGAGCCGCTGCGGGCGATGGCGAACATTGCGCGCACGTTGGCGAAGAAGTCCACGCCGTGGTGGTGGTAGAAACGCTTGTCCTCGCTCGCAAGCGTGCAGGCGACCATCTCGCCCGGCAGCTCCAGCAGCGGTATGTATTCGCGGTTCTCCAGGTAAAGGTTCGCGAGCAGCGTGCCGGTGCGCGTCTTGGGGTCGTAGTCTGAGGCGTAAACCTTGGTGGTCTGAAGCCCCTGTGGCAGGTCGGTGTTGATGATGCTGGAGATGTTGGACTGGACGCGCAGGAATGTAAACAGCAGGAAGAGGGTGGCTATGATGACCGCGACAAGCGCGGCCACATTGGCGTATGCGACCGCTTTCTTAACGGTGTCCCACATTAGGCAGCCCGCCGCCGGGCTTTATTCCTTGATTGCGAACCGGTAGAAGGCGAGAGGCTTGATTGTGTCGCCGATTTCAGCGGCGACGCCGTCAACGACCTTCTGCACGGACAGTTTATCGTCCTTAATGAACGGCTGCTCAAGCAAGACGGCTTCGCTGTAATACTTGTTCAGCCGGCCCATGACTATTTTCTCCACGAGGTTTTCCGGCTTCCCTTCGGAGAGGGTCTGTTCGCGGTAGACCTTCTTCTCCTCTTCAAGGACATTGTCGGGAACCTCGTCACGCGACATTGCGACAGCAACCATGGGTATTCCTGCTGCTGCCTGCATCGCCAAATCTTTGGCCAGCGCGCAAAAGCGCGGGTCCTTGAGCGTATCGGGCTTGCCGGTCTCAAGCGCAACCAGCGCGGTCACGCTGCCGCCCATGTGCTCATACGCTTGCACGAACGCGTTGCGCCCCGCTAAGTTAAGCACTGCGACGCGGCCAAGCTGGATGTTCTCGCCTATCTTGCCCACAGCGTCGCCGAGAATATCGCGCACGGTGCGGGAGGGGTCAAGTGAGAAGGGTTCCGCTAGCAGATCTTCGTCGCAGTCCCATTTGCCGCTTGTGTTCACGCGCTCCGAGCCTGCGTAATGCTCCAGCAGCGACTTCACGAGCGCGCGAAAATCATCGGTGCGGGCGACGAAATCAGTCTCGCAATGGACTTGTATGAGAACGCCGGTATCGCCATTATCGTTGACCCATGCGGCGGTAAGCCCGTCACTGGCTTCGCGGCCTGACTTTTTCGCGGCGGCGGCAAGCCCCTGCACGCGCAGGTTCTCAACCGCCTTTTCCATATCGCCTTCTGCGGCAATCAGCGCGCGCTTGCAGTCCATCAAGCCGACACCGGTGCGCTGTCGCAGTTCGTTAACCATTTTCGCGGATATATCTACCATCGGTCTCTCCGGGTCTCTTAAGCTTCGTCCGCCGCCGCGTCATCAACGGGCGAAACGGGCAATTCCGGCGAAGGCGCTTCCTGGGCTGCTAGCGCTGGCTCGGGAGCAGGCGCAGGGGCCGGGGCCGGCGCGGGTGCGGGGGCAGGCGCATGCGCTGCCGCCTGCTGCGCGGCTTCTTCGGTAACAGCGTGGATAAATATGCTGTCCGGCGGCAGATAGCCTAGCTTGGCCTCGCGGACTGAATCGGCGATTATCTGGCAGAACAGGCGGATGCTGCGGATGGCGTCGTCGTTGCCGGGAAGCTTATAGTCCACGTCGTCGGGGTCGCAGTTCGTGTCAAGGATGCCGACGATGGGGATGCCCAGCTTGCGGGCTTCGCAGACGGCGTTCTTTTCCTTCTTCACGTCAACGATAAACAGCGCGTCAGGAAGCTTGTCCAGCTCGGCAAGGCCGCCCAGGAACTTCTCAAGCTTAGTAAGCTCTTCGTTCAGGTAGCGCGCGTCCTTCTTCGTGATCTTGTCAAAGTATCCCTCATCGCGCTGCTTACGCAGGTCTTTAAGGCGCTGCGTGCGCTTGCGGATGGTTTCCCAGTTGGTTAGCAGGCCGCCCAGCCAGCGCGATGCGACGAATGGCATGCCGCACTTTCCCGCTTCCTCGCGGATGGCGTCCTGGGCCTGCTTCTTCGTCCCTACAAAAAGTATTTTTCCGCCCTTATCCACCAGGCCGCTGACGTAGCCGTGCACATCGTCAATGAACTGCACAGTCTGCTGCAGGTCAAGGATGTGGATGCCGTTGCGCTTGGTGTAGATGAACTGGTTCATCTTGGGGTTCCACTTCCGGGTGGGATGCCCGAAATGTACCCCGCACTCAAGGAGCTGCCGCAAAGAAATCAGTGGCACTCGCCGTATTCCTCCATTTCGCCAGATACGATAAGAACAGGTAGCTTATCACAACCACCGCCTCTTGGCAAGGAATGACGCTGCCTGGAGGACGCTCTACCTCTAACACCCGTACGCCGGGCTCGCTGAATCCGCCGTAGCCTTAGCGAAGTAAGAAGCCCGGCTCTATTCCCCCTTCTTTGGTAGGCGGCGCTTCAGCGCCGCTCTGGAAGTTTCAATTTACTACACTCCGGGAATGCCGGGCTGGCTAGCCAGGCCCTGGATTCTGGATTCTGGAATCTTGACTGAAGGACGGGGACTTATACACCGCCGTCTGGGAATCTATGCAAGGCTGACAACGGCGGCCCACAGGTGGCCGCCCTTCAGTTCATTCCCAGAGCGGCATTGAAATGCAGCCTACCCGTGGGAAGGGGGTGGGGGAATTACACCATCCTCAAGCGCTCTTCACCGGCGCGATATTGAATCGCTTCGGCGAGGTGGCTCACCTTGATGTTCTCCGCGCCGTCAAGGTCGGCGATGGTGCGCGCGACGCGCTTGATGCTCTGGTAGCCGCGCGCGGTGAGGCCGAGGCGCTCGTGCGCGCGGTT
>JBBIJQ010000106.1:0-4835 GCA_037445915.1 Planctomycetales bacterium | reverse complement strand
TCACCGGTGGCTTCTTCAGTCACCGCCGCCTTGGTCTTTCCCGCGTCGGAATACAGCTTTGCGACGTCTTCTTCCGAGAGCTCCAGCGCGGCGATGATTGACTTCTCATATTCCTTTTCATCGCCGGGCTTGAAGCCGGAATGCTGGAAGATGATTTCGCCCTTGCTGTTGATGAGAAACGTTACAGGCGAAAACTTCACCTGGTAAGCCTTGGAGGTTACCTGGTCGGGGTCGTAGAGGACGGGGAATGTCCATTTCTCAGTCGCAACATACGGCTTGACCTTGGTCATAGTAAGCGTAGTATCGCGTGAGATCACGATGATCTGGAAGCCTGCAGGCTTATAGATTTCGTATAGGTTTTGCAGGTGCGGCATAAGCTTCTTGCAAGGCTTGCAGCTGACTTCCCAGAAGTCAATGAGGACAAGCTTGTTGTTCTTGGCAACTTCTTTGAGCTCGTAGGTCTTGCCGTCAACGCCTTTAAGCTTGAAGTTCGGGACGCGTGTGGCTGCCAGCGCGGATGCGCTAAGCGATAGCACAAACAGGATTAGCGTTATTAGAAGCGTGTTTCTCATGGCACCTATATTTTACCATCACAAGCGGAAAGCTAGACACTGGGTGTTCCGCTATCTACCTATAGCCGATAACCGCCTTCACGGCATCAGAAACCAGCGGATACGACACGTCGGCGCTGGAGAACTTGTGCAATGTCGACTCTCCGCCAGCCAGAAGCGCGCAGGCGAGCGCAAGGAGCGCTATGCGGTGGTCATCGCCGCAGTCATCTTCCGTGGGTGAGAGCATTTGCGGACCGCCGATGAGCAACGTGTCGCCGTCAGCGTCCGCCTTCACGCCAAAGGCAGCAAGCACGCGGGCTGTCTCTGTGATGCGGTCGGATTCTTTATGCCGAAGCTCGCCCAACCCCTCCAGGACGCTTTCGCCTTCAGCCTGCGACGCCGCGAGCGCAAGCAGTGGCAGCTCGTCAATCATCAGCGGGATGCTTGCTGGCGCGATGTGCAATGGCCTGAGCCTTGAAGGTGATATTCTGATATTTCCAACAGGCTCTGCACCAAGATAGCTTGTGAGATGAACAGCGACATCCGCGCCCGCGTCTTGCATCGCCCTAAGCGCGCCCATTCGTGTCTCGTTTTGCCCTACCCCGCTGATGCGTATTCCGTTGCCATGCATCAGTGCGCCCAATACGACCCATAAAAAAGCCGATGAAAAGTCACCGGGGACATTCACTTCCGCTGCTTGCAACTTCGCAGCATGAACGCGGATGCTTCGCGCCCCATCGTTTTCGCTGATCTGCACCGGCGCGCCGAACAGCGGCAGCATGCACTCGGTGTGGTCGCGTGAGGCTATGCGTTCGGTAATTATGGTTTCGCCATCAGCGCTTAGCGCCGCCAGCATCAACGCGCCCTTAACTTGCGCTGATGCTACAGGCAATTCGTAGCTGATACTATGCAGCCTTCTTCCCTTCACTCGCAGCGGCGCACTGCCCTCGTGTTCCAGGTATTCAATGTCTGCACCCATTAGCCGCAGCGGCTCTACGATGCGCCCCATCGGACGTGAGCGAAGCGATTCGTCGCCGCTCAGCACCGCCTCCATCCCGTCCATCCCCGCGAGCAATCCCGCCAGCAGCCTTAGCGCAGTTCCGCTATTCCCTAAGTCAACCGGCGCAGATGGGCTTCTCAGCTTGCCGCCATGCACTATCCACGCGCCATCTCTATCCTCCACTTTCGCCCCTAGCGCCTGCACTGCATCTAGCGCTGAGCGCGTGTCAAGCGCATCCAGCGGATAGTGGATGACCGTTTCGCCGTTCGCCGCCGCGCCAAGCAGCACAGCGCGGATGGTGATGGACTTGTCGCCGGGCACGTGGATTGCCGCGCCGGTTGTGCGCGCGCCAGTGGCATCAATGCGCAGTGTATCCTGCATCATGCTGATTCTATCAGCATCGCGCCAAACGTCTGATATTATGCGCGTCGTGGGAAAAGACATCATCACTTCACTTAAGAAGCTTAAGCGCGACCTGGCCGCGCGCGGCAACCCGAAACGCGCCGAAGGCGCAAGCGCATACTTGAAGCACGTCCTCAAGCACCACGGCGTAGCCACGCCCGAATTGCGCTCGCTCCTACATGCTCTCCACGCCGAGCACGGTGATATTACGCGAGAAGAGCTGCTAAGGGCCGCCGCGTATATGTGGGACAGCGAATACTGGGAAGAGAAGATAATCGCCGTTGCTTTGCTCAACAAGTTTGAGAAACTACTTAAGCCCGCCGACCTTGATTTCCTGGGCGAGCTATGCGCGCAGTCGGGAACATGGGCGCTGCTGGACACGCTGGCGACGTGCTGCCTATCCGCTTTCCTGATGCGGCATCCCGCGCTTTACACAAAGGTGCGCAAGTGGGCTAAGAGCGATGCAATGTGGAAACGGCGAGCTAGCATCCTTTGCCACCTCACTCCGATGATTGGGCGCGACCGCAAGTCACGGCTGCCCAAAGGGATAGTCGCCGATGAACACAATGTGCGCCCTGACTTGTTTTACAGCACCGCTGTTGAGTTGGCACATGAAAAGGAGTTCTTCATCCGCAAGGCGATTGGCTGGGTGTTGCGCGAAGTAAGCAAGCTGCGCCCCGAGGATGTGCGCGATTTCCTGTTTGCACATCACGGCGAGTTCTCCGGCCTGACGATGCGCGAAGCCTGCAAGTATCTGCCCGAGGAGATGCAGCGCGAGCTTGGCACGAAGCCGAAGCCAAAATAGGCCGCCGCAAAGGCGCGCTAGAGCTGGAGCTTGTAGCCCGCCTTGCGCGAGGTCATCAGGTACTTGGGCGATGCGGGATTATCTTCAAGCTTATGCCTAAGCGAGCTAATCGTCACGTCAACCGCTTTCAAACCCGTTGGCGAATCTTCGCCCCACACGCTTTCCTTTATGTCCGCGCGCGAAAGCACTGTGTTGGGATGTTCAAGCATAAACAGCAGCAGGTCCCACTCCTTCGCCCGCAGGTAGATCTCCGCGCCATCGCGCATCACCGACCTCGCCTCGCGGTCAACCGTAACCTTGCCCAGTGATACGCGCCTGCGCTTGCGGGCATTGCCGTCTTGCATCGCCATCTTAAAGCGCTCCGCTTGCGCTAGCTGCGCCTTCACGCGCGCGATAAGCTCGCTCAGTTCAAATGGCTTTGTTATGTAATCGCTAGCGCCGAGATCAAGCCCGACGAGCTTATCCTCAAGCTGCCCCCGGCCTGATAGGATAATCACCGGAACCGGCAGGTTCATCTCGTAACGCATCGCTTTAAGCAAGTCCGTCCCGTCCATCCCCGGCAACACGAGGTCAAGGATGACCAGGTCGTAGCTGTTCACCTGCAGTAACGCATAAGCTTCTTTGCCATCACCGGCAACTGCCGTCTCAAAGTACTCCTGCGTTAAGTTATACGTCAGCAACGCCTGCAGCGTCGGGTCGTCTTCAACTACGAGGATTCTCGCCTTCACTTCCCCCTCCTCCGCACGTTAACTTCGCGTCCGCGCGCGCATTACGCCTCTGCGATGATGCGCAGCTTTCCACGGCCGCGAAATTCGTGGTGTCGGTCCCCATCTCCATGGCAAGGTTAATGTATCACAAACGCTGCTGACTTGCGCGCTTCTATCCTAAACGCGCTTTCAGGAACTCAACGATGCGGCGGGAGGCGTAGCCGTCGCCGAAGGGATTGGGCGCATCCTTCGGCGGGGCGTTGCCAAGCCTCGTCTCTACGAGCGCGCTAATCATCTCAGTTATGATGCGAGCGCTGTCGGTTCCTATGACGCGTACAAAACCTGCGTCCACCGCTTCCGGCCTCTCCGTCTGCCCGCGCAGCACGAGCGCCAGTTTGCCAAGCCCACACGCCTCTTCTTGCACACCGCCTGAATCGGTGAGAATGAACCGCGCGCCCTGCACAAGGTGGATGAACGAGCTGTAATCAGGCGCAGGTGTCATGAGCGCGTTTGGCACTTCTTCAAAGAATGGGAGCATCCCGTGGCGCAACAGTGGATTCGGGTGCAGGCACGCGACTATCCCGACTTGAGGATTGTCCAGCGCAAACACGCGCAGCGCTTCGCCGATGCGCGCCAGCGGCTCGCCCCAGTTCTCGCGCCGGTGCGTCGTGACGACGACATACTCCTTAAAGAGCGCGGTGAATTCCGCAATATCCGCGGGCAAAGCCACCGGCAGCTCCATCACCATCCGCACCGCGTCCACCACCGTGTTGCCGGTCACGATGATGTCGCCCTGCGTCAGGCCATCGCGCCGCAAGTTCTCAGCAGCGCCTTCGGTCGGCGCAAAGTAGTAATCGGCAATCTGGTCGGCAAGGCGGCGGTTGATTTCCTCGGGATACGGCAGGAAACGGTCGCCCGTGCGCAAGCCCGCTTCTACATGTCCCACCTTCACCTTGTTGTAGAACCCGGCGAGCGTGCCCGAGAGCGTGGATGTCGTGTCGCCGTGAACAAGGATGCAATCGGGGCGCTCAACGCGAACGATGTCGCTCAGGCGCGAAAGCGTGCGCGTGAGGATTTCGTCCAGCCGCTGGCCTTCCTTCATTACGTCCAGGTCGTGCTGCGGCTCAAGGCCGAAGAGGTCAAGCACCTGGTGGAGCAGCGCGCGGTGCTGGCCAGTCACGGCGAGGATATGCTCAAAGCCGCTGATGGCCTGCAATTCGCGCACAACCGGCGCCATCTTAATGGCTTCCGGCCGCGTCCCGATAATTGTGAGTATTTTCGCCCCCACGCCTCTTATTGTAGCAGAGTATTAGCCCTGCCAGGCTTTCACTGCGGCGGGAAGCCAGTCGGCGAACGCCTGCGCGACAGCC
>JBBIJQ010000105.1:1570-4990 GCA_037445915.1 Planctomycetales bacterium | reverse complement strand
CTGTTTCTTCCTTACCTTAAGCGTGGGAAAGGTATATTTCTATTAACATACCCGACTGCACCCGGCGCTGAGGCGATTATGGAAGCTGAAATAGGAGGACTGCCACTTTGGATGATGCTGGGTATAGCGGCTAACGATATGGTTATGCAGAATAGCCTGGAAAGTGAGCCGGCAAACCTCGGCCTGGTTATGGGTGCGCTTCGGCCGCCAATGGCGGAAAGGATAAGAGAGGTTTATCCGAGCGGGATATTCCTAGTGCCGGGAGTAGGGGCGCAAGGCGGGGCGATGGCAGACGCGCCAGCTTTTACAGGGGGAAGGAATTGGGCGATGTTTCCAGTAAGCCGCGCGCTGCTATTTTCGTATGGAGACACGCCGTTTGACGCAAAGACGATTGGGCAATGCTTCTGGGAGGCAAGCTTGGAACAAGCCAAGCGATTTAACCGCGAGCTGCGTAAGGTGCTACGGTTCAGTTAATATGCGGCGTTCCGCCTAGAGCGGGCACAGGGATTACTTAACCGGCGTGAAAACGAGTTTATACTCGTAAGTAGCCAGCTTCACGCCAGGTATGGACTTTGCCGCAAAGCGCAGCTCATCAGGAATAACCGGCGAAAGGACGATGGCGCGCACCTCTTTGTCTGCCAGGTTCTCATTTGCCCAGCCGATGTTCACAAGAAGGTCCGTTATGAACTGGTGTCCCGGCGGCTGGGTGAAAACCTTTAAGATTACGATAGCACCTTTTGAGTCTTGGGCGAGGATGTCGGTTGGGCTTAACGGCACAGGGAACTTGGGTGCGACACCCCGGTCTGTATGCGCCTTGAGCCCTTCTTCAACTTCATGAAGCCTGTCAGCCAGGATTTGGTGTAACTGGGTAGTCTGTTCCAAATTCATCTCCATATCTCCTTGCGGCATATTGTCAGCAGCCTGCGTTTCAACAGGCTGACTTGAATGGGCATCCATCTTGGGTGCCGTCGAGTCTTTCTGCTTTCGGCGAGACATTTCATCTGAAGCAGGCTCTGCCAATTCCACGAGTTTAGCCTTCCCGTGAATCTTTGCCGAAGGCGGTGCGTGCGGGACTTCTTCTTGGAGCACATGTTCAGGGGCCGCGCTAGAAGGGGAATTCACGACTTTGCGCACGGCAAGCTCCCCTTCGACTTCGGCTATCTCCCATTGTTCGTGGAGAGCAGGGTCATATTTTACATACTGCCCGAAGTCGATGCGGTAGATGCAGTCCAGGCTAGGGTCATTGGCGAGGCGGGGAGTTTGGTTTTCAGGGAAGCTCACGCGGGTTGGCATATTCACGCAGCAGATCGTGACCTGAGAGCGAATTCTACCTTCGTCTATATGCGGATACTTTTTGCGCGCATATCGGACAATTTCAGAAGGCGTTGTCGGCTGCTCTAGGCTGGCTAGAGCTTCAAGCACAATGTCGGAAGGCGACTTGTCAGCCATCAGTTAACCCCCGCGAGGCACAAAGGCGCATCCAGTCCGAGCACGCAATAACCCCTCAGGCATGGGAGTATATTGTAGCAAATCACTACTGCTTAGCGCCAGATGCTAAGAAGGGCAGAGTTTCCGCTCGTTAGGCTGGCTAACGGGTGGTAAAATCAGGGTAAGTTCTTTACACCTTAGGAGATGCTTGTGTTGGAATTCGATCTTATTGTTATCGGAGCAGGCCCCGGAGGATATGTTGCTGCCATCCGCGCCGCCCAGCTTGGACTAAAAACGGCAATTGTGGAGAAGCAGTACTGGGGCGGAACGTGCCTGAATGTCGGCTGTATTCCCAGCAAGTGCTTGCTGGAAGATTCGCATCTGTTTTACGAAGTCAAGCACTCAGGCAAGCTGCGGGGCATTATTGCAGAGAGCCTTAATTATGACTGGGCCGTTGTCCAAGCGCGCAAAGAGGCTGTAGTTAAGCAGCTTACCGGTGGCGTAAATATGCTGCTATCTAAGAACGGGGTAGAGAAGCGTTTTGGCACGGGTAGTTTTCTTGATGAAAGCACTTTGAGTGTTGCTGGAGATGGAGAAGAATGCGCCCGCCTTAGCGCAAAGCACTTTCTTATCGCAACAGGCTCTGTTAGCGCCGAGCTTCCTAATATCAAGCCTGACGGCCGGATTGTTATTACTTCAACTGAAGCTCTTTCGCTTACCAAAGAGCCTGCAACGCTGGCTATAATCGGCGGCGGAGCTATAGGGCTTGAACTCGGCAGCGTTTATGCGCGGCTAGGGGCAAAGGTAACTGTAATTGAAATAATGCCGCAGATAATTCCGGGCGCCGACAAGGAGCTTGCTGATACGCTAGCGCGTGAACTTAAGAAGGAAGGCATGGCGATTTACGTAGACAGCAAGGTTGCTGCACTTGAGCTTGCTGACTGTAGCGCGACATTGCATGTTGAAGGCAAGCATGCCGGCCAAGTTGAGGCTGAGAAAGTGCTGCTTGCCGTAGGGCGGAAGGCGAATACTGAAGGGCTTGGCTTGCAACAAGCAGGAGTTGAGACATGCGCGCGAGGTTTCGTTAAGGTGAACGAGAACTTCTGCACAAACGTGCCGCATATCTACGCTATCGGAGACGTTATCGGCGGCATGCTGCTAGCGCACAAGGCGAGCCACGACGGTATAGCCGCTGTGGAAGTAATCGCAGGAGTTAGGATGCCTATCCGGCATTTGATTCCATCGGTTGTTTATACCGCGCCCGAATTGGCTTCTGTGGGCTTGACTTCAGCGCAGGCTCTGGAAGTCGGAAGGCTGCCGAAAGAAGGAAAGTTCCTATTCCGCGCTAACGGGAGGGCGATGGCGATGAACGCGATTGCCGGAACGGCTAAGGTTGTAGCTGACGCTAAAACTGACGAGCTACTTGGGGCGCACATCCTTGGCCCCGCAGCTGGGGAGCTAATTCATGACGCAGCCGTTGCGCTCGCAGCCAAAATGAAGCTAACCGACTACCAGATGGTCATACGCGGCCATCCAACCCTTTCAGAGGTTATTACGGAAGCCGCGCAGTCTGCTGACAAACGCGCAATTCACAAGCTTCAATGATACGCCTTTGCGGATGACTTGTTGATAACTTGCATAGCCGATTTAACTTGGAAAGGTATTGCATTTACACTTAAGCTAAGGCATTCTGTGCATGGTATACCCCGGCCCTGTTGAGGGTTTGTTTCTTGAAAGAAGGTCCAGTTGTTCCCAGGAGCATCCGCGCCTTGTATCTTAGCGCTTTGGCGTTTAGTGCAGACGCGGAAACTCCGGAGAGTGAGCGCCACCGGCTTCCTCCATCAAGAGTGAGACGACGCTTGCTCAAAGAGGGTAGGGCATAGCGAGTTCGCATCAGCCACAAGCTGCTGCGGTTCGTAATTCTCAGCCCTGGGGACCAGCTTTCGGACCTTCCCAGGGGGAAGGTGTAGGAGGCTCTTCGGAATCATCTAT
>JBBIJQ010000105.1:0-1560 GCA_037445915.1 Planctomycetales bacterium | reverse complement strand
ACCTGCCCGTTGATGCAGGGCCGGCACTTTTGTTCGCTGTAGGGCCTCCGCCAGGAGGCCTTGGGTAGATGTGCCGCAGAAATGCGGCACATCTGTTTTACACGAATTCCTTCTCGCCAGAACCCGTGCTCACGGCCTTCATAGCATGCCGGCGCAAGTTGTCCAGCTCTGGTGCTACAATCTAAAAGGTGCTAAACCTCTCCGTCATTGCTCCCGATGAGGGCGGCTTTACTCACTTAGTGCTTACAGCCGACCCTAATTCGCGCACACTTACTTGTGGAGTAGTTGCCCGGATTGCGAAGAGCAATCTACGCAAAATTGACGCTGAGGCTTTCGTCCTTTCAGGCATAACTTTCAAGGAAACAGGACTGCCAGAGTCGCAGTGCGCATCAACAGAAGAGGTAGCTTTTTTAGCCACAGGCAAGCCGAATTACTCTGCATTGGCGGACTTGCCCCATCACTCTAAGTGCGAGTATGCGTCCGATTGGCGGCTTATGCTTGGCGCGGGCGATGTCCCAGTGAAGCTGTCTGAAACAGTCAGGGCCATCGCGAGCCTATTTAATGCTATGGAGCGCGCTTCTGACAGGTTGCGAAATGCAGTTGAGCGGATCGCGTCTGAAACAGGATTTCCCTCAGCGCTCGTTACGATAGGCGCAGGTGAAACTGTCTTTGGCGAGGCAACTTACCATCCTGCTGATATGAGGGCGGACCTTCCAACACAGACAAAAACACGCGCAGACACAGCCCAGGACGCATTGCGAAGCCTTTGCAGGCAAGAAGAAGTGTTCCGCAAGCTTAGAGAAGGTGAGTGTGACAAAAGAGGTTTTGAGTATCGCCCTGAACAAGAGCAGTTCGCAAACGCGGTCGCAGAGGCTCTGGAGAGCGATGGGCACTTGCTTATTGAAGCGGGAACGGGAGTCGGGAAATCGCTAGGCTATTTAATTCCTGCAACTAGGCACGCGCTGGCAAGTGGTGAGACTGTGCTTGTTTCTACAAACACGAAGATACTGCAAGACCAGCTTCTCCTTAGCGACTACCCCAAGCTTTGCGAATTGCTCAACTACCGCGTTCCGCCGCCGGTAGTGCTGAAAGGGCGGGAAAATTACTTGTGTCTGGAAAAGTTAAGGCTGCACGCGCTAGGTACGCGCGCGGAATTGAGGGAGATGCTAAACGAGCTGCGGGAGATAAGCGAGGAGCGCGCAATCTCGCTTGCGTTGATGCGCCTTGCATTGCACATCACATCTGAAGCTTCAGGTGACTTTGAACACCTGATGTTCCCTCCATGGCTAAGCGCGGAGGCCGCGCAAAAAATCAAGCGACTGCTCAGCGCGGCATTTCGCGGATGCCTGCGCGACCGTTGTCCCCTGCACAACCAGTGCTACTTCTATACCCATCGGAATGCCGCCGAGAAGTCGCCGCTAATCATCGTCAACCATGCCCTTCTCTTTGCAATGGCCAATCCGGCAGCAGGCGATGATGACCAGATGGCTTCTTTCGTTGACAAGGCTCCTGTTTGGGTATTGGACGAGGCGCACAATCTAGAAGAAGCGCTACTTGACC
>JBBIJQ010000104.1:0-5130 GCA_037445915.1 Planctomycetales bacterium | reverse complement strand
ATGAACATCGTCGTATTGCAGCACGCTCTTGCGTATCTCAAAGTTGCGCCCTTCAACCTTGCGCTGGGCGCTCTCAATGGCTTTGGAAAGCAGCGGGTGTTCAATGCGCTCGTCTTCTGAAAGCCCGACTAACTCCATAATCCTGGAAATGCGGTCACCGCCATACATCTTCATCAAGTCGTCTTCCAGCGAGAGGAAGAAGCGCGTTTCGCCGGGGTCGCCCTGGCGGCCGGAACGGCCGCGGAGCTGGTTATCTATGCGTCGCGACTCGTGCCGCTCGCTGCCGATGATGTAAAGCCCGCCGGCATCAACTACGCTCTGGTGCTCGTCGTCCCACTTCACCTTGGCATCGGCGAAGAACTTCTCGTATTCTCCGGCATCCTGCTCCCAGTCTAGCCCGCGCTTACGCATCTCTTCTTTCGCAAGATAGGCGGGATTCCCGCCCAGCACTATATCCGTGCCTCGGCCTGCCATGTTCGTTGCAATGGTGACTCCGCGAAATCGTCCCGCCTGGGCGATGATTGCAGCTTCCTTCTCGTGGTGCTTGGCGTTGAGGACCTGGTGCGCGATGCCTTTCGCAGCGAGCAGTCGCGATAGCCGTTCGCTCTTCTCAATGGAGATTGTCCCGACGAGGATCGGCTGCCCCTTGCCATGCGCTTCAATTATCTCAGTGACGATGGCGCGGAACTTTGCCTTCTCCGTCTTATAAACCGCGTCAGGCTGGTCCTTGCGCACCATCGCGCGGTTAGTCGGGATAGCGACTACGTCAAAGGCGTAAATCTTCTTGAACTCTTCTTCTTCCGTCTTGGCAGTGCCGGTCATGCCCGCCAGCTTCGCGTACATTCTAAAGTAGTTTTGGAGCGTGATGGACGCAAGCGTCTGGCTCTCGCTTTTCACGTGCAGGTTTTCTTTCGCTTCAATGGCTTGGTGCAGCCCGTCCGAGTATCTGCGCCCATACATAAGGCGGCCGGTGAACTCGTCAACAATGATGACCTGGCCTTCCTTAACTATGTACTCAACCTCCTTCTCAAAGAGCGACCGCGCGCGCAGCGACTGTTGGATGAAGTGGTAGGTCTCCGTGCATTGAAAATCGTAGAGCGACCGCCCGCGCAGCACGTCTTGCAGCCTGCCCTCAACCCTCTTGATGCCCGCCGTGGTGAGGGCGACTGTATGGGCTTTGCGGTCGTATTCGTAGTCCCAGGTCTTATGCGTGTCGTCAACGCCTTTGCGCATCTCAAAAATGTCGGTCTTATCCTTCACCCCAGTGATGTCTTGCCCGTCCAGGCTGCGTACGATCTCGTCCGCCCGGTAATACATTGACGTGTCTTCATTGCTGGAACCGCTGATGATGAGCGGGGTGCGCGCCTCGTCAACGAGGATGCTGTCCACTTCGTCCACAATCGCATAGTAGAGCGGGCGCTGAACCATATCATCGCCGTAAAGCACCATGTTGTCGCGCAGGTAGTCAAAGCCAAACTCGCTGTTCGTCCCGTAAACGATGTCGTCGCGGTATAGCTGCTTGCGCAAGTCAACAGGCGTACCGTGCTGGAGCGAGCCGACGCTCAAGCCAAGCTTGCGGTAGATCGGCCCCATCCACTCCGCGTCTCGCTTTGCGAGGTAATCATTGACCGTGACCAGGTGGACGCCGCGCCCGGTCAGGGCATTAAGCACAACCGGCAGCGTAGCCGAGAGCGTCTTGCCTTCGCCTGTTTTCTGCTCGGCGACGCGCCCTTCATGGAGTACGATGCCGGCAATAACCTGCACGTCAAAATGCCGCTCGCCAAGCGTCCTGAACGCCGTTTCCCTGGTTATTGCGAAGACTTCGGGAAGGTGGCGGCGCAGGAGTTCCTTCTGGCTTTCCGGCGAAACGGCTTCTATCTCAGCGCGGATAGCCAATACCCGTTCCCGCATCTGGTCTTCGGAGAGGGGCTTAATCTTGGGTTCAAACTCGTTAACCTGCGCGGCTTCACGCGAGACGCGCTTGACCTCGCGCTTGTTTGTATCAAAGAGTGTTTCAAATAGGCCCATAGCAGCTTAAACTAGCATTTTACCATGCCGGCAATGCGCCACGTTGCGGGCTGCGCTGGTTGCGCCTTGGCTGCGGCCACTTGCACCCCCTGCGCGTTATGGATTATTATGGCCCGTCTTATGTGGTTCAGGCTTGGTAGCGCGGGGAGGCCGGCCAACATCCCCCGAATGATGGCTGTCGCCTACATTACAGCGCTGTTTCTAGCGTTGGTGTCTGCCGCGCCTGCGCAGGCGGAACCGGGGCTTGAAGGAGTCACGGGTCTGCTCAACATTCCCACTGCCGAAGTCCTCAAAGACGGCGAAGTTGCGCTCGGCTTCGGCCGAAATGAGAATAACATCCGCTTCCCCGGCAGGGTGCAGCGCAACTACTTCGCCGGCGTGGGCTTTCTGCCTCGCCTGGAAGTCACAGCGCGCTACATAGACTTCCCTGAGATCCTTGACCCCGGCATCCCTGGCTTCGGCACCCGCAAAGACCGCTCGGTAAACGCGAAGTTCCAGCTCCTTTCTGAAGATAGCGCGCCGTTGTCGCTTGCCGTCGGAATGTATGATGTTGCAGGCAGGGCGGTGCTGGAGCGCGGCAGCTATGGCGTAATCACCAAGACTGCGGGCGACTTACAGCTCACGCTAGGCGTTGGCGAGAAAAGGCTGGACGGCGTATTCGGCGGCGTGAGCTATATGCCGTGCCCGGCTGTTGAGCTTGTTTACGAATACGATACTTACGACAGCAACTTCGGTATCCGCATAAGCCCGCATAAAGACTGGCATTTCAAGCTTGGTTTAGTCGCAGGCGATTATTCCTATGGATTCAGCTTCACCAAGGCGCTGCCTACAAGCCGCAACCCCAAGCCAGTGCGCGCGGGCCATTCGCTATCGCGCCGGCCGGTTGCGGAATGTGATGATTTGGCTGCTTCCGGCATCCTCGCGCTGGAACTGGCGCGGCTTGGCTTGGAAAACACTCGCGTCGGCTTTAGCAATGGCGTGCTGGAAGTGGAATACGAAAACCGCAGCTTCCGCAATGAAGAACAGGCGTGGGCTTTCGTCTGCAACTGGGCCGCATCGCGCGCCCCCGCCCAGACCGCTCTTGTCAGCGTGCGCTCGCTGCGCGGCCAGCGCCCCATCGTCTCTACTTCCTTCGCGCCGGACGAGCTTGTTTCCTATGTAAACGGTGAGATTGACGAAAACGATTTTGCAGCCAAAGCAATTTTCCAGGACTGCGCAAGCTCCAGCATTCAAGCCAAGCGGCGGGGCTCGTCCACCGGCGCAACCGACATATTCTTCGTCCCTGCCTGCACACTTGACCTCGGCCGCCCTTACCAGCCGGTGCGCCAGCGAAGCGGCATCGCCATTGAACATTCAACCGCGCTCGGCGGCGGTTTCACGCTTTCCGGCCGCGAAGAGATTCCACTGAGCAACAACCTTGACAACCGCAATTCCCCGTTTATTGTTCGTGGAATGCTGAGCCATTCCGCGCCCTGGAAAGGAGGATGGTACACGCGCGCTGACGCAGGCTACTTCGGCTTCCACCGCTGGGGCGCGCAGGCTGAAGTCCGGAAGTTTTGGGATGAGAGCAAATACGACATGGGCGTCACCGCGGGCTTAGTTGACAACGAGTTTTCGGACACGGTTGACGACCAGTTTCTTTTCTCCGGCTCAGCGAGGATGCCAGCGCTGGACCTGACGCTGACCGGCACGACCGGCAGGTTTATATGGGGCGACGAAGGCTTTAAGCTGTCGGCCAGCCGTCGGCTGGGCTCGTATGCGGTAGAGTTTTTCTACTTCAACACAACCTATACCGAAGGCGAGGCAGGCGTGCGCGTGAGCATCCCGCTGTTTGGCTACAGTGAGCGCTCAAGCGGCATCAGCGCTGGTATCGCCCCATTTTTCAATTACGAGTACCGCACTTCCCCGGCCCACCGCGCGGAACATCTTTACGCCGCCGGAAGCGTTTACGAATACCGTTCATGGCTATATCCATGGCGTTTGCGGGAAAGTATTTTCCTGCTGAGGGAGGCTGCTGGAATAATTCCGCGGCTACAGGATTGATTCTCTATCTGGACAGTGCTATAATCGTCTTTGGTAAAACTCCACTAGGAAGGAGGGGTTGCCCGGGAGGGATTTGTAATTTTAGTTTTCGCTGGGGGATGTGACCCCAGGTATCTGTTGTATTCAAGGCCTTTATGAACTATAATGCCTGAACCAACCATGTAATCTTCCAAATCCATTATCGAAGGAGGAAGCTAGTGAGACGATTGTTTGGTTCAATTATCGTACTCGCGGTCCTGAGCGTTTTAGTATCTGCTTGCGGAAGCAAGCTTCGCGGATGGGACGTTGTCCAGCTCGGACCCAGGATTTCGGGTGTTACGGCGCCCACAGCGGCAAACAATGCCGGCACAAACTTTACGTTTGCAGTCCAGACCACTGGGCCTGCAGTTGTTGCTTGGGAATGGAGTTTTGGCGGTGGCGCAAGCCCTAATGCCGCCACGACAGCCACCCCAACAGTCGTGCTGGTTAACCCTAGCACCACTGCCGACGCCTCGTATTCCGGTTCAATTACGGTGCGCGACGCCGACAACCGTTCTGACACGTATGACTTCACTTACGTTGTCGGCCGTACGCTGAACCAGTCGCCGGTGTTCGTGGGGCTGCCTGCGAGCATTAACGGCAACTTCTCGTTTAGCATTGACGACGCTGATGACGACCCCGTGACCATTACGCTGGCGCTTACCAGCGGTTCCGGAGTGACGATTGCTCCTATGTCGATCAACGCCACTTCCGCGAACTACGGCCCGTTCAACATCACCGTCACCAACAATGGTGTGGAAGATGCTGCAATCACAATCGGCCTCACCCTGAACGATGGCGTGAATGCTGATGTAACGGATAGCGTTTCCGGCACCATTCCCGGCATTGCCTTGCCGACGGACTCCATCGTGGTCGTCGCCCCCCCATCAGTTAATGTTGGCGACACCTTCATGGTGACTGTGTACGCAGGTTCTTTGGCGTCTGCGCTTGGCTACCTGAACACTGTTGACATTGCCTACAGCTCCAACATCGCCCCCGACACCACAAGCTGGAACCTCGGTTCAGCTGGCGGCGCGTTTG
>JBBIJQ010000103.1:0-5179 GCA_037445915.1 Planctomycetales bacterium | reverse complement strand
CTTGGCTACCTGAACACTGTTGACATTGCCTACAGCTCCAACATCGCCCCCGACGAAACAAGCTGGAACCTCGGTTCAGCCGGCGGCGCGTTTGATGCTAAGGATGGTTTCTGGGCCATTGTAACCGACGCCCTGCTGCCTCCTCCGACGAGCCTGTTCTTCATGACCCCGGGTCATGTCCAGGTCAACGTCTCCCTGCTTGGCAGCCCGCCAACCGGTGCGCCTGCTGGCCATTCCGGCGCTTTGTTCAACGTGATGTTCACTGCGAACGCGGCTGGCCCTGCCACGCTTGACTTCGTTCCCGCCGGCACGAACTACTTCAACCCGGCTGGTGCGACGCAGAACTTCACCACCATGGTGAATGCGGCCGTAACAGTTAACTAGTAGGCCGCTTCTTTGAAAACTAGCGGGGCCCCGCCAGCAACTAGCGGGGCCCCGCGTGAAAAGCCAACAGGAGGGGATATTCTCCTTGTTCGCTTGGCACTGTGACTACGCCACATTTAAGGAGAGTGTCATTATGAGAAAAGTGTCATCCTTTTCGATCGGGGCTCTCGCAGTGCTGCTCTTGACAGTACTTCTTCTGGGCTGCGGCGGAGGCAGAAACGCTTCCTCCGTGTCCAATCTCAAGAGTATGCCTGAGGGTCGCACCGTCGACCTAAACGCGGCTCTCGCCGAGCTAGACGCTCTGCAAGCGCCTCCAGGCGTTGACCCGGTTATCTTTCAGGAGTTGAAGGACTCGCTGCGCGGCGCCCTTATCGCCCGCGGGAAGATTGTCTGCACTCCTTCTGCTAACCCTGTCAACGACCTTGTTGAACTCACCCCTGCAACAGACCCGCCGACCATCGCGTGGTCTGCAAACTTCTTCCGTGGCGACGGCAGCGGTGACGGAGTGATATCTGTCGCCGACCTGTCGCAGCTGGCGATGGAGTTTAACGACGAAATTGCTACCGAACCCGCCTCGATGTATGCTGACTACGACGACTCCGGTAAGGTCGGCGTTTCTGACATCACGACAATCGCCATGGGTTTCGGCTGGACCACTGGCAGCTACAACGTGGAGTGGTCTGAGACCGAGACTGGCACATACGCCCTGGCCGGCAACGTCCTTTGGGACGATGCCCTGCCAGACCGGAACGCCAATAACTTTAAGGTGTGGAACTACCAGTTCAACGCTGGCGTCCTTCCCGCCGTTGCAAGCGTATGGGTTCGCGTAACCCCGCTTGATAGCGACGGCGTTCTCGGCGTCCCTTGCCCCCCGATTGAAGTCCCGCTCACCACAATACCGCCGCGCGACTTCTACATCACGGGCATCCGCGTGAACGTTTCCAACACGGTTAACACCGATGCTGCTGACTTGGTTAACATCGGAACAACCAGATACGTTGCGCCCGCCGGCGGCGGTGACACCTTCGCCGACGTCGCGTCCAACACGGTGATCCATGTTGACCTGGAAGACGTTTTCTACCGCTGGAAGGGCAACCCCTATACGCCTGACGACCCCCTGCCTGCCGATCTTACACAGGCAGAGCTGGACGCATTCATCGCGGACGCTAAGGCCTATATGAGTTACCTCGTCCTCAGCATTGACACGGTTGAGGGATGGACTCCTTCCGCAACCCAGCCGCCGACCGGCTATGAAGGTCGCATCGGCCCGAACGACGACCTTGATCCGCCGAATGTGGACGGTGGCGTTATTCTCGCGACTATGGCGGACAACGATATGACGCAGGGATCTGCGGGATTCCAAGTTTCTATCGTCTTTGACCAGACCGTTGACCCGAACGCTCCGGAAGTAGTCGCTTTCTCGCCTCCCGAACAGCCACAAAACATCAACACCACGGTTCACACTCTTCGTATCCACTTCGGTGCTGATGAAACCCTGACTGAGGTGCCGGATACTGTAGCGCTGCTCAACAAGGCTACAGGCGCTGTCGCCTACACCTTTGCGGCCGCTGCAACGCCGGAAACCCCCGCCTCGCCGACTACTCCTGGTGAATACACTTACGAGTGGCTACCAGCAACGGGATCCAGTATGTTTGTTCGCGTGATGGTCCCGGCTAGCCAGCTCACCCCGGGCATTGAATATGTCTGGCGCGTTTCCGAGGATGTCGCGGGCTTTGAACTCAAGAGCTCGCGTTACAAGCCCGGCGGGGTCTTTACCCTAATCGGCCCAGACCTGTTGGACATGGTCACTTGGCCTGAGGAAGAGTATTACTGGGATGACGGTCGCGCGCCGTATCTATACTTCTTCCCCCAGGATCCGATCATCCGCAGGAATCCAATGGGCGACATGGACGACCCGTTAGCCCAGTTCCCTCAGTGGGAATGGGACGACCCCGCTGCCGCGAATGACATTGTTAAGAACTCGGGCGAGGAGTTCATGATTGTCTTTGGCGAAAGGCCTCCGCCGCCTGACCCGCCATTGCCCGATAGCCCGATGGTTTATTACAACTTCGGCGATGTTGCCCCGCCTTCTATCGGCGAAGCCGACGGCCAACTTCCCATTGTTCTTCGCCAGCCGCACATGCTGGGCGGCATAGCCGGCTTGATGCCGGACACTTCCGGGAACTACTCCTTCTCCTTGTTTAGCAAGGAAGGAACTTTCCTCGGCTCTGTGACCCGCTACAATGGGTTTATGCCGATTATCCGCAATTCCCCATTGGTAGGTGCCACAGCTGACTTTGGCGTGCGCCCGTGGGGTTTTGATGGCTCCAACCCGACGCCTGATTTCACCGACAAAACAGCGTCCCGGGGTAGCAATGATGTGGTCGTATTCACCTTCTACAACCTGTGGCTGCGCCACGACGACCATCCCTTGCTTCCCCAAGTGGAGCAGGGAACTCGCGTAATCCTCACGGATGTAACAAGCACCGCCAACCTGAACGACATCAAGCTTAAGCCGGCTATCATGAGCGGCGAATTCCAGGGCGGCCTTTGCTACATGACGCTTGATGTCTCTGAGACTCAGGACATCTGGGTGATGAACCTTGATGAGCCCATTCCGTTCGGCGAGTACAATGTTACTTTGGTCAATCCTGCTGCAGGAAGCGCAATGTACCCCGACACCCTCTTCATTACCCCGTAGCTCACACTCCCACCACTACCTGACTGCAAAAGAGGGCCCCCGAAAGGGGGCCCTCTCCTTTTAACATCTTTTCACCGCGCTACTTCGCGAGCAAGGGGTGGCTGCGGATAACCTCTATGCCCTGCGCGGTGATTTTCACGACGGCCGAAGCCTCGTCTCCGTGTTCCCCGCCGTCCACCGCCAGCGCCACATCTGCGCTCCCAAGCTGTTCCAGCGCGCCCTCCATCGTGGGAGGCGTGGGTATTCCCTCAAGGTTGGCGCTCGTCGCCATAACCCAGCCGCCGCAAGCCCGTAGAAGCTCCTGTAACGCCGCGTGGCGCGGCAGGCGCACGCCAATAGCAGGATATGGCAGCTTGTGAAGTTCCTCCGGCAGCGCACTCCCCCAAAGCTCTGATGGCATTAAGGCGGTAAGCGCGCCTGGGACGAGTTCGCTGGCGCGCTCGCCGCACATTGGCTCAATCACGCTGCGCATTAGGGCTACGAGGCCTTCTTCATCAGCCGCCAAGGCTGCCACCGGCTTGTCTTCCGCGCGCCCTTTGGTGGCGTTTAGCCTAGCTAAGTATTCAGGCTGAACCGACCGTATCATCAGCCCGTAAACAGTGTCGGTTGGGAAGACGATAATCTCTCCCGCGTTCAAGGCTTCAGCGGCAAGCCGCACTGCCTCGCGAGGTTCGTCAAAAAGGCTAACTATCCGCGCCATACACCCTCCACAACCCGGCAAATGCCGCCCAGGTCGTTTGTAGTTTTTACTTCCATATACTCCAGCGCGCTCATCATCCGCGCAACATCCTTAGCCTGTCCCGCGCCCACTTCCATCGCGAGCACCCCGCCGGAGTTGAGATGCTCCCTGGCGCCATTGGCTATCAGCGAATGAAAGTGCGTTCCTTCCAACCCACTCGGCACGCGGTAGGCAAGCTCCGGCTCGTAGTCCCGCACGCCGTCCTCCACTTCTTCGCACGCGGGAACGTAAGGCGGGTTGCTGATAATAATATCATAGCGCTCGCTGCCCGCGATTGGTCCAAAGATGCTCCCCTCGCGGAGCCCAACCAAGCACCCGTGCGCCAGCGCGTTGCGCTCTGTAACCGCCAGGGCTGCTTGTGAAACATCCGTGCCCACGCACACTGGCTGCATCCCGGCAAGCTCGCAGAACAAGCTGATGATAACCGCCCCGCTGCCCACGCCGATTTCCAAAACCCGCAGCCCGCGCGGCTTGCCTATCGCGTGTTTCAGGGCAACCGAAAGCAGCGTCTCTGTATCCGGACGGGGGATGAGGACATCGCTTGTTACGAAAAAGCGCCGCGCGGCAAAATACCATTCGCCAAGCGCGTAGGCAAGGGGAGCCCCTGTTTTCACCGTTGCCAGCACGCCTTCAAGCCTGGCGATAACCTCATCCGCAAGCGGTGCGTCCCGCTTAAGCACAAGCTCTTCGCGGCTGTAGCCGCCGGCAATCTCCAGCGCCAGCGCGGCCTTCTCGCGGGAGTTGGCGATTTGCGGGAGCGCAGTAAACTCAGCCGTTAGAGTGTCAAATGCTTCGCCGAGCGACTTCATCGCGCCGCCTTAGCCGAAGTATGCGGCGGCTTCGGCCGCGCGCAGCTTCTCAATAAGCCCGCCTAAGTCGCCGTTCAGGAACTCAGGAAGGTTGTGTATGCTTTCGCTGATGCGGTGGTCGGTGATGCGGTTTTGCGGGAAGTTGTATGTGCGTATCTTTTCATTGCGCTCGCCGCTCCCTACTTGCAGCCGCCGCTTGCTGTCAATCTGCGCAAACTGCTTCTCAATTTCTATTTGCAAGAGGTGCGAGCGCAACATGCGCATTGATCGCTCCTTGTTCTGGAGCTGGCTGCGCTCGTCCTGGCAGGAGACCACGGTGCCGGTGGGTATGTGCGTAATGCGTATTGCGCTGCTCGTCTTGTTAACATGTTGGCCGCCTGCGCCGCTGGCGCGGTAAGTGTCAATGCGCAAGTCCTTCTCGTCTATCTTGATATCAACTTCCTCTGCCTCCGGAAGCACGGCGACGGTAACCGTGCTGGTATGGATGCGCCCGCCGCTTTCCGTGACCGGCACGCGCTGAACGCGGTGCACGCCGCTTTCGTATTT
>JBBIJQ010000102.1:0-5386 GCA_037445915.1 Planctomycetales bacterium | reverse complement strand
CTGAAGCAGCGGTACGCGCCTTTCCTCGCTGTCCTTTGCATGAGCGTTTTCGCCGTCGTGCCCAGGGAAGCTGTGGAGAAAGACTGGTTGGGCTTTGCGCAGCGCCCGGTGGGCACAGGCCCCTTTGTCTTTGCATCATGGTCGCACGATAGCGAAATCGTCCTCAAAGCCAACCGCAGCTACTGGGCTGGCGAAGTGAAGCTGGATGCGGTCGTTTTCAAGATAGTCCCTGATGAGAACACACGCTTTCAGGCTTTCATGGCTGGAGACTTGGAACATTCGGATATCCCCTTTGGCAAAATGGCGGAGATTAACTCTAAGCCGGAGTTAAGGGCGCTTATAAGCGGCGATACGGCAATGGATATGTATTGCTACGGCTTTAATGTTGAACGTAAGCCGTTTGATAACAAGTTTGTGCGCCTGGCATTTAATCACGCGATAGATAAAGAGGCCCTCGTCAAGAATATCCTTGAAGGCCGTGGGACAGTGCAGAACAACTACTGCCCGCCGGGATCTTTCTACTTTAAGGACGCTTCCACCGGATATCCTTATGACTTGGAGAAGGCTAAGGCTTACCTCGCCAAAGGCGGCTATCCGGATGCAAGGAATTTCCCTGAAGTAACTTTGAACATTGACCAGCAACAGCTGTCGCGCCAAGTCGCCGCGCAAGTTCAAGAAGACCTGCGCCAGTTAGGGGTGAAAGTTAACTTGGAACAGAGCGACTGGGCCACCTTTCTTGACCGAGTTTACGCTGGCGAACCCAGCTTTTTCCAAAACACTTGGCTAGCGGATTACCCCGACCCTGACAACTGGCTATTTGTGCTTCTTGAGACTACTCAAGTCGGAGCCCCCGGCAACATTACGCGTTTTTCCCACAAGGAGTTTGATAAACATGTCCGTGGTGCGCGTATCATTGAAGACCAGGCAGCCCGCGCCGAGCTTTACGGCAAGGCCGAGGATATCGCTCTCGCCAGCGCGCCATGGTTGACACTTTACTGGCGCAAGAACTTTACGCTTGTCCAGCCGTATGTTAAGGGGCTTTCCATAACTGCGATGGACCGTACGCCCCAGCTTAACAACACGCCTTTGGAATCAGTTTACTTTGAGCGTGGCGAAGGCTAGTAGATGACGTTTTACTTGCTCAAGCGGTTGCTTTCCGTCATACCCGTGCTGCTTGGCATCACACTCATTACGTTTACAGCAATCCACCTCGCCCCTGGCGACCCGGTGCAGGTGCGGATGGGCCAGCGTTACGACCCAGTCATTGCGCAGCAGCTTAGGCAGGAACTTGGCTTAGACAAGCCGCTGCCCGTTCAATACGGCATTTTTCTGGGAAACATGGTGAGGGGCAACATGGGCTTTTCCTACATCAAAGGCCAGCCCGTCAATAAGCTGCTTGCAGATAAGTTCAGGAACACGCTTTACTTGTCCATCAGCGCGATGCTTCTCGCAGTGTTAGTCGGGATGCTGGCAGGCATTCTTGCTTCAGTCCGCCCGCAGTCCATTCTTGATTATGCGGTGATGATATTTGCAGTCGCTGGAGTTTCCATTCCAGTATTTTGGCTTGGCTTGATGCTCCAGCTTGCGTTCGGTTCCTACCTTCACCTTTTTCCAGTTTCAGGGATGACAGAGTACGGCGCGACTTACTTTCAGAACCTTAAGCACCTGATCCTCCCGGCAGTTACGCTTGCAAGTGTTCCCACCGCAATCATCGCTCGAATAACGCGAAGCTCAATGCTGGAAGTTATGGGCCAAGACTACATTAGAACTGCCCGTGCGAAAGGCCTTGGTTTCAAGGCAGTTGTTTTCCGCCATGCGTTGAAGAACGCAATGATTCCCATCGTTACCGTCATCGGCAACATGTTCGCATTGCTGCTCACAGGCGCAGTCCTTACCGAGACGGTGTTCTCTTGGCCGGGATTAGGCAGGGCGATGGTGGATGCGATTGGGCAGCGGGACTTTCCTGTCATCTTGGGGGCGGTAACGCTTTTCGCCATAACTTTCGTAGTTGTGAATTTCATAGTTGATGCGCTTTACGCCGCAATTGACCCCAGGATCAGATACACGTAATGCGCTCGTTCTTTGCAAAGCTGCGCCGTCACCGAACAGCCTTCGCGGGAATGATACTAATCGCTATGTTCGTCTTGACCGCGCTGGCTGCGCCGCTCTGCGTGCCTCATGACCCGATAAAGCAATACAAGCAGTTCACGAAGCTGCCGCCAAAGCTTGGGCTGTATCCCGCCCCGACCGCCGCTAACGGCGAGCCGCTCATTGACCCTGTAACGGGTAAACCGATAATGCCAGCCCGCTTTTTGTTGGGCACCGACTGGCACGGGCGCGATATACTATCGCGGATTGTTTACGGCTCGCAAGTCTCTCTTCTCGTAGGGGTAGTGGCGACGCTAATATCTCTACTTATAGGCATCATCATCGGCTCGCTTGCAGGCTATTATGGCGGCTGGGTGGACAATGTGTTTATGCGCCTGACTGACACTTTCTTCGCATTTCCCAGCATCCTTCTCGCTATCGTCATTCTCGCCACTTTCCGCCAGCCAGGTATATGGGCGCTGTTTATCGCATTGGGCTTAACCGGCTGGACTGGCATAGCGCGCGTAATTCGGGGGCAGATTCTATCCTTGAAGGAACAGGAATTCGTAATGGCTGCGCGTAGTATCGGCTGTAGCCACCTTCGTATCATTCTGCGCCACCTCTTGCCCAACTGCCTTGCGCCGATAATCGTGCTGGGAACGCTCGCCGTCGCTGAAAACATCCTTAGCGAAGCAGGCCTGTCATTCCTCGGCATCGGCATCCAGCCCCCCACCCCTTCCTGGGGCAACATGCTCGCCGAGGCGCGCGGAAACCTGATGGATATGCCCTGGTGGGGCGTGTTCCCCGGCCTGGCGCTTGCATTAACCGTCCTCGGCTTCAACCTTTTTGGCGACGGCCTCCGCGATATCCTTGACCCCCGGCTGAAGATAAGGAAGTAAACTCTGTCTGATAAAGGAAGGTACACAGTTATGCGGCGGATTCCAGTTTCACCTATTCGTAATGCTCTAAACACGGTTCATAAACTCATGCTTGATGACCATTGGCAGTTCCTTACCGAAGCTGATGTTAACTTTGCTATCCACTCTGAAATCGATAAGGAGCTGGCGAAGTATCCTGGTGATTGGCGATGTCATTCCGAAGTTAATTGGCAGATCAAACCTCGTCGTCGAGCCGATATTGCTCTTATTCATGCCAAAGACATGAAGCGCAGAGGGCTTTCATGGACTTGTACTAGCCCTGGAACTACAATTGAATTGAAATACTCTAGGGGAGGAAGGCATGGTGCTATTGTTGATTCGATTCGGCGAGATATCAGCAAATGTAACCAGATAAGGAAGTCTAACCGCGGCGAACATTTTTGGGTAGTATGCTTTCATGTTGGCAACGAGCCGTTGCACAGTGATGAAGTAAAGAAGCTTATTAAGCTCACAAAGTCGGTTCGCGTATTTTATGCTTACTGTCCATGTCCCTAAAGACCTGAAGGTTTTGCTAGAATCTCCTCGTGCCAAAGCCCTACGACACGGACGATACGATATGCGCGCTGGCGACGCCTCCAGGCTGCTCCGCGCTCGCGATTGTTCGCCTGTCGGGTGCGTTGGCGTACGACATCGCCAACCGCGTCCTTGCTGACCCTCTTCCCGGCACCTCACGCCTTCCCGGCCGGCATTTCGTTTGCGCTGTTAACCTGGGCGATGAAATGGCGTGTGACGCTGTCGTAATCTGCTTCCCTACGCCCCATTCCTTCTCCGGTGACGATACAGTGGAGTTTTCGCTGCCTGGAAACATGTCGCTGGTTGAGAAGCTGATGTCGCGCCTTTGCGATGCAGGCGCGCGGCTTGCTGAACCTGGCGAGTTCACTTACCGCGCTTACTTGAACGGCAAGATTGATTTAGCACAAGCTGAGGCGATAAACGAGAGTATCTGCGCGTCCAACGAGACTGCGCTTCGCCTGACCTTATCAGACAGGCTAGGTTGCTTTTCGGCGCAAGTTCAAGCCTGGCTTGCCAGGTTGACATGCCTTCTGGCGCGAATTGAAGCAGTTCATGATTACCCAGGCGACTTTCAGGATGCACAGCAGGAGAGTCTTTCACCGGAGATTGAGAGCTTAAGGTCGGAGCTAAAAGGCTATTTAGATTTTTACATGGCGCACTACAGACTTCGCCTTGGAGTGAAAGTTGTTATCCTAGGCCCACCTAATGTTGGGAAGTCAACGCTTTTTAACGCGCTATTAGGGTTTAGCCGCGCTATTACTTCAGCCAAGCCTGGCACCACTCGTGATTACTTGGAGGAAACGCTGGCGCTAGAAGGAGTTACTTTGGCGCTTGTAGATACGGCTGGCCTTAGGCCTGCGCGCAGCCTCGTGGAAATGATGGGTGTTGAGCGCAGCAATAAACTGCTTTCGGAAGCTGACGCCCTGCTTTTTGTCGAGGAAGTTTTCCATTTCCAGCCACAGAACATAGAGCCTATTCCACGCCTCGCAGAAATGCGCCGCCGGGCAGATGAGCAAAACATCCCTTACTTTACCGTTATCAACAAGCTGGATACAGTAACTGTCCCCGCGGAAATTGCCGCTATCTCTTCTACAGCCGCAAGGATCGGTGGCGCAGCTGTAAGCTTAACCGGAGGAAGTGGGCTGGAAACCGTACGGAACTTTCTTCGCGGTCTCGCGCAGCTTTGCGAGTCAGGCATCCGTTACTTGATGACGGAACGGCAAGCTTCGGCAGTGAAACGGGCGTTGAGCTCTCTAGAACAGGCTCAAGCCGCTTGCTCAAAAGGCCTAGGATGCAGTTACCATAGACCTCTACGATGCCCATCGCTCGTTGGCTGGCATTCTAGCAGCCGAAAACCGAGACTTGGTTGTTGATGAAGTGTTTCGGCGCTTCTGCCTCGGCAAATAGCATTAGAATAGGCATACAACTAGCATTAGCCACTTGTAGAATCCCTTGTTCTGCCTTATCATAGGGTTCCCATTGATCCTGCTGGCGTTCCTCGGCGCACGGTTGGCAGCATCAAAGGGACAAGATAGAACACTGAATCTAAGGGGAAACGTTATGTTGAAGAAGTACCACTTGTTTACACCCGGACCGACGATGGTTCCAGGCGAAGTAGCGCTTGCTGGGGCCAAAGACATGGTGCACCATCGCACCGACCAGTTCTACGCGGTTTACGAAGAATGCGCCCTGAACCTGCAGAAAGTTTTTGAGACCAAGCAGCGCGTTCTAACGCTGAACAGCACCGGCACTGGCGCAATGGAAGCCGCCGTGTGCAACCTGGCTGCCCCCGGTGAGACCATCATTGCCTTCAATGGCGGCAAGTTTGGCGAGCGCTGGGCCAAGAT
>JBBIJQ010000101.1:0-5478 GCA_037445915.1 Planctomycetales bacterium | reverse complement strand
AAGGCTCGGCGACTTACTGGCGCGATGTCGGGACGATTGACGATTATTACGACGCCAACATGGAATTAAAGCGCGTGCGCCCGATGTTCAACCTCTACAACCGAAGCTGGCCGCTGCGAACAGCCCACCCCAACTACTCGCCTGCGAAATTCGTGTTCGCCGAAGAGGCCGGCAGGTTCGGCAAGGCGGTGGACAGTTTGGTCAGCGACGGGGTAATCGTCTCGGGCGCATCAATCCTTGATTCAGTTCTCTTTGGCAATACGTTCATCCATAGCTACGCGCTGGTCAAAGATTCTATCGTCTTTAGCGGCTGCGATATCGGGCGCGGCGCTATTATCAAGAACGCTATATTGGACAAAAACGTTATGGTTGAAGAAGGCGCGACCATCGGCATTGAAGCCGAGGAAGACCGCGCGCGCTTTACCGTTTCGGAACGCGGAATTGTCATCGTTGAGAAGAATACATTTGTGCCCGCCAGCGGCGAAGTCATCCACTTGACTGACGGCGAAATGGATAAGTTCAAAACGAAAGTTGGGAAACGCAGCCTGCCGAAGACTCCGGACGGGATATAACAGGGGAGATATCGTGGACAAATTGAAAATTGCGTTCTTTGTTTCGGAGCTTGCGCCGCTTTGCAAGACGGGCGGGCTCGCTGATGTCGCAGGCGCGCTTCCCGAAGCTCTTGCGGCCGAAGGAAATTCGGTCACGGTGTTCTGCCCGTTTTACGCAGAAGTCGCGCGCAACCTGGACAAACTGAGACTCAAGGCCGAGCCGATTATTGAAGCGTTTCCAATTTGGGTAGGCAGCCAGCGCGTGACAATCGGCGTGCACCGGGTGCAGATGAACGGGTTTGACGTAATGCTAATCAAGTGTCCCGAGCTTTACGACCGCAACGGGCTTTACCAGGATAACGGCGTTGACTTCGCGGACAACTTGGTCAGGTTTTCTGCATTTGTACAGGCATCGCTGGAAGCAATACTGCTGCTTGGGTTGGAGTTCAATGTCTTGCATAGCCACGACTGGCAGGCCGCGCTGGTTCCCGTCACTGCAAAGATAAGATATGGCGAATATCCACTCGGCAAGCTTCCGCACGCCATAACCATCCACAACCTGGGATACCAGGGCTTGTTCCTGCCGTCGGAGTTTCAATACCTTAATCTTCCCAGAACCGCTTACAGCATTGACGGCCTTGAGTATTACGGCAGGATAAACCTGCTGAAGGGCGGCATCGCATATGCGGATGCGATAACGACAGTGAGCCCGACGTACGCAAAGGAGATCCTTACCGAGGAGTTCGGCGCAGGGCTTGAAGGAATGCTGCGCTACAAACAGGCTAAGCTTTCTGGCATAATCAACGGCATTGACGAGGGCGACTGGGATCCCAGCACCGACGAGCATATACCTATGCAATACAGCGTAGACTCGCTCGCAGGCAAGAAAGCGTGCAAGGAAGCGCTGCTTGATGAGGCCGGGTTGCCGGTTGAGCTTACACGCCCGCTGATAGGAATGATTACGCGGCTGGCTACGCAAAAGGGGCTTGACTTGGTAGTGGATGCGGCGGAAGCGCTTTTTGCGAAAGACCTCGCTCTTGTCATCCTAGGGACGGGCGAACCGGCGATACATGATGCGCTCTTGAAGCTGTCCGAAGCCCACCCAGATAAGCTGAAAGTCATCCTAAAGTTTGATAACGGCCTCGCGCACAGGATTGAGGCGGGGGCTGATATGTTTCTCATGCCGAGCCGGTATGAGCCCTGCGGCCTTAACCAGCTTTATTCAATGCGCTACGGGACCATTCCCATCGTGAATCCGGTTGGCGGCCTGCGAGATACGGTCGTTCCCTACACAACCGAGAACGCCCGCAATGGAACAGCGCGCGGATTCGCGATGGAGTGTTACACAGCAAGCGGACTCATCGCAGCGGTTGAACATGCCTTGCAGGTTTATGACGATGCTGGCGAGTGGGACCGGCTGTTGAGATATGTTATGTCGCTGGATTTCTCGTGGAGAGCATCAGCATGCGAGTATGAAGCACTTTACCGCAAGCTGATTTCAGCACAGGGCGCGATGTGAACAAAGGCCGCCTGATACTGATGCTTCACGCGCACCTGCCGTGGGTTTACGAGCCGGCATACGAGCGCTTCCTTGAGGAATACTGGTTTTTTGAGGCGATGAACGAGACATACTTGCCGCTGCTGGTAATGCTGCGGCGGCTGCGAGACCGAAACATCCCTTACAGGATTGCCGTATCAATTTCCCCCACCCTCATCGCTATGATGGAGCATGGGGAGCTGCTTTTGCGATTCCGCTCGTTTATGGACAACTTGCAGGGGCTCGCCGACGACGAATGCAGGCAATGGGCGCACGACCCTGCAAGGTCGCGCATTACCCAGATGTACCGCTGGCTGTTCACAGAGCGCAAAGCGGCGTTTGATAGCTGCGGCGGCTATGTCTTGAATGGTTTCCGGGAGCTATCCGAACAAGGATTTGTTGAGCTTTTAACGGCAGCCGCAACGCACCCATTTCTCCCTAACTTCCAGTCGTTCCCGCTTCTGACTTCACAGCTTGTCTGCAAAGGGCTGGATGTAATGGAGAAGCGCACGGGCAAACGGCCTGCGGGCATTTGGCTACCGGAAAGCGGTTATTACCCAGGGCTTGACTGCATACTTTCCAAGTGCGGCGTCCGCTATTTCCAGGTAGAGACTCATGGGCTGCTGCATGCGACGCCGCGCCCGATTTACGCAGGCCTCGCGCCTGTATTTACGGAATGCGGAACCGCTGCATTCGGGCGTTACCCAGCAACCAGCCGCGCCGTTTGGAGCGCAGACACTGGCTACCCCGGCGATACTGCATACCGCGAGTTTTACCGCGATGTCGGATGGGATGCGGAATGCGACTACGTCCGGCGCGTCCTTCCGCCGGACGGAGCGCGCGTCTCAACCGGCTTGAAGTATTACGCGATTACCGACCGTAAGCGCCCGCTTAACCAGCGTGCGCTCTACAACCCCGAAAAGGCTATGGCGCAGGTCCGCGTACATGCCCGACACTTCGTAGCGATGCTTGACCGGGAAGCGCTGCGCGCTGCGCCTGCGATGGGAGTGCCTCCGGTGTTTTTCAACCCCTTTGACGCGGAGCTATTCGGCCACTGGTGGTTTGAAGGCATCGCATTCCTTGAAGAAGCGCTTGAGCTGCTCGCTGGCAGTAAGCATGTTGAATCGGAAACGCCTTCAGGCTACCTCACTGAATTCCCAGTCCATCAAGTAGTGACCCCGAATATGAGCAGTTGGGGCGATAAGGGCTTTTCGCAGGTATGGGTAAACCAGTTTACAGAATGGGCATACCCCCACCAGCTTGCGGCTGCTGAGCGTTACGAGCGGATGCTGCGCGAGCATTGGGGCCTTGATGATAGCTTGTGGCAGTGGTTACGAACGGAATTGTTTCTCGCGCTTTCGTCGGACTTTCCGTTCATGATTACTGCCGGCATATATGGCGAGTATGCTGCGCGCAGGCTGCGCGAACACCTGCATCTTTTTGACCGGCTGGCGACTTGCGCAGCACGCGGCGAGGACGTCAGTTGGTACGAGCCATTCTGGAGGAAAAGGCCGCAGGTCTTCTAGGAGAACGAGATGGAATTGCTATTTGATTTCGCAAACATGGCTGAACGCGCTGTCGGCGCTAAAGGCGTCAGCCCAGAGCGGCTTAAAGCAAAGACTATTGATGCCATCAAAGCGCTCAAGACGCTCCAGGAAAACCCTCACGGCTGGCCGCTTGGCTGGCTTGACCTGTATGCGCGCAACAGCGACGTTGATTCTGTGAACGATGCGATAGATTACACCGGCGACTGCGACACGCTTATCACTATCGGGATGGGCGGCAGCGGGCTGGGCACGCGCGCGGTTGCGGCGATGTTCGCAAAGTGCGTCGGCCCCGCCGAATACACTAGCGTTGACGGCAGCAGGCTTATCGTGCTGGACAACCTTGACGAGGACAGGACAAGGCGCGCCGCAGAGGAATGCGTAGGGCGCAAGGTCGCGCTGAACCCCGTGAGCAAGTCGGGTAACACGCTGGAAATGGTGGCCAACCTCACGGTTCTTCTCGCAAAGCTAGGCGCGGATACGAAATGCGTTGTGACCACTGGCGATATAAACAGCCCGCTTGGCGTATTCGCGCAGAAAACCAAGTCGCCGGTGCTGCCGGTGCCGGATAACATCGGCGGAAGGTTCAGTGTCTTGAGCGCGGTTGGATTTTTTCCGTTGGCTTTCGCCGGAGTTGACGTGATGGAGATGTGGGTAGGCGCGGTTGATGCGCACGAGGAATACACGCGCAAGGCTGCGTCCAACCCCGTTGTGAAGCTTGCTGCTTACTTACATGAGATGTATTCAGCGAAGGGCATCAGCCAGATGGTCTTTATGCCTTACGATGAGCGGCTATACGAGTTCGGCAGGTGGTGGGTGCAGCTCTTTGCGGAGTCGCTTGGCAAGCGCAAGCTCCTTAACGGCAGGACGCGCGCCACCGGCTTCACGCCTTTCTGCGCGCTGGGCCCCAGCGACCAGCACAGCATTCTTCAGCTTCTGCTAGAAGGGCCGAATGACAAAGTCATCAACCTGGTTGAGCTGGACGAGCCGGAGCAGGTGGCGATGCGTTTTGGGAAGATGCCGCCGGGATTGGAGGAGTTCGCTTACCTGAAGGGCAAGTGCATCCACGACATCGTCCGCGCCGAGCTTTACGGCACGCAGGGCTCGCTGAAGAACCAGGGCCGACCTTTCTTCACCGCCAACATGCATAGGATTGACCCTTACGCCATCGGGCAGCTTATCTACTTCTACGAAGTCGTCGTCGGCCTGCTGGGCGTTATGTTCAACATCAACGCCTTTGACCAGCCTGCAGTCGTGGAAAGCAAGCAGCTTACGCGAGAACGCTTGAGTAAATCTCGCTAAGAGCTTATAGGGCGGAAGCCATTTCAATCTGTTAGGGCGGCTCCGCCTGATATAATCACGGCATTCTCCATCGGGGGTTGAGATGCGCTCAACGATTGCATGCTTGTTGTTTCTTGCCTGTCTATTAGTTTCGCCGGCCGTCGCTTCGGCTGCTCATATCTTCGTTGATGACCTCAGCGACGGCGTAACTGGCGCAGGCACTGCCGATAGTCCTTACCGCGACTTGCAATCCGCCATTGACGCTGCGCCCGGCGGCTCCACCATTGTCCTTATGCCAGGGCGATACGAAGCGGTTCCACGCGCGATGACCGAAGCCATCGGTGGCAATACGCAGAAGCCTGCGACGGAAGTGAAGTTCATGGCAGGCTTCGTAGTTTCGGGCAAATCGCTGGACATCATCGGGACGAGCCCCGGCGAGACTGTGCTTGTCACGAATGCGGGATATGGCGTCTATATCGTGGACAGCCCGCGCTTCCGGCTCACCGGCGTCACCGTCACGGGCGGCCACCGCGACGACACAGGCGATGCATGCGATGCGGCTGTG
>JBBIJQ010000100.1:0-5551 GCA_037445915.1 Planctomycetales bacterium | reverse complement strand
TCCCACGCTCAAGGTAAGGAAGAAACAGCTCCCATGTGTCAGTGCCTACAAGCGGGTTAACCGTCATCGCGTCAGCCTCCAGCGGGAGTGGCGAGCCGGTGCTGGACAAATATGTGTTCAGATAACGAGCGAAGGTGCTCCCGATATCCCCTCGCTTGGCGTCCATAATTACAAGCAAGCCGAGTTCGCGGCTAAGCGCAGCCAATGCCGATAGCGCGTGTAATCCCAGCGGTCCGACTTCTTCAAAATATGCGATCTGGAACTTGACCCCGATTACCTCATCCTTCAGGGCATATATCGTCTGAGCGCAATAGCCAAGAAGCTGCTTGTACTCGCGGTTAAACTCATCGGGCAGCCAAGTCATGCCCGAAAGGTCCGCGCCTTGTATCCCATCTAGCAATCTCTGCGCCTCCAACGCTGGCTCAATTAAAGAATCTGCAAAATCTCGCTTGATTCGGCCGAAATCGGGGTCCATTCCCAAAACGAGCAGTGTCTCTTTCCGGCGTGAATCTTCGGCAAATCTCTGCGCGAAGGTCATCATAGTAGTAATCCTGCTTTTGTCATACTGGTAACCGTAAGTATCTCACGTCAGCCGAATCGCCCGCTTGGCTTCTTCGCGCGGCAGCAAGCAATGCCATCCCGCGAATATCCGCCACGTTAGGCTTAAATACTAGCGTTGCGCGCAGCTCGTTCTCCAAAC
This sequence comes from Planctomycetales bacterium, assembly GCA_037445915.1. Taxonomy (GTDB): domain Bacteria; phylum 4484-113; class 4484-113; order 4484-113; family 4484-113; genus JBBIJQ01. The sequence goes on along the minus strand of JBBIJQ010000100.1, from coordinate 4,851 downwards.
CTATAGCATTGCGCATTTCCGCGCTGTCCGTCACTATAACGAGGCTTCCTTCACGGGCAAGCTCTATTGCCCCTACAATTAGCCCCCCCATTTCGTCCATCGCAACTTCGCGCTCGCCTAGAATGCGCAGCCCGCTATCACCCTTCCGGTAGACTCCCGCGAACATAGAATTCCGCCTAGCCTCCCGCACTACCATTACGCTTGCCGCATTTAACGCATGTTCAGCCGCCGCGGACTCCATACTGCCAATGCCAAGCACTCGGATTCCTGAGGCGGAAGCAAATCCGTTGGAGAAAGAAACGCCGTTTCTTGTGCCGATGAAAGAACCTGGTCCGCAGCCAACGCAGATATACTCAAGCTCGCCGGCTTCCCTTCCAGCTTCACACAGCGCAGACGACAAAAGCTCGGGCAACTTCGCAGCGTGTTCTTTGGAATGCTCAACTTCTACAGCTGACAGAACCCGCCCTTCCCTGTCTGCCGTGCCAAGTAGTATGCTGCGACCGGAAGTATCAATCAACGCGCAAAGCACTCTCTACCTCCCATCCCTCAAATCCTTTTTGCGAAATGACTAAGTCCCTTTCATCCAAGTTCTCTAGTAGGCGGATATCTATCGTTATCTCTGGAGCGCCTAATGATAACTTCAAGCGGTCTGCCCACTCAACAATGATTACTGTATCAGCAGGAATATCTTCAAGTATCCCAAGCGGCTCTAGTTCGCCTGCTTCGGCAATGCGGTAGAAGTCAATATGCCTTAGCGGGCGAACGCCTAGGTGCTCTTTCATTAACAAGAACGTCGGGCTTGTTACGCGGCCAGTAACCCCTAGCCCTTTCGCTAGCCCTTGCACAAATGTCGTCTTGCCCGCCCCTAGCTCGCCTATTAGCAAGATAACCACAACGCCAGGGGGGAGAGCTTCTGCAAGTATGCGCGCGATGCGCATTGTATCATCGGCGCTTATGCTGCGGATTGTCAGCTTATCTGCCACTAATAGGAAACACCCCTTAAGTTAAACACTGGACCGTCCCTGCACACGAGTTTCGTCTCATCCACGCCGGCGGCCGTAGTGCGCACGGCGCAGCCGTAACATGCGCCAATTCCGCAGCCCATTACTTCCTCCAAGCTCGCTTCAGCTTGCGCATGTTCAGGCAAAGCGCTACATAGCGCTTTTAGCATTGGCTTCGGCCCGCAGGCGTAAATTCTGGCCGTATCGCCGAAACCATCGTTCTTCAGCAAATCAACAATTGTGCCCTGATATCCAAAGCTGCCGTCGTCAGTGGCAAAGCGGAATTCAGCTGGAAAATCCTCAACATAGCTGCGCGTCAAGTCTTCCTCGCATCGCGAACCAAAGTAAAAGCGTGGCGTGCGCTGTCCAGCGCGCTCAAGCTCGCGGCAAAGCATCAATAGTGGCGCAACCCCTATTCCGCCTCCAACGAGGACTGGATCTTCATTTCCTTCAGGAAGTGAAAAGCCATTTCCCAAAGGCAGGACTGCGCTTAGCCTCTCCCCTTCCTTGTAATCAGCGAGGCTTTGTGTTTGGCTGCCAACGACGCGGTAGTAAACTGCGAATGTGCAGCGTTCAGCGTCAACATCCGCAAATGAAAACGGCCTGCGGAAACGAAGCTCGTCGGCTTCATCACAACGTATCATTGTGAACATCCCAGCCCTTACCCGAACAAGCAAATGCGAGCTTTCGCCTGCGCTAAAGCGAGCCAGCCAAAGGTCGCGGGCTAGCTGCTTGTTCTCAAGTAATGTTAGTTCGCATAGCGCCTTCATCAGCGCAATTCTATCACGCTATTGTCTATTGCGCAGGGGCTGGTTCTATATGCTATCCTAAATTATGCCCTTGAAACTAACTAAGCTGTCCGCAACAAAGATATCTACCTTTGAGCAGTGCCCTAAGTACTATGACCTGCAATACATTACCTGTGCCCAGCGTAGTTTTACGCCTGTGGAATGGGAAGTTGGTAGTATCGTTCACAAGGCTATAGCCCAGCTGTTTCAGCAAGTGAAAAGCCATTTCCGTGGCGTTATTCCCAAAGTAGGCAACGCTAACTGGTATGTTCCTATCGTAAAAGAGTTGGGCGCTGAGCTTCAAGCGATGGTTAGCAATGGTGATGTCCGAATTGTACGCCCTGACAAGCCAATAGACCATTACATAGGCCAAGTCAACTCGTCGCTCTACGCCTTCACGTCAAAAGTCCTTATGAGCCTTGTCGGCCAGAAAGTTCTCGGCATAGAGGAAGATTTGGGAAGATACTTGTTAGCAGGCCTTGAGATTTCAGGGCGCATTGACCTCGCAACCGGACAAGGCGGGAATGTTTACGTGCACGACTGGAAAACGGGAAAACGGCGCGAACAAGATGAACGCCAGGCCCGCATCTATTACTTTGGGTGTCTTCCGAAATTCAACCGCCCAATTGTGACCTATCGCCTTTACCACCTGCAAGAAGAAGGCGATATAGTAGAAACTTATACCTTCCCGCCGGAAGCCAAGGCAGAGCTTGAAAAAGAAATTCAAGCTCTGGCTACCCTCATAGACAGCATGAAAGCCTTCCCTGCTAAACCCAGCATCCTTTGCCACTGGTGCCCTTACAGTCCTCAATGCGATGAAGGCGGCAGCTATGTCGCTGAACATGAAATTCCGAAACAGGAAGCTGTCTTAGACCTGGGGGTTGTCTGATGTCTAAGCCCGCTGCGCTAACAAGTATGTGAAGCGCTGGTTACCGCTGATTGCATAGGAAAAGCAACGGCTTCGCCTTCCAACGTCCTCTAGTATCTTTGCGAGACCTGGCTGCATAGCCTCGCTTCGGAGGATAAGAAACCAAAACTCAATGTGCTGGCAATGCTCCAGGTACTCCTTTATCCATTCCAAGTATCTTTCTTGAGATGAGAAGGTTGAGCCGAAGAAGTATTCTGGCGGAAACGTATCTCCAAGGCTGAAGTTCTCGTTCAACAGCACTTCGCGCATCTGCATGAAGCGGGGCAAGGCCTGGTAGCCCCGAGTTGGGGGGATGTCTGCGATAAGTATGCGCGCAGAAATGTCTAGCAATGTCTCCCTGTCCATCCGCAGATGCGACTCATTTACCTCCCTGTTTCCGCGAAATGGGCGCTTGACCTCGCGAATGTAAAAGCGCGCGATATCGCTAAGCGGCTGCCATGGCAAAGCGCTCTTCGTGCCGTTCAAGTAGTACTTGCATACCTGCGTCATAAAGTAGTGCAATGTGGCTCGGTGGTAGGGAGTTCTTTCGCCAACGGGTAGCAGCTTGATTTCCTCCCAAAAAGCCCACACGTTCTCAGGAAGGGTTACCTCATTAACCGTTAGGTTCGCGGCTTTTTCGCCATTATCGCTCAGCGCGTCTGCAACTTGCTGAAGGCGGCGTAAATCAACGCTGGATAGCATGAAGTGGTCGTTCTCAATTAGCGCGAGGTCGTGTTCATAAGTGCCTGGCAGCACAGTGTTTGTAATGAGGCGCACCCGAAAATTGCGCTTGATGAACTGCTCTGTGTTGCCTACTACCGAGTTCAAGTAAACAATGTTGGTGTGTCGGTAAAGGCGTATTGTCTCGCGGAAAAAGTGCGGAAATGTGGCAAAATCACGGCTGCTCTTCATTAATCCGCCTCCTTCACTTCAAGGCTGCCCTTGTCCCCGTCAAAGTACTGCGATAGCTCAGGGTCAAAATAGCTTCCAAAGCCATCTTCAATAACGTATCTGACGCCGCCGGCTTCCCTTCGCGGAAGTGCGCGCACATGGGATAGCGCATCAGCAAGATCGCACAAGTGAAGCACGCGGGATAGAAAAGGAATATCCTCGCCGCTAAGCCCGTCTGGGTAACCGCTGCCGTCCCACCTTTCATGGTGGTGCAAAACCGTCCGCCGCACTTCGTCAAAGCCCGCCAAAGGCCCAAGAATTGACGCGCCATGAACCGGATGTTGTTGGATAAGCCCGTACTCCCAGTCGTCAAGCGAGCCATGCTTTTCTAATATAGAGTTTGGGATTCCCATCTTACCGATGTCGTGCAGGTGTCCGGCTAGAGTAAGGGTCTCCTTCTCCAACGGGGAAAGGTTCAATCGCTCGGCCATCGTTTCGCATAGCCTAGCTACACGCCTGCTGTGCACTGCCGACTCCTTATGCTTTGCTTCCATGAGAGTAAGCATAAAGTTCATAATGATACCAATATAGTCTTTGCTAAGCCTGCCGATAACATCTTCTTGGCGCTCAATTGCCTCAATAACTTCTTCGTCTTCGGCAGAGCGCTCAATGTCATCGGTATGCCCGTTTCGGGTTAGCGCAATAAGCGGCTGCACAAGGCTTGGGTTGAACTGAATGCCTGCACAGCGAATAAGCTCCTTCTCCCAATCCTCGGGCTTACTGAACAGCCCGCCTCGACGGATGTTATCAAAGGCGTCACATACGCTTAGTATCTGCGCCAAAATAGGCGTTTCGTCAGCAGTTAACCCTTCGGGGTATCCCGTCCCATCCCATCGTTCGTGGTGCCAGAGTATAAGGTTGGACGCGATATCCAGGATGGCAACTTGGCTGGCGATTTGTTGGCCGATTGCAGTATGCGTGGTAAGGAGCTGAAATTCATCTTCGCTAAGCTTTCCTTTCTTATGCAACATCACGTCTGGTATCCCGACTTCGCCTACATCATGGAGCAGCCCGGCAAAGTACACTTGCGCCAGCGCGCTCTTGTCGTCAATCCCCACAGCCCGCGCAAGCCGCATGCTGTTAAGCGCGACGCGTTCACTATGGTGCGCATCTTTGTACTCAATAAGGTTGGTAATCCGCGAAATCGCTTCCAGCAGGTCGTGGAACAGCCTTGCATTTGGATTCAGCCGTTCATAATTCTCTT
>JBBIJQ010000099.1:0-5592 GCA_037445915.1 Planctomycetales bacterium | reverse complement strand
AGCCATATGGGAATATCTCAGCATCCGAGAAGCTGTACTCATTGGTTAAGCACACTTTCACGCCTTGATACATCTCGCCTGGCTGGATAAGCATTCCAGCCCCGCGCCGGCTGCTATAACCATATGGCCTGCGGCCAAGTAGTTCAAAGAGTTCGTCATGGATGTTCCCGCCGCCGTTGTAGCGTACGTCTATCACAAGCCCCTCAAACTTCATCGCGTATCCAAACAGCTCGCGCTTAAAACGCTCCAGGCAAGCATCATCCATAGAGGCAATGTGCACGTAACCGACGCGGCCGTTAGACTGTTTTTCTGCCGTCTCGCGGTTATCTCTTACCCACAATTCATACTCAAGCGCAAACTGCTCGCTGCGTGTAATAGGCCTGATTCGAACCACTTCCGTCTTGCCGTCTAGCCGCTGCACATTCAGGCTGACAGTCCGCCCGGCTTTGCCATCAAGGGTAGTGAAAGACACTTCGTCCTGGCATACTTCAACCCCGTCAACGGCAAGGATAACATCTCCTTCGCAAAGACGGCTCTCTCTTCTAGCCGCCGGCCCTAATGGTAAAACGCGCGCAACTTTCCAGCCGCCTTCATAACTGTAATCATAGGTAACGCCCAGATAGCCGCCTGACGCGCCTATGCCCTGAAAGCTGGATTCGCCGTAAACTCCGAGGTGGCTTGCATTCAACTCGCCAAGTAGGAACGTTGTGAAAATGTCAAACTCTTCGCGAGTAACCGAGTTCGCGATCATCTTTCGGTACTTCCAATAAGCGGCATCCATATCGCGCCCGTGTAGTTTCGGGTCGTAAAACCCAAACTTCAGGTTGCGGTATGCTTCGTCATACATTGCAAGAAGCTCAGCGGGCCGGTCTAGAACTGTTCTCGCTACAACCGGCACAGGAGATATGCTTTGAACTTGTGAGCCTGAAGCGCTAATTCTGACGACTCGGCCGTCTTCGTAAATGCCAAATGCTCCGCCGGAATTCCAGCTTAGCCATTTAAAGCTGCTGGGAACGGAAACGGAGTTGCTTGTGCCGCTTAGCAAGTCCACGGCCCAAAGCTTTAATTCGTTTTGTGTAGTGCGAGACTGGTAGAGACAAGTCTTTCCATCAGGCGAAAGCACATAGTTGCTGACTCCTGCAAGCGTCTCGCTTATAGGCCTGGAGCGATATTCAATGTCTGTAAAATCTATTTCTGTAGGCGGAGGAGATGTCTTCTTCTCTCCCTTTTCGCCTGCCTTGCCCTTCTGAAGATCAGTGCTATTCGCAACGGAAGTAGCATCTTCTTTGTTAGTTTGACCGTCATTGGCTTTGGGCGTTTCTTCCTGCTGCTTGCCGAACTTCATCTCGTCAGTAAACTTTAGCTCAGGCAGCTTCAGCGGTAATAGGTATAGCTGGTAGGCATCGGATTCCCTCACGCTCCCAAAAACAACGCTCTTGCTGTCACTTGTCCACAGCGGGCCCCAGTTGGCAGTCGGATACTGAGTAATGTTGTAAGGCTTCCCGCTGCCGTCGGCCTTGATAACAAAGATGTCACGGTTCCAGCCGGTCGTGTAATCGCAAAAGGCTAACCATTGGGAATCCGGCGACCACTCCAAAGGCATAGACCAAACTCCGCGCCGGAAGGTCCCGCGCACAAGTTCTTTTTCGCGCTTCGTCTCCATATCAAGCACAATCAAGGAGCTTGTGCCCCTGTAGAACGCGAGCTTTCTCCCGTCAGGCGAAATGCGCGGGGCTATTTCTATGTCACGGGTGTCGGTAAGCCGAGCCCATTCTTTAGTATTGAGGTCTAGCAAATAGATGTTTTGGCTTCCGTCTTTGTCCGAAAGCATCAAAAGCTTATCGCTTTCAGCCGTCCACTGGACATCTTGCTCGCGTCCAGCGGTATTCGTGAAGTTAACCGCTTCTCCTCCCCTGGGAGCGTCAACTTCCTGTTCGGGCGTACGGGAAAGGGGCTGTATGTAAACATCGCCACGGATCACCATTGCAAGCCATTTCCCATCCGGCGACGCCTCTACTTCGTCTGCGCGCGAAAACACTTCTCGCGTAACGTACTGATGCTTGGTATCGCTGCCCGCATGTATATTCAGCAGCCGAAATCCGCTTGCGGCTTTTGTAGGCGCTAAGCTCGCCGCATACATCAATCCGTCAGCCCAAACCACAGCAGCCCCTCCGAGCGCAACGCTTAAATAATAGAGATCTTTGCCCTTCATCCTTAAAACTTCCTTTGGCTCGCCTCCGCTTACAGCTACTGAATAAGCAGCCCTGTCTGCCCCTCTGTCGGTTAAGTAATAAACGTGCTTCCCGTCACTAGACCAGTTCGGCCAGTACTGCCCGCCTTCCCAGTTATCCAGCCTTCGCGCATCTCTACCATTTGCGTTCATCACCCATAGCTGCGAGTTCCCTGCGCCGCGATAGCCCAAGCGCGTGTAGCTGCTGCCGCCACGGTTGAAAGCAATTAGCTTACCGTCAGGGCTGTAACGCGGATATCTTACTGTGCCGCTGTCTTGGAGAATGGTCTTTTCCTTGCCGGTTTCTACTTCAAGCTCCAAGACTGAGGAGCCCGGAAACGAGCGATAGCTAGTAAAAAGAACCTTTTTCCCATCAGGAGACCAGTCGCTCGCATAGTCTTCGCTATCGGAGTATGTCAGCCTCTTAGCATCTCCGCCTTTTGTTGGAACAACGAAAAGGTCAAAGTTACCGTCTCGCTGGCTGCTAAAGAGCAGTTGCAGCCCGTCAGGGGACCAGCATGGGCTTCGGTCAAACGCCAGGCTGACAGTTAACCTGCGCGCAAGTCCTCCATCTAAGGAAGCTACCCAGATGTCGCCCTGATAGGAAAAAGCAACTTGCCTGCCGTCAGGAGAGATAGCAGGGAACAAAACGCCAAGCGCGCTATTGTCAGCAGAAGCTGTGATGCCGATAATAAGGGCGATTGTAACGATAACTGTGGAGAAAATAAGCGAGATTCGCATCTCTGCCTCCTGGTTTGCGGTCATGCAATTATAGCATCGGCCACATCTAGCGGCTAAGGCAATGCAACGAGCTTGGGCTTAGGCTGCCGACACAATCGGGCACTGGAGCAAGCTTATAATTGTCGCGTTTACCGGCATCTCAAGCCCATAACGCTCGGCAATGACTAGCAGTAGCCCATTAAGGTAACTAATCTCACCTCGCCGCCCTCGTAATCGGTCCAGCAGTAATGAGCCTCGGTTCTGCCCAGCGCTATTAGATAAAACCCTGAAGTCGCTAAGTAAGTGGTTTGCCGTGAAATCATTCGGAAACGGCGGCATTATCATAGCTTGCGTCATTACTTCAACAATCTCTTCGCTTAGCTTCTCAACAATCGGAAGGGCTTCTTCAAGTAGAAGCACCCCATTTGCTTGTCCTGTAATGGCAGCCAGCGGGTTGAGCAAGCAGTTCAGCGCTGCCTTGCGTGCCATTACCGGGTATATGTCAGGCTGGGTGATAACCTGGACTATGCCCGGGTCCATTACTTTCGCGAGCGATTCCATTGTCTCCAGCTCTTCGTGCCTAAATATAAGCGTACCTTTGTTATCATCCGGCGTCCTGAAGGTAAGGAACTCTGCATTTGGCGACTTAGTGCGCCCTAAAATCAGCCTGCCTTCGGGGATTAGGGAGACATGAGTGCCCTCGTTGTAGCCTCCTCCGAACATTACCCCAATGTCTATCCCCGGATGAAGCCAAAATCCGTTTGTAATGAAAAACAGAAGCCCGCCCAAGCGTGGAGCAAGCGCACGGCGCAGCGGCAAAAGCGCATCTGCTTTTGTGCAGGACAGCACTATGTCAGGAGCGGACTTCACGAGCGAATCTGCTGCTCCGACAATCTCCCCTTCTTCAAACTCAACAACATAAAGCGGGCTCGTCTCTTTGAGAGACATCAAAGCGTCGCTTGCGCTCAACGCAGGAATAAGGTCTTGTTCGGGAATGTTGTCGGGGTCAGCAGGCCGAAACTGAGTTATATCAGTCGTCTCCAGTTTTGGCTGTATCGTTACTTGCAGTCCACCGGATTCAAGCTCACTCCTGAGCAAGCTGTTTCGCACATACCAAACAAGCTCTGCTTTGCCTGCGCGCTTCACCGCCGCTGCAAGCGCCATGCCAACAGGGCCTGCTCCAATAATGCCGACGCGCATCATTCAACCATCCTTCTCTCAAAAAGGAAGTTCCGCATCTCTTCGGCAACATCGCTTCGCGGGAGTTTCACTATCGTCGGCCCCGGCAGGTTTCGCAGGAAGTCCATCCCGTATCTTTTACTAAGCACCCGCCCGTCAAGCAAAAGGACGCAGCCGTAGTCGTCTATGCTTCTAATAAGCCTGCCGAAGCCCTGCGTGAACTTCATAATTGCATAAGGAAGCATATAGTCGGTGAAAGAACTGCCATCGTGCCTGTCAATGTAACGGCACTTCCCAGCGGTTAATGGATCGTGGAGGTTCGGAAATGGGAAGCGGCTAATGATAACGCATTGCAGGTCTTCACCCTTAATATCAAAGCCCTCCCAAAAGCTGCGCACGCCAAAAAGAACTGCGTTTCCGCTTTTCCTAAAATCGTCCACTAACTGCTGCTTGGAAGCCCCACGCTCTTGTGCCAATAGCCTGTAGCCGTCATCACATAGCCCTTGGCATAGCTCAGTTACCTTCTGCAAATCGGCATACGAGTTAAACAACGCGAGCGTTGAGCCGCCAAAGATTCTCACGGCATCAGACGCTAGCTCAGTAAGCGCTTCAAGATATTCCTGGTGAGCGGCTTTATCATTGAAGCTTGGCTCCGGCATATCAGAAGGTATTATAACCAAGGCGTTTCGCTTAAAGTTGAACGGTGAAGCAAGGATGACTTCCCTCATCTGGCCTTTATCCAGCGCATCAAGCCCAAGGCAGCGTTTCACATAACTGAACTTGCCGTTGACGGCAAGCGTTCCTGATACTATTAGCGCTGATTTGCGGGCGTTGATAAGGTCAAGGAAGTGATTTCCGACTACAACCGGGCACGCTGCCAACGTCCAGTAAAAGTCATTCCTCCTCCCAGGGCGCGTAACTTCCATCCACTTAACCCACGTTTCTTCGTCACCTAACAGCTTCTCGCAAGCTTCCTTTAGCGAGACAAACATATTTACAGCTTCACGAAGCTGAATCTGGTAACGGCCATCGTCAATGTAGAGAAATCCATCACCATTCCCCGCAGTATGCTCCGCAAGCAGCGTAATGCCTCCGCTCATATCTATGAAACGATCGAAGAGCGTTGCCACAGCGGCCATCACTTCTTCCTTCAATTCGGCAATTTCTTCGCGGGCGGGCTCCGTGAAGTCCCAACGGTTAGTTTCCCCAGCGCCTCTCTCAGCTAAGCGGCGGTGCGCATGTTCGGCGATTCCGGCTAAGCTGCGGAAGCTCTCATAACATGCCTCAGCATATCCTGGTAAGTCATTCTGAAGCTTCTTTAGCTTGCCATATGCCTCTTGGTCGTCTGCCGGCACTTCGTTGACGGGCATCCCAAGACGCATCCCAAGCGCCCTGCTTTGCGCTAGCCTTTGTAGTCCGTTAATAAGCTCTATAATGTCGCGTGACACTATAGCGACACCCAT
>JBBIJQ010000098.1:0-5758 GCA_037445915.1 Planctomycetales bacterium | reverse complement strand
CGCCCGTCGCCGAGAGCCATCCAACGAAGCAAGGCAACAGATTTCGTTATCATAGCCGCGTACTTTGACGGGTTAACCGTGTTCATCGCTATCGTCATCAGTGCAGTGTAGCCCGCATATTCATCCTGAGTCTCATCCGCGTTCCCGACATACGGACAGTACATTTGACCACCCCACTGCCCAGCCGTAAGCGTATTTATAAAATCAAGAGCCTTCTCGCACTGCGAACTGTAGTCGCCTGTCGTTCTGTGCCCGCTATTCGCGAAGACATAGTTAGCCCAGGCACAGAGAGCTGCGGTGTAGCTTATCTTCTCCTTGTAAGTAAAGGGGATCTCTGTTTGCACGCCGACTGGGTAGCTTGTCGCGTAGTATCTTCCGGAATCGCCCTGCCACGAGAAAACGCACATCGAGTAGTAAACGTCATTCGCCATCGACTTCACGCTGTAGCCGCCAGAAGTCGTCAAAGCGCCGCCGTACGCATCCATCGCTTTCGACATGGCAAGTAAGCATTCAGCGCAGTCAGCAGCGAGCGCGACAGTGTCAACTGTGCCCTCGTAAACAAGATTACTTATCAACCCCGTGCCATAAGCAACAGTGTGGGCGTACTGCAGCTCCCGCAGGAACTGAAGCGCTTTCCTGACGACGGTTTGATACCTTGTTCCCGAAGTAACCTTGTCGTATTCAGCCATAGCCCAGGCGAGCAACGCCGCGCCGCTATCCACTTTCAGGTCGCCTGAGTATTCTCCGCCTATCGATTCCACTCGGTCGTGCAAGCCGTCAGCGTTCAAGTAGGGGTTGTACTGCTGGTACCAGCTGCCGTCCGTGTTCTGGATTTCCGCCCACTTGTCCAGGATGTCCCGTGCGAGATCGCGTTCGCCCGCACCGTTCTTCACGATCAATGCGAGCGCCATGTAGCCGCCTTCGTAGCTGTTCATGTTCCCCGTCGGGGAAGCCACCGTCACTCCGGTTGGGAGAACGCATGCTTCCTTAAGGTACTTGGTTGACAAGTCGAACGACGCCTTGATACTGGCGCCACTAATCAAACTTGGTTTTATCCTTGCCATACTCTCTACACCTTGACTCGTGAAACTAAATATTGAGGGGCTCTCCTTCAGCAGCTCCTCCAGGACTTCCTCGGTCGTTTTTTTGTGGCGACTCACCTCGACCTCAACGGTCTTCCGCCTCTTCGTTACTTTTTTAATCCGGTACGACCCGGACAGGTTGAACTCAGGCTTCGAGACGCTTATCGAGTCGCCAGGGTACAGGTGAATCCCGCTCGTGATCGGGCACGTGAGCACGACGCTGCTGTCGTCACTGTTGATCTCCGCCAGCTTCTGAGCGGCAAGCGCATTCAGGCTTGCTACGGTTGAGACGTTACTGTTCCAGAACACTGCAACATTGTCCCCCGTGCCAGCGACGCCTAAGATCTGGTTGCCGTCCGAGTCGACGCCTCGCACATGGACCTTGTCCCGCTTCTTGCAGCGGTCAACCCCCCGCGAGCTCGCGTTCGCGATTGTCCCATCGAAGCTCTTGCCTGCCCCCCGGATCCCGATATAGAGCACGGTTCCGTTCTGAGTCCAGTAATCCCTGTTCACCAACTGCGCGATGAGCTCAATAGCGTCGAAGCACAGCGTCTGATCAAAGTTAACTGAAATCGGCGTAGTAGGGCAGGACCCCAACGGATAAGCCAAGCCAGCCGCAACCCGCACGTTATTCGCGACGACGTTAGCAGGCATATTAACGTAGCTACCCGAGACGACGCGGCGCTTCAGCAACTCGTAAACGCCGTTATATACTAAGCACCGCAAAGCCTTAACGGAATACTCGACGCCATACAAGACCCCAATGAACCTGTCCACATCGTCGAACCGGATGCGGACAATGTAGTCCGCAGCGACAAAGCTCCTGTTAGCGCTTGTATTCGGGAGCAGGAAGGCTGCTTCCTCGTGCCCGCTCAACTCCTCCACGATCTCGCGCACGACAGCGTCAGTTTTCTGCACCCACCCGCCCGAGTAGTATTCAACCTTCCACCTTGCCATTCGAAGTCACCTACAGGATAATGTGGCTGCTTCCCCTCACCAGCTTAAGCGAATAGTTAAACTGCTTCGCGTTCACCTCCGAGTAACTAAACTCCGCAAGGACCCACTCGCCATCGTACCGGCTGCCTGGAAAAGCCAGGGTGACTTCTGTTCCCTTCAAAGCCTCCAGAGGCTGCAGATAGGTACTTTCGATTGTGGCCTTGTCTCCTACGAGGACACCCTCGATGCTAAGCTCAACAGCGCCGTAGCCGGGAACGATGAGAATTGGCAAGCCATCGATCTCGAACTCCTCGACCTTTGCGGGGTTCCGCTTGCTCACACGTGCAGGCCCTGTTGGAAGCGTCACAGATCCAATAGTGTAACTCATTTACAGGCGCCTCCGCAAAGCCTCAGCGATGCCCCTGCTAACGGCTTCAGTAACCCGCGGGAGATCCAGCTCGCTGCTTACTTCCCCGATGTTAATGGTCGGGTTGACAGTGATGTACTGAGTTTCGGCGCCGGCTGCTACACGGTTCAATGGGATAACAGCTTCAGGACCTGCCTCTCCGATTAATGCGAGTGTTGGAGTCCGGACAATTCCGCCTTCCGCCATGCCCACCGCAGCCTTGACGCCGGCGATGCCAACGCCGACAGCAGCCAGAATTATCGGAACAGCAACCCCAACGGTCATGGTCCCATGAAACGCCATCCACGCCACAGTCGCAGCAACGATCGCAGCGATAGTAGCAGTCAAAGCCCCAGCGATAGCCTTCATGTCCTCAGGAATCGCGCCCAGAATCGTATCAGCAACCAGGAAGCCCCCCACGAAAGCGGCAACGCCTATCGCAGCGGTCTTGGCGCTTATGCCAACGTTGCTAACTCCGTCGGAGACCTTCTTCAGGACCCCGCTCATGTCTGGAAAGTTCTTCCATGCCTTGCCAAGCGAATCAACCATCGTGATAGTCGTTGGGATAACTTGCAGTGCGCTTTGAACCATTGCTTCGTTCATGTTTCCCTGCAGCATCTCAGCTCGCTCCACGGAAACCTGATACCGCTCCTGGGCAAGCCTGAGGTCATCAGCTGCTGCTTCCGCTTGTTCGCTGTCTGTGCCGTACTTGGCTACTGCAGCGTTCAGCCTTCGCTGGGCATCTTCGACGCTGTTGCTGCTCGTCTTCACCTGCAAGTTAGCACGGTTAACGCTTACCTGCATATCCGCCACGCGATCGTAAGCGTTGTAGAGCGATAAGGCAGATGTGGCGACGCCGCTGAAACCCGTCACAAGCGCCCTGCTACTCTTAGTTACCTCCACTTGGTTCTTCTGCACCCTGTCGCTGGCTGCTTCAACCTCAGCCATTTCATTTTTAATTCGGCTGCTGGCTTCCGCTATAGTTTTGCTTGCTTCATCGTATGCTTTGATTCTAATGTCTATCTGGCTGCTCACTTTTCATTCTCCATCGGGCGTAGGCTGAGAGGAACCTTGCCTGCATCACGCTAAGCTTCCCAACGGTTTCGAAGGTGTACTGGGGAAACCAGTGCAGTATTAGGCCGAGGTCTTGCGCTTGCGGGTTGTTCTCAAGCCACTCGGCGAATTCTTGGCGGGTGATAAAAAAGCCGGCTGCCTCGTCAGGAAATCAATCAGCGCCGCGCCCTCAACGAGCGGCATACGCTTAAGGAAATCCCGCGGCAGATCCGGATACGCTTTGCTCATCATCAGGTAAGCCACCGTCTCAGTTTTCTCAATGTCCGTGGTGCACTTGTTGATTTCAAAGCTGTCCTCGAAAGTCAACTCGCCATAGCGCAACAACCCCAGCGTCGGATGCCTGACCTCGCGAATTACAGCCGCACGTTGCATAAGCGCTTGGGGGTCGAAGATTTTGCCTTTGGCTCGCTGCGCCTCGTCATGCTCCGCTATCTTAGCTTCGTATGCTGCTGCTAGTGCGTCGTTACGGTCCTGTTCCTTCTCAGACATTTCCCATTCACGCTTATGATTCGGTCACCGTAACGCTCTTCGCTTCGCCATCCACTTTCTCGAGTATGCCGCCGGTTTCGCCAGCAGTCCGCTCCACACTCAGGACCACGCAGTTACTCCAGGTCTCGTAAGGCGCTTGAGTGTTCGAGCCCGTGGGCGCAAACACAAGATTAAACTCCGTGCCAGCCAAGAGCAAAGTCATCCAAGAACCGTTAACGTACAGTTTTTCCGCGCTCCAGGTGAAACCCTGCTTCCCAGGCGCCACAATCGCCGGCGTCAACGAATCCATACTGTACTCCTTGATCAACTCCGCACAGGCTTTGACGCTGATGTTCTTGCCGTAGCCAATTACTACGCCGTTCCTGAAGAGGCGAGCGTTTCTTCCCAGCCTAGGGGTACTCAATTCTCAGTTTTCCCTCCATCACATTTCTTTCCGATTCTCGGGAGCGAGACACTGCTCAACTCCATTCGAGCCAAATTACCAAGATAGTCACAAAGGGCCATCTCGACAAACTCGCGCTTATTCAACGCCACATAGCGGTCGCTGAGAAAATCCACGTCAAACAGCCATTGTTCCCGACAGAGGTCCTTCAGCTGCTTAGGAGACAGGTTGAGGTGCTCGACTTCTTCGTGGGCAAGCAGAAACGCCAGCCCAAGCCAAGCCCTGTAATACCGATCCCTCTCACTCATCCTTGATAGGAGCTTCAGGGATACTCGTAGTAACCGCTCGAAGTTGCCGTCAGGCTCAGCCCCGAAAGTACCTTGAGCGCACTCGAGCTGGTACGCCCTCAGCAGCCGGGAGTATACTCGTAGTAAAATCTCACTCTGCGGATAGTTTGCTTCAGCGAAGTCAGGCACTACGCGATCGAGGACCCGCAGCGGCACGTTCACGAGCGCCTTCAGGAAGCGGAGCCGCAGCTCACGGTTCATAATGCACCACCGCCTCGAAGCGGACGACACCGCCGAATAACAGCTTGTCTTGGAACCTGATCTCGCCCGGACCGAAACCCGTCGGGTAACAGTCAAAGCATACGCCGCCCAGCGACCGATCCGCAAGAACAGCGTCCACAACGTCGCCCATGACTGCAATAACGTCAGTGAACCAATCCTTAGGCTCATAATCCAGAATTACAAGGATAATGCTTCCCCGGACTTTGGCTTCCAATAGCTCGCCCATGGCTGCCTGACCGATAGGAGAGGGCTCAGCGTTGATTATCGCTTTGGGCAAGGCTCCGATCGTGAATTGTTCGCCCAACACGACAGTTTTAATACTGCTCTTAGTCTGGATTGCCGCTTTGACCGCGTCAAAAACAGCCTTGTAGCTCGCGTAGAAGCCCATGCTAATCGATCAGCTCCAGCCACAAATCGGCGAAAACCGCCTCGGCCTTACTACGAGCATCCTCAGCTGCACGCTGCATGAACGGGTTGGGCTTCGTGCCTGGATGCCTCACGAGCTGAGTGAAAACCAGCCTACCCCCTGCCTCGAAGGCGAGAACGCTTGCGTTGACCGGATGGATCTCATGCGGAGCCGTACCCATCTCCACGTAAACCGCATGCGGTGCTAAGGCTCGGATCCAAGCTTCCCCGTCGCCTATTTCCCTGACGATGGATCCAGCAAGCTTCCCCGTGCGCCAAGGAGCCCCATAGAACGCGGCAGCCCAAGCCACGTCAGCCAACCGCTCGATCAACTTCTGCCTCAGATCCTTGCTCAACTTGGCTGCAATTTCGTCGAATTTCAAGCCGCGAGCGGAGACCTCGACCGTTATCATAC
>JBBIJQ010000097.1:0-5775 GCA_037445915.1 Planctomycetales bacterium | reverse complement strand
AGCCGCAGAAAAGAGATATCGGTGAGAGGCATTAGCCTTAACCGTGTATTGAACTCGGCGGCGGGTCAACGCGCGCTAACCCGGTGGCCCAAGCGGCTCGGAACGCAAGCCAGGAGATCGCTATTATGAACCCGAAGAATAAGAAGGCAATCGCAAGACGCTGTATTTCGCCCAACAGAAGTGATATAGGACGGGAACGCTTCGCTCATTCCTTCCAATTCACTTCTTTGATGAGCTTGGCAGTAATAGCCATCGCTACCATTACCCTCATCGGAATCTCATTTTGTGTTCACGCAGATGAACTCACGGAGGAAGATAGAGCGGCGATAAACAAGTTAGCTGACCGCATAGAAGTTGTATTCCTTGAAGGACGGGACGAGGACTTACCCGCGTATGTGAGACCTGAACATGGCCTGTTCATTGACCTTTGGGGCGACTGGGACCCGGAGGGCGAGAGTACGGTATACATCGCCTATAAAGACGTTAGCCTTATGTTCAACGACTACGCGGTGCGAGTATGGGGCTCAGGTGAGAGCGGAAGACCATATGTCGCTTTTAGTCCCATCCCGTACGTTCTTCTATATGGCTGGCACGATGTACAATTCCTTGATGCTACCGACGACGAGGAGAATCCGGTCTGGGGCGAGATGTTGTCCATACCAGAAATGATTCGACGGTATGACAGTAAATGTATTGACGAGTTGACAGTAGAGCCGCTAAATCACTCTTTCGCCTACGGGAACTACCACTATGTGCAGTATTGGTTACAAGACGGCGAGCAGGATGGCGATTATTGGTTCCTCATCATTGATAAGGACGAACACGGCTGGTTTCTCAAGGGACTTGTGCATATGGACCGCTGGGTCATCTGATGCTATAGACCAGCTACGTGAAAGCCGACGGTGGAGCGCGGGTTGTGGCTGGCGGTGCGCTGCTCAATGGCGATGGTCGGGGAGAGGCCAGAGATGTGCTCCACCACGGGCTTGTCAAAGTTCATCAGGAACTGGCGCGCGTAGCTGGAAAGCGATTCCAGGTAGCGCCGCTGGCCTTCGGCGTAAAGCGTGTCAAACGCGAGCGACGACTTGCCGCTACCGGATACGCCGGTGAAAACGATGAGCTTTTCGCGGGGGAGCTTTACCTCGACGTTCTTGAGGTTGTGCACCTTCGCGCCGCGAATGTGTATGAACTTCTCAGCCATAAACGCCTGAGTTTATCACACCACTATACCGGCGTGAAGTAGGTTTAGGCAGGGTTGAACGAAAACTGTGGAAGTTTCTCCGCAAAGGATGAAAAATTTGCGCCACACACGCAGTGCGCATTGCCATCCTCGGAGGAGTTGGAGAAGTCACATAGGTAATTGGGCCAGTTGCGGTCGCCATCTTGCAGCGCGCGCAAGGCTTCAATGAGCGCGGGGCGCATAAGGCCGAAGGAATGGTCAAGCAGCCAGCGGTTTTTCAGCGCTTGAATCTTCTCCGGCGGCTCGCGCATCACTTATAATCCACCCTGCCGGGCGGCGGCTTACTGATGTCTAACGAACTTATATTCCTGCTGGAACTCATCGCGAATTTCGGCCTTTGCCTTCTGATATACAGGTGGCTGGGGCGCGATGGGTTGATGTTGCTCATCGTCGCGCACATCATAATGTGCAACCTCCAAGTAGTAAAGCAGGTAGAGCTATTCGGGATTGCCGCGACACTGGGGAACATCGCTTACGGGGTGACATTCTGGTGCACCGACCTGCTTTCTGAAAAATACGGCAGGAAGCACGCCAACCGAGGGGTGCTCATCGGCTTCATTGCGCTGGTCATGTTCAGTGCCATAATGTCGTTTGTCCCCCTCTACACTCCCGGCGAAAGCGACTGGGCTGACAAGCTCGTTTCCCCGTTGTTTGGCTTCGTGCCCCGCCTTGCGCTGGCAAGCCTCTGCGCTTACCTCGTCTCGCAGTACCATGACATCTGGCTTTTCCACCTCATCCGCCGCGCCACAGGCGGGCGGCATCTTTGGTTGCGCAACAACTTGTCAACCGCAGTCTCCCAGCTTTGGGATACGCTTGTCTTTTGCACCATCGCCTTCTTCGGCGTGTTTCCCTGGCCGGTGCTCATTCAGATTTACATTAGCACCTGGCTCATCAAGCTCCTAGTTGCGTTGCTTGACACGCCGTTCATTTACGCCGCGATGCGCTGGAAGTGGCTCAACCCACCGCGCGATAACGAAGCCAGGGAAGCGCCCTTGTCGGCGCGCCCTTAAAGGGCGTGATGCGCGCAGGAGATTGCGCTATGCCCTATACTTCACTTATGGCTGTAACAGCTCGGAAAACGGCGGCCTTGATTCTCGCGGCGCTTGCGATGTGCGCGGCGTGTTCTTGCAAGAAGGCGACAGAAGGCGGAACGGAAGCCACCAAGAAGCCTGCCGCACCAATAACCGGCGCAACTATCACTGACCGCGAAGCGCTGGGCTTTAAGGTGCGCATCGGCGAAGCCTTCAACAAGGAGCGGCTGTGCACGCGGCTAGCCAAGTCTCGCTTTACTGTTGACCTTGCGCTAGAAGACGCGACTGACATGATGATTCCTGGCACCGTCGGCGATGGCACCATTTACTTCTGGGTGCTTCCTGACCCAAGAACACCGAAGGTTGTCGGAAGCCTAACCATCGGCGTTGACATAAACACGGCTCTGCAGATTGGGAAGATTAGCCGTGCGGAGTTTGAGCGCCTCATTAAGGAAGCGCGCGCAGAAGGCGAGAAGAGAGGAGGAGATGCGCCGAAGCTGGCGAAGTATTCGGCGGCCGAGGCGACACTGGCTGCGCAGCGAAACCTCGGCGTGGAGACCGATGCCGGAGTGGGGCTCGGTTCAACGAAAAAACAGATCATTAGCGTTTATGGCGAGGCGAAAGATACTTTGTTTGTCTCAGGCGACACCATCCGCATATACCGGGGGCCGAAGGTAGCGGTGGCGTTCCGCTTCTCCGATGACGTCGTCAGGCAAGTAATCGTCTTCCCCGCCGATTACGACTACGAGAAGTTCAACGAGGACACGCAGGCAATGCTCAAGCCGCCAACTGCTTCGCCACCGCCAAGGTAGTTAATGGATTTGAAATTCAGTGCGTGGGAATAGCTGATAGCCGGCAGAAAGGACGAGCTGAGTTCACTCCAGGATATACACGACTACAGTGCGGCGGCCGAACTCGTAGCATTCCTTTATCGTGGCGAAGCAGAGGTCAATCTTATTGCCCTTGATGGCGCCGCCGACATCGCCCGCGACTGCATAACCGTAGCCTTCAACGTAGACTCTTGTCCCTAAAGGGATTACATCGGGGTCAACAGCGACTATTCCGTATTGGGCACGAAGGCCAGTCGCCGTGCACGCGCCGGGGTCGCTTCCGCCGACGGTGGGGTCAAACGCAGTGGCTTCCATCACTACCCTGCGCTTGTAGCGCGTTGGCGGCTTGAACTCACGCGCGCTCAGCATGTCCAAACGCAGTATCTCTTCAACGGATGGCGTGTAGCTCTCTTCAACCATTGTGTAAACCGCAACCACGCGCGGCTTAGGCTCTCGTATCACTTCCGCGCGGTGTCGCTCGCCGGCAGGCTCGCCGGCGAGAAAGAAGAACGCCGCCGTGATGAGCTTCTCGCCGGGCGCGCCGGGCTTTTCAATTTTAAGCCTGGGAAGGCCCTGCGTAGGCACAGTGATGTACTTGATCGGCGGGGAGATTGCCTCGCGCTGTTCCACGCGCGCGACCGCGAGCCTTGGCAGCCGCAGCAGCTCCGGCGGCCTGGCGTTCAGGTTGAGGTGCAGCTCGGCGATGTATTTGTCTGGCAGCGCAAGCCCCAGCTCGGCGAAAACACCACGCAAGGTTACTGCGCTGGTGGGGTGGGCGAAGGTGTCGTTTTCAAGCTGGAAGGTGATTTCAGCCTGGGCTAAGGCGAGCGGATGCGCAAGGCCAAGTATAGCCGCAAGGCTGATTGCGAATGCAGTTAATGCGAGAAATACCCTTCGCATGATTACCCGTGGCCCGCATTGGGGCTGTGTTCCCCATATTCGCGGACTGTGATTATAGCAGAGGCTTGAAACGAGGCGGCGTTTGCGAGTGAACGCGCAGCAAAGTTGACGCAAATGTGCGCAAGCACTATCATTAGCGAAGTTCCACTGCGCAGCTAGTCGCGGGAACGCGCGTGCGCGGGGAACTAATCATCACTGGAGGCCATTTCATGACGCTGCAGCCTAAGGATATCCTCAAATCCGCCGGCATTGAAACGACCGGCGAGGTTTACCGCAACTTGTCCATGCCAGAACTGCTGGAGCATGCGCTTGCGCGCGGCGAGGGTTTCCTCGCCAGCAACGGCGCGCTCGTCGTGCGCACCGGCATTTGGACCGGCCGTTCGCCTGACGCGAAGTTTACTGTGCGCGACGAAGCGACCGAAGAAGGTGTTTGGTGGGCGGGGCCCAACAAGTCCGCCACGCCTGAGCAGCATGACAGCCTGCACAAGAAGATTGCTGATTACTTCCGCGACAAGGATCTTTACATCCACGATGGGTTCGTCAACGCCGACCCCAAGATGCGCATGTCGATAAGGGTGATAACCGAGAGGGCCTGGTCGGCTATGTTCTCGCGCACACAGTTTCGCCGTGGCACGCTTGAGGAGATAGAGGGCCACCAGCCACAACTAACCGTTTTGCATGCGCCGCAGCTTTTGCTTGACCCGGAGAAAGATGGCACTGGAATCCAAGCCGGCGTGCTGCTTAACTTCACTAAGAACCTCATTCTCGTCGCAGGCTCAGCCTACTGCGGCGAAATTAAGAAGAGCATTTTTACCGCCCTGAACTTCATCATGCCCACAAAAGGCGTGCTGCCGATGCATTGCTCGGCGAATGTGGGCAAGAATGGCGATACAGCGCTGTTCTTCGGCCTCAGCGGCACGGGTAAGACTACCCTGTCTGCTGATCCTGGCAGGCGGCTCATCGGCGACGACGAGCACGGCTGGGGCGAAGACGGCATCTTCAACTTTGAGGGCGGATGCTACGCCAAGCTTATCCGCATCTCACTGGATACCGAACCGCAAATCTACAACGCCCTTAAGTTCGGTTCGGTGCTGGAAAATGTCGTTGTTGACGCCGAGCGCAACCCTGACTACTTTGACCCCAGTATCACCGAGAACACGAGGGGCACTTATCCGCTTGAGCACATAGACAATGTGGAGATTTCCGCGCGCGGCGGGCATCCCAAGAACGTAGTATTCCTCACCGCCGACGCATTTGGGCTGCTTCCCCCGCTGGCGCGCCTTACCCATGAACAGGCAGCCTACCAGTTTATCAGCGGCTACACCGCGAAGCT
Organism: Planctomycetales bacterium; assembly: GCA_037445915.1. Taxonomy (GTDB): domain Bacteria; phylum 4484-113; class 4484-113; order 4484-113; family 4484-113; genus JBBIJQ01. Next base: position 444 of record JBBIJQ010000097.1, on the reverse strand, counting down.
GGCTGGCACCGAGCGCGGCGTCAACGAGCCCAAAGCTACCTTCAGCGCCTGCTTCGGCTTGCCGTTCCTGCCGCGCCACCCCGGCGTGTATGCGGACATGCTGATGGAACGCGCTGCCAAGCATGGCTGCAACTTCTGGCTGGTGAACACCGGCTGGAGCGGCGGCCCCTACGGAATAGGCGAGCGCATGCCTATCCACCTAACGCGCAGGCTGCTCAATGCGGCCGTTGAAGGTGAGCTGGACGGCGTGAAATATGAGAAGGACCCTGCGTTTGGCCTGAGCGTTCCCACGGAGTGCCCCGGCGCCGACCCGAAGCTTCTTTTCCCGCGCAACACATGGGCAGACCAGGCTGAATACGACGAAAAGGCCAAGCACTTGCGCGGCCTTTTTGAAGACAACTTCAAGAAGTACGAAGCCAACGTCGCGCCTGAAGTCTGCGCCGC
>JBBIJQ010000096.1:0-5869 GCA_037445915.1 Planctomycetales bacterium | reverse complement strand
CGTGGAGTTACCGCGCTTGGTTTCGGAAGTGTAGTGCTCGGTGGAGAAAACCGTGTGGGCGTGTAGCTCCTGCGAGAAGTCCGTGCTGTACATCAACCGCCCGTAGAACCTGTGCAGCTCGTTATCCACTCCCGGCGCTTCCAGCCCCAGCCCACTGAATCCCATTGCAACGGTAAAGCTGTTGCCCGGCGTGAACTTCGCCTCGGGAGTCGCAGGAAGGACGGGTAGCGTGTGCTCCAGCATCATCCGGAATTCAACTCCCCATCCGTTTGCGTTGTCCAGGCCGGAGAATAGCGGGTTGAACAGCACGTCAACCCCAGATAGCTCGTTTTGGTACCACATACCCCGCGCTTGAAGGCGCTTGTTGATGTTGTAGCCTAAGCTGAAAAAGGTTGCCACGTCGCGGCCGGACGCCAAAGAAGTCGTTTCATCATATGCGTCTTGGCCGTATTCCAATATAAGGCGGTGGGGCTGGCCTATATCGGCATCGTCAATGCGCGGGTGGCGCGCAGCAAGCGCAGTGGCGGGCGAGAAAGCTGCCGCTACAGCGGCAAGCGCCAGAATAAGCTTAAAAAACCGAATATGCGGCATTGTTACCCTTCCGCAGGAGACGGCTAAATTATATCACGGTTGTAACTTCTGAAATGTCAGCGCAGGCAGCAATAGGACGACTACATTGTATGTTGTATGGATAAATACTTGTGTCCAGAAGCTCTGCCTGATGTAATATACGATGCCCAGGACTAGCCCGATTGCGCCGACCGAAACCATCGCCTCAACGCCCTGGTAGAAGTGCCCCGCGCCGAAAACTACTGAGGTGATTGCGATTGCGATAAACGAAAGCGCGCCGCTGCGGAGGCGGATGCCGTTGTTAATCGCGTAGCAGCGCATAAACTCCTCAGGCAGCCCTGCCGCGAGGAACATCACTACCGCGCCGGCGGTGAGGATTATCAGCGGGCTGTTAAAATACTCCATAAGCGCCGTGACAATCGGGCTTTGCTCATTCACTGCGCCTGCGGCTGCAAACACAGAGCGTATTCCATTGTTCATCACTACCAAAAACAATGTGACAACAGCTACCCAAGCTGCTGAATCATAGAAATGCCGCTCGTGTACGGTAAGCGGGACAAGTTTCAGGCGGTTGAAAATCACCATCAAGACCGCGCCGATTCCAATGAATATCAGCAGGTTTATGATTATGCTCTGCATGAGCAAAGCCGGCATGTCTTGGGTTTCGGGAGGAGGCTTCACAGCGCCAAGTTTGTGATGTAACTGGTAATAGAACATTCCCCCGTAGATGCCGATATACGCCAGCAGCACGACTACATATTCGGTTACGGAGCTGCTTCGCGCCTTCCTTGAGCGTTTCACCATACGTGCCTCCTGTAAAATCAATTCGCGGTTTCTGCCGTAATAACCGCGCTGATAAGCGGCTTCCGCTCAGGCTTATCGCCTATGCTAAAAGCCTTCAGCACATCGTCCCTTGCCGCGCCGCAGTCGCTTCCGTGCCTTATATAAGCCTCCGCAAGCAGGCCGCCTTCAGCGACCGCGTCGCCTACGGCGGCGCGCAGCACAATGCCGGTCCATCTGTTTATCTTGTCTTCTTTACTTAGCCGGCCTGCGCCTTCTGAACGGCAAAACTCGGCGATAGTAAGCGCGTCTATGCCAGTGATATAGCCGGGCATGGGAGATGTAACCTGCACTTGCATCGCCTTAGCCTCAATCGTGTCCAGTTCCGCCGCAAACATGTCCAAGTCTCCGCCCTGCGCTGCAATCATCTCCCTGAACTTCGCCTGCGCGCTCCCGTCAAGCAGCGTTTCTGCAATCATATCCTCGCCGTAAGCGTGGCTCGCCGCTTTCCCTGCCAGCACAAGCAGTGCGCCGCCAAGCCCGATGCAAAGCTGCGACACGTCTGATGACGCGTCGCGCTCGTCAAGTATCTGTATAACCTCGGCGACTTCAAGCGCATTGCCGACGGCTTTGCCGAGGGGATGTTCCATCGCGGTAACCGCCGCTGCGAATGAGGGCTTGAACCGCCCGCCAATCTGCACGATGCGTTCCGCGAAATCGTACGCTTGCGCCTCGTGCGGGAAGAACCCGCCGCTGCCGTGCTTCACGTCAATGATGACGTGCGATGCGCCGCAGGCAATCTTCTTGCTGAGAATGCTGGAGATAATGAGCCCTTCCTGCGCAGTTGTGCCGGTGGCGTCGCGCAGGGCGTACAACTTTTTCTCCGCGGGCACAAGCTCTTCGCTTTGGCTGATAATGAAGCAGCCCACGCGCTCAAGCTGCGCCATCGCCTCGTCGCGCGTCATGGCTGTGCGCATCCCGGGGATGCTCTCCAGCTTGTCAATCGTGCCGCCGGTATGCCCGAGGCCGCGCCCGGCCATCTTCGGCACTTTCATCCCCACCGCGGCAAGCATAGGCACGAGCAGCAGCGTCGTCTTATCGCCCACTCCGCCTGTGCTGTGCTTATCAAGCGCAGGCATGAAGCTCGCCGGGAGCTTCCACCTCCCGCCGCTTTCCAAAAGCGCCACCGTGAGCGCGCACGTTTCATCGTCGCTCAAGCCTTGAAAGTATGCGGCCATGAGGAACGCCGCCATCTGGTAATCGGGGATAACGCCTGAGTTAAAACCGGCTATTGCGCGGCTGATTTCTTCCGCGCCCAGTTCAATCCCGCGCTGCTTTCTACCTATAACTTCTAGCACAGTTGAATCATACCACGCGCCAGGCGCTAACCTTACACTTGCGGCAATCGCGCCCGCCCTCATTGCGCAAGCCCCGCACGGGGGCTTTGCTTACCTTCATCCGCCGCCTACGGAGCCGATGGTGCGCACGACCTCCGGCGTCACAATCACCAGCTATTTTCTGGCGCGCAGGAATAGGAAGACGGAGGCGGTGACGAAGAAAATGTTGGGAATCCAGCCTGCGGCGATGGCGGGGAGGTGCCCTAGGTAGCCAAGCGTTCTGCAGGCAAAGAACAGCGCGTAATACGCCATGACCAGCAAAAACGCGAGGATGAGCGCCATGTTGCGCTCCTCGCGCGGGCCGCGGATGCTGATGGGGACTGCGACGAGCACTAGCACGATGCTGGCGAAGGGCAGCGCGAACTTGAAGTAATACTCGGTGTTGTCTGTGTTGTATTTGAGCTTCGTGATGCGCGAAGGCTGTAGCGCTGCCTTCATCTCGCGCTGCGTCTGCTGCACCCGACGGCGCAGGTCGTTGGTGGAAAGCTCCTGCGGCGCTTCCTCGGCGTAGAACTCGCGAATCTTGCGCGCGATGTCAATCTTCGTGTTGGGCGTCGCCACCGAAACCATGCTGCCGCCGTCGCGCGCCTCCGGCTCATACACCCGCACGTTGTTCAGCACCAAATACCCCTGGTCCATGCGCGCGTCGTCGGCGAGGAACATGCGCGGGAAGCTGCGCCCTTCGCCGTAATCGTAGACGCGAATGCCGCGCATAACGCCCGCTTCCTTATCCACTTCGTCAATGTAGAAATACTTGCGCCCCGGCGCGCCGATAACCATCTTCGGCTTGATGAAGTCCACGACCTGGCTCTCCCAGAAGACCGCCAGCGTGTTCTTGAACTCGCGGTTGTTTGGCGGCACGACATATTCATATACGCTGTATGAAAGCACGCCCGCGAACATCGCCAGCGCGAGGAACGGCAGGAAGATGCGGTAGAGCGACACTCCTGTCGTATACATTGCCGTCAGTTCGTTGTCGCGCGAAAGCCGCCCCATCGCCATGAGCGTCGCGAACAGGCATGCGACGGGTATCGCGAGGATGAGGTATGCCGGCGTGGAGAGCAGCAGCACCTTCATCACCGTGAACGGCGGGATGTGCTTGCCAAATATCTTGTCACCCAGCGTGAACAGGCTGGTGATAATCATGAAGAACGTAAAGCCGAGCACGCCGAGCAGGAAGTGCGACCAAACCTCTCCAAAGACATAGCGCTCTATGGTGAGCAAATTCCAGCGAATGACAAAGAGCCAGCGCGCTGCGGCCTTGGCGACCATCTTGAACGAAGGGCGGGGCGGGCGAAGCTTGTTCGCCTTGCGCGCAGGATGTTCGTGCTTGCGCCTGGGAGACATTGCGGCAGCCTGAGCGACTTTCCTCCTGCCCAGCCTCACTTTCGGCTCACCGCGAATATGACGACAGCAACCCCCGCGTAAATGATGTTCTGCATCCAAGCCGCAAGTATCGGGGGGAGAACCGCGTTATAGCCCATCAGTTTGCAGATGTAATAGACGGTGTAATAGCTCATCACTAGCACGAATGTAATGACAAGCCCAAGCAGCCTTTCGTCCCTCGGCGCGCGCAGCGCAAGCGGCATGGCGACTAGCGAGAGGAACAAACACGCGAAGGGAATGGAAAACTTGAGGTAAAAGTCTGTCGCGTCTTTTGCCGGATTCGCGCCTAGCTGGCGCTTGACTTCGGTCTGGCGCGCAAGCTCCTCGCGTGAAAGCTCTTCCGGTGTCTTGATTTCTGTGAATATATCGCGTAGCGGGATACCTAGCCGCAAGTTGGCAGTTACATCCTGCGCGCGAGTGCCGATGAGGCCGTCCGCAGAAAGAAAATACACGAATGGTTGCGAAACGGTAAGCGTTTCTTGCGCGATTTGGGCGTTGGCGGATAAGTATAGCCGCGAGTCCTGCGCAGGATTGCCCTCTTGAGCGGCCACGCTCAATTCATGCGCTGAATCTACAGGCGCAAGAGGCGCGTGTCTATCTGGGGAGGGGAAAGTCGCTTGAGCCTTTACAGGCCGCCGTGGCGCAGCCTCCTGCGCAAGTTCCGCGCTGATGGTTGTCGCCTCTGTGGGCGCGCTTGTAGGCTGCGATTCTTTTGGACGAATAGGCTCAGCAGGCTTGTCCCTGCCCGGCGAACCGCGGTCTCCCGGCTGCAATCTGCGCTTCTCCAAAGGAGGACGCCTCTGTCCTGGCTGTATCCCTGCCGGAGGTTGCTGCGGCGCGGGCTGCACTTCAGGCTGTGGAGACGGCTGTGCGCCGGGCAACTGCGGCGCTTGTGGTCCCAACGGTGGCGCATCAATCGTTTCTCCGCCTTTCTTCGTCAGCGTGTCATACACGGTGTAAAACGCCGTGCCGGTATTCTTGTCAACAAACGATGCAGCGAAGAATGCGCCGTTTGGCAACGCCACAATGATCGGGTCGGATTCAGTTTCCTGCTGTTCCCGCAAGTAAGGGTACTTTTTATAAATGCCTTCGGCGACGGTGTTCGCGCGCGGGACCAGCGTTTCATTCACTGCGAAAACGATGAGCACGTTGATGAGCGATAACACCATGAACGGCATGTAAAGGCGGACGAGGTGAATGCCGTTGGTGAAGAGCGCGTCAATTTCGTTGTCCTTAGCAAGCCGCCCCATTGTCATCATCGTGCCGAACAACACGGCGATGGGGATTGCCATTGTCATAAAATACGGGACGTTAAGCGCAATGAGCCGCAGTATCTCTTTCGCAGGAAAGTTGGGGTTTAAGAGCCTGTCGCCTTCAAGGAAAAGCTGGTTGACGACGAGGAATAACAGGAAGCCGCCGAAGCCAATGGCGTATAGCTGAAACGCCTCGCGGAAAAGGTACGCGTCAACGATGCGCACCATCCCCCGCCTGCGCGCGCGCGCCTGCCGGGGCCTAAGCCTCCGGGGGGGCTTGTCCGCGGGTGATGTCCTGCGCCGTTTCATTAAAGCTTCGCCATCCAGCTACTCATTATACAGAAGCTTCAAGCTAATAAAGTGTTCACATCGGATACTTTTGCTTTCTGACTCCCGACTATTTCAAAATCCCATGTTATGTTTTCGCACAATCTCACTAGAATAGAATCAGATGACTGCAACAGGCGACATCTGCCTGGTCTC
>JBBIJQ010000095.1:0-5909 GCA_037445915.1 Planctomycetales bacterium | reverse complement strand
CGTCCTCATGCCCGCTGGCGCTTGAGGTTGCTCCCGTCTCCGCGAAGCCGTCCTGCACCGCCGAGAGCGCGTCCGCAAGCTTGGCTCGCCCGGCTTCTCCCTGAGGCAATGCGGCCACGGCAGCGATAAACGCGGGCACTTCGCCGCCGGGGATGCGCAGAGTCACCGGCGCGGTAAAATCGCCTTCGGCAGGCGGAATGGCCACCGGCTTCCCGTTCTTGGCGGCAAAGCTCGCGGCGAGGCTTTTCATGAATACCCCCCATGTTTCCGCATCCCAAGATGCCGCATGGTTGCGGATAAGCTCAAGCTGCACCGGCGAAAGGTAGGGGCGGTCAAAGCAATGAAGGCTGACGGATACAATGTTGACCGCATGCAGCGGCGCGCCGCCGGGCGTGGCGGCCCCGGCAATGTTCCCCAGCTCTAGGAAATACTTGGCGAGTTCCCGCGCCCTAGAGTCGTCGGCTGAGCGCGCGAGTTCAGTTTCCACAAAGCCCGCGAATGCAGGCGGGTTTTGGTAAAGCCTAGGCGCGGTCTTCAGGCTGCCGTCGGCGATGAGCCGCAGCATCACCGGCGCGTCAACCGGCTCGCTGAAGCTAAAGGCTTCTTTCATCAGCCGCGCCCGTTTCGCGCGCATGCCGCCAGCGCGCTTGGCGATAATGTCCAGGCGCTCCCTTACTTGTTCATGTATCTCGTCAAGGAGCTTGCTTAGCTGGGTGCTCAAAGCGGCGGGGTCTCGGCGGCTTATCAGCGCGAATTCGCGGTCGCTGCTCGCGGCGTTCATCGTCGCGGCCAGGCGCAGCCGCAGTATGCCGTAAAGCGCAGCCTGGCGCTCTGCGTCCACATAAAGCGCCTGCAGGCTGTTTTGCGCGATGGCAATGTCTTCGGCAAGCCCCGCCGATTGCGCATAAAGCTCCTCCAGCTCCGGCGTGGCATCGCCCTTCCATAGCCGCAGCCTCATGAGCAGCTTGTTCAGCGCGGCGTCTTTCGCATCCACTTCGCCCTGCAGGCGGCTAAGCTCGTTTTTCACGCGGTTCACTTGTTCCAGCTTCGTGCGCGCATTCTCCACGTCCGACTTGAGCAGCGCGTCCAAATCGCGCGACGCCACGGCTTCAAAGACAAGCAGCTCCTCGCCGGGGATGATGCAGATGATGCGGCGGTGCTTTAAGCTCTGCAGGAAGCTGTCGGCTGTCGCAGGCGTGTCATCGGGGAATATGCGCAGTGGCGATGCGGGTTTCAACGCGTCAAGCTTGAATTCGGTAAGCGCAGACACTTCACTGCGCGCGTAGATAATCGTGTTGTCCTGCGGGCTGCCGGACGGCGACAGCACCAGCGCGTAGAAAAGCAGCGCGGTGAACAGCGCGAATGCTATACGCACGAGCGTTTCTCTCACAGCGCTTCTTCCCCCTTGAAGCTGGAGACGGCGACGGCGGTTATGCGGACACGCGTCATTTCGCCAGGCGCGCGGCTGCACTGCGCGAGCGCAATCGGCTTGTTGAAAGCGGTGCGCGCGACGGCGCGCTTAGGCGTGTTTTGCTCAACGATAGCGTCCATGACCTGTCCAATATACGACGCATTTTCCTCGTGCGCTATTCGGCGCTGCAATTCAATGAGCGCAGCGAGGCGTTCTTTGCGCACCTTGAGCGGAAGCTGCCCGTCCATCTTCGCAGCGGGCGTACCTTCGCGCGGCGAGAATGCGAACATGAACGCGTCGTTGAAGCGCACCTTTTCAGCGAGCGCCAGCGTTTGTTCAAAGTCGCCATCGGTCTCGCCGGGAAAGCCGCAAATGAAATCGGTAGTGAGGAACAGCCCCGGGCGCGCCTTTCGCGCCTTTCGCGCCCATTCCATGTATGCAGCCGCCGTGTATCCCCGCCGCATGCGCGCCAGCACGCTATCGCTTCCCGACTGCGCAGGAAAATGCAGGAGCGGCGTAATGCGCGGGTTGGCGATTACGCTCGCGATGACTTCATCGCTCATGTCGTAGGGCTGCGAGGTGAGGAACGACACCCAAGGCACACTGCATTCCTCCAGCACCGCCTCAACCATTTCGCAAAAGTTCGGGGAAAAGCCGAAATCGCTGCCGTAGGAGAGAATGTTCTGGCCCAGCAGCGTAATTTCCTTGAAGCCGTGGCGCTGGTAATACAGCGCCTGCGCTATGACTACGTCAAGCGGCGTGCTCACTTCAGGCCCTCGCACAAAGGGCACGATACAAAAGCTGCAGCCGTGGCTGCACCCGCGCTGCACCGTGATGAGCCCGCTTTGGCGCGTGTCCAACGTGAGGCCGTTCGCGGCGGTAGCGGTGCAGCTTGGCGATTGTGCAGGCGAGCTTGCATCCGCCGTTTCCACTTCCCATGCTCCTTCCAGCGCCGCATCCTGCGCCGCGTCATAAAACCCCAGCGCGCGCACTATTTCATCAACGACCTGCACCGGCTCGCTTGTGGGGATTAGCAGGTCAACATGGCCGAACTTCGCGCGCACATCATCGCCGCATTTGGGAATGAGGCAGCCCACGACCGCGATTAGTGGCTGCGTGCGCATGCGCATTGCTCCAGGCTGCGCCGCGAGCTTAGGCGCGTTGAAGTGGACGGGCATAGCGGGAGGCCCGGACTTGGCGAGCGGCCTTAGCGCGCCGATGAAGGAGAATGCCTTTTCCTCGGCTTTCTTGCGCACGACGCAGGTGTTGATGATGATGGCGTCGGCAGCTTGAGCGTCAACGACCTGCACGCCGCCGCGCGCCGCGAGCCCGCGCGCGATTGCGTCGTCGTCCGCCGCGTTCATCTGGCACCCGAAAGTCTTTACCGCGAATGTAAATAAGGCCATCACGGGGAATATAGCACAGGATTACATTCCAGGGTCGAGCTGGTCAGCCCGGCGTACACTCAGGCAAACACACTCCAGGATAAGCGGCTCTTCAGAGCCGCTCTGGGAATGAACTGAAGGGCGCGGTTCTACACTGCGCCGTCTGGATTCCGGAGAAGAGCGGCGGGGTAAATCCCCGCTTTTCAACCAGAGCTAGGCTAAAGCCCAGCCTGTTCTTTTAGCAATGTGGCGCGTATATTAGCCTGGCAGGATACTTGAAACGTGGAGCGGGATGTAATAGAGGGCGCACAAATCACACGCTAAACAAATGGGTTTCATGAATATCGCTGACAGTTGTGACAATCATAAGCCTTATAGTCGCCTTGCTGGTTGTCTTTGCCAGCCATACTGGAACGACTACGTATATTGATGCTATAGCAGGCCGCCACCGGGCAGTGATGCAACACTACTTTCTAACGGTGAGAGATGTTTTGTCAGCTACTGCTTTCACAACGCTCTATTGAAATTACGTAAGTGAAGAACTCCCTTCCCCCGATTGGTGGTGGAACTGAAGTAAAACAACTGGTTAGTGGGGTGGGGGCTTTGACTGCGCTTTTGTGGGAGATGAGTTAACGTGGGCCGCGCACATTCCTGCGCTCTATGAATCAGGCCCACTATTCGCTGACGATGAGGCGTGGGGCACCTTCACAAAGACATTTGCATCCACATATTCAGGGCCGGACAGCCATCAGAACAAAAACAAGATGGCATCTGCATCTCGGCAACGATTGATGTTTCTGCAAGGCAGTTATAACCGCCCGCTGCGTGCCGATGACCTGCTGAGCCTGGAGGAAATAAGGAGCGATGTAGAGAAGGCGAAGCTATGAAACGGTATTGGCAGGATGAAGGGACATGGCTAGTTATTCGGTGGGCTATTCGTTTACGCATGTCTTCCCGCGCTTTTTTTCTCCCGGACCTGCGGTATCACGATGGCGGGTATTTCCCGTTCTTCGCTTCTGCTGTCCTTCCAGCTACTTGCTTTGGTGTTAGCAAGCATCTAGGAAAGATACGACCCTACTTAGGGCTCTTTTTCCTGCTGTTACCAACAAGCTTCATTGGCGGTAATGTTTTGGATTGCCATGGTGGCGAAGGCGAAGCGCCTGCGCTACCTAGAATCTACTCCTACTTCCCGGCGAGCATCCCGCACGCGGCGCTGATGTCGCGGCCGGAGGAGCGGCGCAGTGTGGCGTTGATGCCGGCGGCTTTCAAGTAGGCTAGGAATTCCTCGGCGGTCTCCTGCGGCGTGGCGCGGTAAGGCGCGCCCGGCACGGCGTTGTATTCTATGAGGTTCACGTGCCACGCAGGGATGCCCCGGTATTGCTGGCGCAGGCGCACTGCGGGCGGTGTCTCTCGCTTGCGCGGCACAACCCCGTGCGCTATCGCCACGAGCGTTGCGGCGTCCTCAAGCGAATCGTTCACCGAGTTTAGCAGCACGTATTCCAGCGTCACGCGCCCAAGCGCGGGTGAATGCGACAGCTCGTCAATCATCTCGCCGATGGTCATCTTGTCTGCTGCGGGGATGTGCTTAGCGCGCGCGGCGTCGCTGGTAAAGTGCAGCGACAGCGCAAGCTCAACTCCGGGGAGGTCGCGGGAAAGGCGCGCAATGCGCCCGCGCATGCCGACAGTGGAGACGGTGATGCGGCTGGGGGAGAACGCCTGGCCGTCGGCGTGCTGGAGCTGGCGCAGGGCGCACACGACTTCGGCTATGTTCGCGAGCGGTTCGCCCATTCCCATCATCAGCACTCGAAACGACGAAAGCAGGTGCTCGTTGGCGAGGTGGTAAACCTGCTGGAGCATCTCGCCCGCGCGAAGGTTGCGCTTGAGACCGATGCTGCCAGTGGCGCAGAACTTGCAGCGGAAGCTGCACCCCGCCTGCGGGCTTATGCATAGAGACGAGCCATGGCGCGAAGGGAGGTAGACCGCTTCAAATTTCGCGTTATCAGGCGAAAGGAAGGAGTATTTCACGCTGCCGTCGCGGCTCTTCACACGCTGGCAAACTTCAGCGATGCGGATGGGCGCAATCTCGGCGAGCTTACGGCGAAGCTCGCGCGGTAGGTTGAGCATCTTTTCGTAGTCAAGCGTGCGGCGTGCGTGCAGCCACGAGTAAACCTGCTTGGCTCGGAATGCTGGCTGCTTGAGGGCGGCCATTTGCTCTTGCCAAGCGTCAAGCCCAAGCGATAGCGGGTCAAGCTTGCCTGCCACGCTTCACTCCTTTCCGCCTTCTAAGTTGGGCAGCGGGCGGCTGCTTGCGGAGTATCCCATTGCCTCGCGCACCTGCTTCATAAGGCGCAGGTCAAGCTTCAGCACCGGCTCAATAATCTGCGCTTGGCGGCGGCAGCTTCGCTCAATGGTAAGCAGGCGGTCTTCAGCCGGGTCGTCCTGCGCGGATAGCTTCAAGCCCGAGTCGGCGAAGTAAACTGCGAACGTCTTACTAACGCTCTTGTGGAACTTCAGGGCCTCTGCGACCTTAGCGGCCTTGTCATTGTCTCCTTTTTGCGAGTAGCAATCGCCGATGGCGCGGATGACACTGCCGATGTATTGATGGTAAATCCGGTCGTAAGGCTTGGTGCTGGACGCGCGGTAGAGGAAACTAAGCAATTCCCATAACTTGTCGGGGTTGGACGCGATATCCTCTTGCATTAGCGCGCCGGTAACGATGTCGCCCATCATGTTGTATGCATAGAAGCCGTAGTTCCACTGCAAGTCAAAATACGAATCGCGGTCGGGGACCGTATCCCAGCTCTCAATCGTCAGCGGAAGCGGCGGCACGAACACAAACCACCCTGTTTGCGCGCTGTTGCCCTGCTTGATCCAATCCATCACTTTCGCAAAGTCCTGGGTAAGGATGAACTGGTGAAGCGCTGCGAAATAAGGGATATACCAGTTATCCGGCCACATCTTCGCGGCGCGGGCGATGACTATGTCGTATTTGTCCTGGTAGCGTTTCCAGCGCTCGCGGTCCATTGTCCCGAATCGCGTGAAATCGCCGCTGCGAAACGAACAGACGTATGCGTTGGCAAGGAGGAACTGCCATGCGGGGTTGTCCTCCTCCA
>JBBIJQ010000094.1:5748-5970 GCA_037445915.1 Planctomycetales bacterium | reverse complement strand
CACTTTAGCTGCGCATGCGCGTCGTCAACCTGCGCCTGGATCTCGGCAAGCGTCAGTTCTTTGAAGCTTTCGTGGTCAACGCCGCCCATAAGCGTAAGCTTTGTGAGCTTGCGCACCTCGGCTAGCGATGGGTTAGTGGCGTCGCGATCGGCCCAGTTTATGCAGGTCACGGGATAATCAAGCAGCTCGCGCAGATACACCGCGCTTCCATGCAAATGCAGC
>JBBIJQ010000094.1:0-5738 GCA_037445915.1 Planctomycetales bacterium | reverse complement strand
ATCGCCGCGCCCTCGGCGGCTTTTAGCACGCGGATGTCATAGGGCTTGCCGAAGCGCTCGTATTCCTCCCATGTCATGTATTCCTTCGCCGCGCCCGCCACGGAAAAGAAAATACCCGAAGTCCCGACTTCCATCATCGCCGACACGAGGCGCTCAAGGTTCACCGTGATGGTCTCCATTCCCGCGAGGAAGTCGTCGGGGTGTTCGTTCATGTGCGCGCGCCAGTTCTTCCAGCAAATGTTGCGCGCGATCGTCCAGGGCGAAAAGATTGTGTCTATAAAATACGCCTCGGTTCCCATGCGCCGCGATAGCTCGCGCAGCGCCGTGAGCTCCTGCTTGTAGCCGTCGTAGCTCCACGGGCTTACCTGCGGCAGGCGGCGCCAGTCCTGGGGCTCCACCACGTCATAAATGTCGTCCGCGCGCGGGTAATCGTAGTCGTTCATAACCTTGAGGAAATCAAGGTCGTAGCGCTGGAAGAATGCGTGCTCCAGCTCGGCGTGCGCCATGCCGTCGCGGAATTGCTGGCCGAAATGGTACCAGGCGCAGAAGGGCGCGCGGTCAACCTTGTGGCCGCTAAGCGCCGCTTTCACTCGTTCTATTTTGGTCATTTGAATCATGGTTGTAGCAGCGCGCTGCATTATACACGGGTGGCAACATCCAGGCCTAAGTAATGCTATAATTCCCGCCGGCGGGAACGCCGATTATGAGACCATACCTAGTACTTATTGCGTCCGTTCTTATCCAAATGTGCTTCGGCGGCGTTTACGCCTGGAGCGTCTTCGTTCCGCCGCTTCGTGAGGCCTACGGCCTCAGCACGACGCAGACCCAGATTGTCTTTGGCGTGGCGATTGCCACTTTCGGCGTCTGCTTTTTCTTTGCAGGTAAGCTGTTTGAGCTGGTTGGGCCAAGAGTGGCAGTTACCATCGGCGCCTTACTCTACATGTTTGGCTACATCCTAGCGTCGTTTTCAAGTGGCTCATTCCCCATTATCCTAATCGGCTATGGGCTTATGACGGGCGCAGGAGTGGCCTTCGGCTACATTTCAGTACTTGTCGCTTGCATGCTATGGTTCCCAAAGCACAAGGGAATGATAACCGGCCTGGCGGTGGCGGGATTTGGCGCAGGCGCAATTCTTCTCGCCGCAGTCGCAGGATGGGCGCTAGCAAGGGGAGTGGACGTCCTTGTCTTCTGGCTTTACATCGGCTTAACTTACGGCATCGCGATACTGCTATTGGGAACGATGATTTTGCTTCCGAAAGCAGTAGTAGGCGAAAAGCGCGCCCGGATTAGGCTGCGCGAACTAGTACGCAAGCGTCCATATTGGGGCATGGTAGCTGGGCTATTCGCAGGCACATTTGCCGGGCTGCTTGTGGTTGGCAACCTTAAGCCGATTGGCCTGTCTTGCGGTTTAAGCCAGGGGCTGGCGACTGCCGCGGTCGGCGCATTTGCATTTGGCAATGCGGGAGGGCGCATAGTATGGGGGTGGGTGTTTGATTGGCTGGGCAAGTATACAATTCCGGTTTCGCTCTTGTTTCTAGCGGCGGCAGTGTTCAGTTTGCAGCCGTCTGCGAAGCTGGGCGCTTTGTTCGTAGTTGTCGCAGCGCTGGCAGGCGCAGGCTTTGGAGCGAATTTCGTCGTTTATGCGGCCCATGTAGCTTCCACGTTCGGCGCGGACCGGGTCTCAGGCGTTTACCCATATATTTTTCTCGCATATGCAATAGCGGGAACAACTGGCCCTACGATGGGAGGGCTGCTTTACGACAGGACTCAAAGCTACCAATTGCCGGCGATGGTCGCGGTGGCGGTCGCTCTGGCAGGGGCGCTTGTTACAACTTGGCTAATATGCCTGGCGAAGAAGCACCCTGCATAGCCGGCTTAAACTTGAAGCGCTACCTAACCGATGAGAGCATTTTAAGCGTCTCATAACTACGGGGGGTAACACCAATGCCCGACAGAACTTACAGCATTAACCTTATAGATATGGTAACAGCGATGGGGGCAGCGGTTGACTTTGTAAGCCCGCTGTTAGCAGGCCATCACCGCCGGGTCGCATACTATACGCTTTGCATCGGCAAGGATGCGGGAGTCCCTGATGAGGAGTTAGCAGATGCTTTTCTGGCCGCATCCCTGCATGACATTGGCGCGTTCTCGCTGGAAGAACGCATTGATGTTATGTCGTTTGAGTTCTCAAAGCCTGAGATCCATTCCGAAATGGGCTGCATATTCCTGCGGCGTTTCGCCCCATTTGACAACGTCGCCCGCATCGTCCGACACCACCACCGCTCTTGGCGCGACGGCGAGGGCAGGAGTTTCAAGGGGACGGAAGTCCCAATGCTTAGCCACCTATTAAACCTTTCAGACCGCATAGACGCTCTGTACAACCCGGCGAGAAACATCCTTTCACAGGCGCATTCCATCAGCCAGAGAATCAGCGACAGTTCTGGAACGCTGTTCGCGCCAACATTCGTGAAGGCGTTCGTTCAGCTCGCGGAAAAAGAGTTCTTTTGGCTGGATGCGGTTTCCCCATTCCTCCCTGACGTAGTTAGGCGCTTGGCTGGCGAAAATACTCTTGAACTGAACTATGGCAAGATGGAAGAACTGGCGAGGCTTCTCGCCCACATCATTGACTTCAAAAGCCCTTTCACTTCAACGCATTCCTGCGGCGTGTCGGCTTCGGCAACGAAGCTTGCTGAAATCTGCGGGATGGACGAGTATGAACAAAAACAGATGCGGCTCGCGGGCCTGCTCCATGACATCGGCAAGCTTGCCGTTCCATCCGAAATCCTGAACAAGCCGTCTTCCCTTACAGACGAAGAGGCTTACGTGATACGCGGCCATACTCACAACACGAGGCGGCTTCTTGAGCGCATAGGCGGGCTGGGGGCTGTCGTTGAATGGGCGTCATCGCACCATGAGCGCTTGAATGGGAAAGGCTATCCTTTCCACGTTGACTCCGAGGCGCTCTCCTTGGGCGCGCGCGTGATGTCGGTGGCGGATATTTTTACGGCGCTTTCCGAAGACAGGCCTTACCGCGCGGGGATGGATAAGGACGCAGTTATTGAGACCATAAGGGGACTAGCCGAGAGCGGCTCGCTTGACCACGGTATTGTTGGCGCGCTGGAGGAATCCTACGACCAGATCAACGCAGCCCGCATGGAAGCGCAGGCAATTGCGCAAAGGGAATATGCCGAGTTTTTGTCAGAGATTCAAGCGCGCCATGGCTGCGAAGGCTTATAGGGCTTATTGGCATCGCGCTATAATCTATCAATGCCGCGCTTGTTCTTTGGCGCGCAGGCCGCTTCGTTTGCAAACATTCTGCCGTGATGAAGGAGAGGATATGAGACGCATAACGACTCTGCTGATGGCGCTGGCCGCCATTGTAATGCTAAACGCATCGCTTGCCTGGGCGCAGGACTCTCCTCCGCCAGCGCTTGCCGACGGGCAAGAAGCTTCCGCTTCGGCAGAGGAAACGCCAGCGCAGCCAGTCCCACCTCCCCCGCCCGAGAAAAGCCCTTACGAGAAAGCAATTGATGGGTTCAAAGCGGTTGAAGGCCTGTTCACCCTCTACTTGAAGGAAGACGAACAACGTGTTCTAATGGCGGTCAAGCCTGACCAGCTTAACAAGGTTTTTCTCTGCAATATGACGCTAGAAGCCGGCGACGGCAATTACATGGATTCCGGCGCTATGCTCGGCAACTTCCCCTTTGAACTGCGCAAAGTCGGCAAGAAGTTGCAAGTTGTCCAAATAAACCTTGCCTACCGCGCCGAGCCCGGCTCGCCGATATCGCGCGCTATCGCGCGCGGCATTAGCGAATCCGTTCTCGCTTCCTCGCCGCTAGTTTGCGACCCCGACCCAAACACTGGAACAATGCTCATTGACCCCAGCCCGCTATTTCTCCAGGATGCGATCGGCGTAGCTGCCGCATTGACCCAGATGGGCGCAGGCTATTACTTTGATATGCAGGAAAGCCGTTTTGGCAGCATGAAGTCGTTCCCCTTGAATACGGAAATAGAAGTTGTCGCACACTTCAAGTGTGTCGGCCCGCCTCCAAAAACTAGCCCGGCGATACCCGACTCGCGGAGCTTCTTCCACCGTTACCGCTACAGCCTTTGCGCCCGCCCGAGCGAGGGTTACTGCCCGCGCTACGCCGACGACCGCATCGGGCTGTTCACCACCGAGTATATGAGCTACGACCAGCTTACAGCGGATACGCCTTATGTCCACCTCGTTAACCGCTGGCGGCTGGAGAAAAAGCACCCAGAACGCGAAGTATCCCCGCCTAAGCAGCCCATTGTTTATTGGCTTGAAAATACTATTCCGCTTGAGTACCGGCCTGCGGTGCGCGATGGAATCTTGGAGTGGAATAAGGCGTTTGAGAAGGCCGGGTTCAAAGACGCTATTATCGTTAAACAACAGCCCGATGATGCGGACTGGGACGGCGCAGACGTGCGATACAACTGCGTCCGCTGGATTGTCATGCCAGAATCGGGATACGCAGTCGGCCCATGCTGGACCGACCCATACACTGGCGAGATATACGCCGCCGACATCCGCATCTGCGCGGACTTCGTGCGCTATTACGCGATTAACCGCGAACTGGTCCTATTGCCGGATAGTAGCGCTGATTACGCGCCGGTGCAGCTTCCCGGCATGATGAAGCCCATTTACAAGGACAGCTTTGCCGAAGGACTCGCGAGCCGCGTCGCTTTTGGCCTTGACTTGCTTGAGGCGAGGGGCGATTTCAATGCAGACTCGCCTGAAGCTAAGCAGTTCTTGTATGAGGCAACGAAGGCGCTGGTTATCCATGAAGTCGGCCATACCTTAGGCTTGCGCCACAACTTCCGCGCCAGTTCCATCCATTCGCTCAACGACTTGCAGGACAGGGATTTCGCCGAACGCGAAGGGCTAACCGGCTCGGTAATGGACTATAACGGCGCTAATTTCGCCGGGCCGGGAATGAAGCAAGGCGCGTACTGGCAGACGACGGTCGGCCCTTGGGATTACTGGACGATTGAGTACGGCTACAAGGAATTAGGCAAGCTAACGCCTGACGCCGAAAGGCCTGAGCTGAACAAGATCGCTTCCCGCGCCAGCGATCCAAAGCTGACCTACGGAACCGATGAAGATGCCATGGGCAACTCGCCGCTCGGCATTGACCCGCTAACGACGATGTGGGACCTGGGAAGCGATCCCATCCAAACCTGCCGTACGAACATTGAACTCGCCAACGAGATTATCAGCAAGTTCCAGAAGAAGCTGGAGAAGCCCGGCACCCGCTACCAGCGGCTAACATGGGTATATAACAACTCCATCTATATGTATTCTAGTGCGGCCAACAATGTAGTGCGCTTTATCGGCGGCATCTACCAGAACCGCGACCACATCGGCGACCCCGGCGGGCGAGTGCCATTTACTCCGGTGCCCGCGGCGAAGCAGCGGGAAGCGCTAGACTTCCTGAAGAAGTACGTATTCAGCGCGGACGCGTTTAACATTTCCCCAGAGCTGCTGAACAAGCTGGCGCCTGAACGCTATGAGGACTTTTCCGGGACAACTTGGAACCGCCAGCGCGTTGATTACCCCGTGCATGAAAGGGTGCTATCTATCCAGTCCGGCCCGCTTAACTACCTCTACAACCCAATCACGCTGCGCCGTTTGCAGGATCTTCCGCTCCGTTACGCTGAAGGCGAGGCGAAGTTCACGATGGGTGACCTGTTCACCGGACTCCGCGACACGATCT
>JBBIJQ010000093.1:1776-6030 GCA_037445915.1 Planctomycetales bacterium | reverse complement strand
GCACTGAAGCTTGCCAGCCTTCGGCTGGCGCCGCCTACAAGTGGGGGCGTGAAGGTTCAGCAGCGGCTCTGAAGAGCCGCCTACCCGGAGAATTTCCTCGTTGGACTCGTGGTATGATTCGGGTGATTACACTGCAAGGAGACCCGCCTGATGCCGAGCAAACATGTAACAGCACCCGAGGCTTCCGCGCCCAAGCCGATTGGCAAGCTTTCGCCAGAAGTCGCAGCGCTCGCCGGTGAAGTCGTGCGCCTGCGCCGCCACTTTCACCAGCACCCGGAGACGGCGTTCAAGGAACACAAGACCGCCGAATACGTTGAAGCATACCTGAAGAAGCTTGGCATTCCCTACAAGCGCATGGTGGACACCGGCGTCGTCGGCCTTATTGATTCAGGCAAGCCCGGGCCTTGCATCATGCTGCGAGCGGACATGGACGCGCTGCCGGTGACGGAAGAAACAGGCGCGGAATATGCCAGCGTGCACCCCGGCGTAATGCATGCCTGCGGGCACGATTCGCATACCGCCGTGCTGCTTACCACGGCGCGCGTGCTCAAAGAAAACGGGCTGCCGCGCGGCAAGGTGAAGCTTTGCTTCCAACCGGGCGAAGAAGGGTCGGACGGCGGCGGCGCGATGGTGAAGGCGGGCGTGCTGGAGTCGCCCAAGGTGGACTTCGCGTTCGCGCTGCACGTGTGGAACCCGATGGAGGCCGGCAAGGTTTCAGCCGACCCGGGGCCGAGGATGGCGGCGGTGGACGAGTTCCTGGTGGACATCATCGGCATCGGCGGGCATGCCGCTCACCCGCAGGACTGCGCTGACCCGGTCGTGGCGGCGGCGGCGGTGATATCCAACTTGCACAGCATCGTGTCGCGAAACATTGACCCATTCAGGCCAGCGGTGCTCACCGTCGCAGCGGTTAACGCGGGCACAGCGTTCAATATCATCCCGCCCAAAGCGTCAATGAAGGGCACGATTCGCACGTTCCATAAGGACGTGCGGCGGACGATGAAGAAGCGGTTCATTGACTGTTGCGCGAAGACCGCGGCGGCGATGGGATGCAAGGCGGAGATTGAGTTTCGCCATATGCTCGGCGCGACGGTCAACGATGAAGCGCACACGCCGTTCGTGCAGGCAATCGGCGCGGAGGTATTCGGCAAGAGGAACCTTGTCGTCTCCGACCCGTCTATGGGCGGCGAGGATTTCTCACGATATGCGGAGAAGGTGCCCTCTGTGTTCGCGTTCATCGGCGCCGCGCCCAAAGACCCCAAGGCGGTATTTCCGCACCACCACCCGAAGTTTAGCATCAACGAAAACGTGCTCCCTGCGTGCGTGGAGATGATGCGCCGCGTAGCGTTGTCATATTTGGAGAAGAAGTAGGCGGGAAACCGACATGCCTGGATTCGTCCACCTCCACAACCACTCGGAGTACTCGCTGCTGGACGGCATCAGCATGTTTCCGCGCATCATTGAGCGGCTTAAGGAGCTTCGCCAGCGCGCATTCGCCCTGACCGACCATGGCAACCTTTACGGCGCGGTGGACTTTTTCACGCAGATGAAGGCGGCGGAACTGCATCCCATCATCGGCTGCGAGCTTTACCTCGCCCCGCGCAAATACAGCGACCGCGAAAGCGATGTTGACCGCTACAACCGCCACCTCGTGCTGCTTTGCGAGAACATGCAGGGCTACCGCAACTTAGTAAAGCTCGTGACCATCGGCTCAACGGTGGGCTACTACTACCGGCCGCGCATTGACTTTGAGACCTTGAGCGAGCACAAAGACGGGCTGATTGCTTTGTCGGCATGCCTCTCCGGAGTGGTCAGCGCCACCCTGAAGTATGACGGCGAGAAGGCTGCGGACGCAGCCATCGGCAGTTATGCGGAGCTTTTTGGCGCAGAGCGGTTCTACCTAGAGCTGCAAGACCACGGCATTCCCGAAGAAGCGGTTGCCGTGGAATACATAGTTGACCGCGCGGCGAAGTTCGGGTTGC
The DNA here is from genome assembly GCA_037445915.1 of Planctomycetales bacterium. Taxonomy (GTDB): domain Bacteria; phylum 4484-113; class 4484-113; order 4484-113; family 4484-113; genus JBBIJQ01. The sequence goes on along the minus strand of JBBIJQ010000093.1, from coordinate 4,048 downwards.
AGCTCGTGGCGACCAACGACACGCATTACGTTGAGGCCGGCGATGCAGGCGCGCACGACACTGCGCTTTGCCTGCAGACGCGCACGAAGGCGGATGATGCCGACAGGATGCGCTTCTCCGGCCCGCACTACTACATCAAGTCCTCAGCCGAGATGGCGGAGAAGTTTCCGCGCCAGCCGCAGGCGCTTGCGAACACAGTCAAGATCGCGCAGATGTGCGATGTGGAGATACTGGACAAGACTGTGCATTTCCCGACCTTTACCGCGCCTTCAGGCGAGAGCGGCGAGAATGTCCTGAAGGCATACTTGCTTAAGCTTGCATTCCAGGGCGCGAAAGAGCGGTATGGGGAGCCGCTTCCGCCGGAGGTCACGGCGCGGCTTGAGGAAGAGCTTGATGTAATCACTTCCACCGGCTTTTCCGCGCTATTCCTCATCGTATGGGACTTGATGCGGCACGCCCGTGAACAGGGGATTCCGGTGGGGCCTGGGCGCGGCAGCGCGGCGGGAAGCCTCGTTTCGTACTGCCTTCACATCACGAAGCTGGACCCGCTTGCGCACGGGCTTTTCTTTGAGCGCTTCCTCAACAAGGAGCGCGTGGAGCTGCCGGACTTTGACCTTGACTTTTGCTACGAGCGCCGCGAAGAGATGATTGACTACGTGAAGCGACGCTACGGCGAAGGGAACGTCGCGCAAATAATCACGTTCTCCAAGCTCAAGGCGCGCGCAGCCATCAAGGCCGTCGGCAGGGTCAAGGAAGTCGCCTACACCTTCACTGACCGCATCACCAAGCTGATGGGCGGCCCCAGCATGGGCATCCGCGAGTCTGTTGACGCCAACCCTGAGCTGGCGGCGCTGCTGCGCAGCGAGCCTGACGCGCGCATGCTAGTGGACGCTGCCGAGAAGCTGGAAGGGCTGGCAAGCCACATCTCGGTGCATGCCGCCGGGGTCGTGGTCGCGGATAGGCCGCTGGTGGAGTATGTGCCCCTGCGCTTTGTCAAGGAAACCTCTATGCAGGTGACGCAGTATGAGATGGGCTCGCTGCCCAAGGTCGGGATGATCAAGTTTGATTTCCTCGGCCTGAAGACGCTCACGCAGATTGACAAGTGCCTGAGTTACGTGCGCGAGGTTGAAGGCAAAGACATAGACATTGACGGGATTCCCTTTGACGACCAGGACGTTTACGAGAACATATACTGGGCGGGGAATTGTTTCGGCGTGTTCCAGTTTGAGAGGCCGCACATCGTCCGCGTGATGCGCGAGACGCACCCAAGCTCCATTGAAGACCTGACCGCGCTCAACGCGTTAAACAGGCCCGGGCCGATGCAGGCAGGCATGATTCCGCAGTACATCGCCAACCGCAAGGACCCGGACAAGGCCCGCCCGCCGCTGCCGGAGCTTGAGCCAATTTTCGCGCCCACGAATGGAGTGCTTCTTTACCAGGAACAGGTAATGCAGATTGCGGGGACGCTGGCGGGTTACACGCTCGGCGAAGCGGACGTGCTGCGCAAGGCGATGAGCAAGAAGTTTGCTGAGCTTATGGGCCAGCACAAGGTGCGCTTTCTTGACGGCGCGGCGAAGCGGGGCTATGACAAAAGCAAGGTGCTGGCGATATGGGAGATGATGGAGGGCTTTCACAAGTACGGGTTCAACAAGGCGCACTCCGCCTGCTACGCCTACCTCTCCTACCAGACCGCGTATTTGAAGCACTATTACCCGCACCACTTCATGGCGGGGCTGATGAACACATACATCCACGACTCGGCGAAGCTCTCGGAGGCGCTTGCCGACTGCCAAAAGCAGGGCATTGAGGTCATCCCGCCCACGGCGAACCTCTCCAAGTTTGACTTCATTTCCGACGAGCACGGGCGCATCATCTTCGGCCTCGGCGGCATCAAGCACATCGGCCGCGCGGCGGTTGACGAGATTGAGCGAGTGCGCGCGGCGGGCGGGCCGTTCACGTCGGTTGCGGATTTCCTGGAACGCGTTGACGGCCAGAAAGCCAACAAGTCCGTCATTGAGTTTATGATACGCGCGGGGTGCTTTGACGAATTCGGCGCAGACCGGGGCGAGCTGTTGCGCAACCTTGAGAGCTTCCTTTCGCAGCGCATCCACCACAACCAAATCGCGATGTTCGGCGGCGACGACAACCCGCAGCAGCTCGTGAGCTATGTGAGCACGCCCGAAGAGATCGCGCGCATGGAAAAGGAAAGCATCGGCGTTTACCTCACGCACAACCCCTACGAAAGTGCGGCCGTGCTCAGGGACAAGCGCGT
>JBBIJQ010000093.1:0-1740 GCA_037445915.1 Planctomycetales bacterium | reverse complement strand
GACATACTTCGCCGACGCGAAGGTGAAGGTCGGCGGCGTCCTTGACGAGGTGCAGATGAAGGTGTCGCGCCGCAAGCAGCAATACGCGCTGGCGAAGCTTTGCAGCGCCGACAGCTCGGTGAACGTCATTGTCGGGCCGGGCGCGCTGGAGAAGTGCGCAGGCCTGCTGCAAAACGGCAACGAAGTCATCATCAGCGCGACGGTTGCCTTTGACGACATGGTTGAGGACACCGCCGAAGGTCTCATCTCCGCGCTCAAGCTCTACACCGGCGAGTTGCAGCTTTACCGTGGCGGTTCGGCAGGGCTCACCACAAATGGCAAGGCGAATGGGAAGATTGCGGGCGCGAATGCGAGCGCGAATACAAATGCGAATGGTATTGGCGCGCAGGCTACAAGCAGGCCCGAAGTGAATGCGCAGTCGGGCAGGCGCTTGCTCATCAAGTTCACGCGCATACCCGACGCTGCCGAGATTGCGCAGATGCGCGAGAGGCTAGGCTCCGCGCGCGGGGCGTACGCAGCGTATCTGCTCATCCCCGCGAACGAGGGCGGCATGCGCAAGATTGCGCTGGGGCCGGAAAACATGCTTGACCCCGCGAAAACCAAAGCCGCGCTCGCCGGCATGGGGGTTCTGGTGTCGGTGGCGCAGGGGGAGAGGGGATAAGGGATAAAGCGTAAGTTCCGGAGGAGTAGGCCGCGCTGGCCAGCCCGGCATACTCTATATAAATGTTACGCTTATCGTCAGGCTTCTTCAGCTATAATTCACATATGCCCGTCGCGCGGGAAAAGCCGGTTGCCTATATGCGGCAAGGGATGACGCTGCTGGAGCTGCTGATGGTGCTCACCATCATGGCGGCGATTGTCTTCGTCGCAATCCCGACGCTGCGCCCGGTGAAAGCGACGAGCATGGAAGCGTTCGCGCGCGAGCGCCTGAAATTCATTGCCGAGCGCGAGCACGCTTATTTCCTGCGCAACGGGAACTATGACCGCTTTTCAGTGCTGGCATCGCGCGAGAACGGCGGGCCTTACCTGGACAGCCGCTTTGCGACTGACGATTACCGCGAGCGCGGGATTCTTTTCACGGGTCCGCAGGACAAGTCGGACAAGCTGCTCATTGAGGCGCAGCTTCCCGACGGCACGCGCATAATGCTCAACGAGAAGGGGGAGTTCAAAGTAGCAGCCCCGTCGGACACCGGCGACCTCATTCCCAACCCGCAGGACATCGCGCCGGAAATACCAAGGATGGGCGGCAAGCAACCTGCGCAGCCTGGGCAGCAACCGCGACCGCAACCCCAGCGAAGGCCAAAGCCCCAACCGCCTGGTGGCGGTGGCGAACCTCCGCCCTTACCTGTGCCGGGAGGGTAGGGAAGGCAGTTGGCAGTTAGGAGTTGGGCGTTGGGAGTTTCAGATAAGTAATGCTGCGTAGGCGGCACCAGCCGAAGGCTGGCTAGCTTCAGCGCCGCTGAGGATTCCAGACGGCGGGGCACAGGTTCCCGCTTCACCGGGCCATTTCCGTTCACTGCAATTTGTAATGGTTCAAGCGGATACATCTTCTCGGCCTGCACGCGCAACGGCTCGCGCGAGGTAACGAGAATGCTGACCTTCGGCGCGCTTTTGAGAATCTCAGCGAGAAGCCACTTGCCCTCCAGCGCTAAGCTCGTTAATTCGTTTATCTCGGGCTCGCGGCCAATGAATGCGCTAGGCTCGTAAGCAAGGTTGTTAGGCCGGTTGTTAAGCGTCGCT
>JBBIJQ010000092.1:4706-6224 GCA_037445915.1 Planctomycetales bacterium | reverse complement strand
CCAGGGGGGGCTTCACCTCGTTGTTGATGAAGCGCGGGGGCACGGCGCCATAAGGCTTGTCGGCTCAACCAAGTTTCTCATCCGGCCGCAGAAATTTTTCCTTGAAAGGTATTTCAACCGCTGGATGACGCTGCAGGATATCCGCAAGTATCCCCAATTCAAGCGCGAATCCGCGATGTTCAGCATCCCGATTGATATCCCGCCTACAGTGGAGAAGTTCTTTGCCGATGAAATGGTGCGGCGCACTGTCGTCTTCAAGGCGCAACTTGCGTCGGGAACGCGCTTTCAAGTCATTCTGCGCCCGAAAGGCGAGGAGTTCTATCGGCCGTTGATGCGAATTGTCCAGGCATATGCTGGCGAAGGCTTGATAATGCGCGATCCGCTGGACGCCTTCGCGGTTGAGGAGCTGGTCAAGGAAGAAGACGGAATCGTGGAGTATTCGGAAGACTTCCATAAGCTGTTCCCGCGATTTATGCACAACCGCTTGTCGCTGGAAGTGAGCAAGCGCTTCAGCCGGACGCTAGCCGTACGCCACCTGTTACCGGTGCTTGAGGGACAGCTTCGCGATGTAGTGGAAGACTACGTTGACGAGTTTCAGCTGTTGCGAGATGAGCGCAAGGCAAGCGAGTTCACTGAGGCGGCGCAAGCTGCTGGGGCGGCTTTACGCATTACAGATGGCGCGCGGAAGCTAGCGCGCTTTTACGAGTTGCGAAGCAACCTTCGCGTGGACGTTGGCAAGGGCGGCAAGGTGGACCTCGCAGCAGACGTAGCTGCTGGCGTTCTTAAACTGCCGCTTACCGAGAAGCTATATAGCTTCCAAGAACAGGGTGTTGCGCACTTATTCCTTACCGAAAAAGCGCTACTTGCCGACGATATGGGCTTGGGCAAGACGGTGCAGGCGATTGCCGCTGCGCTGGCGCTGCGCAGCTACCGCAGTATCAAGAGGGCGCTAGTTGTCTGTCCCGCGTCGCTGAAAGTGCAATGGCGGCGCGAGATACTACGTTTTAGCGCCGAGCACGCTGCTGTCATCGCCGGCGAGGCGGACGACAGGGCTGCCATTTACGCGCAAGTGGCTGCGCCGAGTGCGCCATTTTTTTCCATTGTGAACTATGAGCTGACTTATCGGGACTTAGAACAGCTCAAGCGCATTCCCTTTGACCTGCTCATCGTGGATGAGGCGCAGCGCATTAAGAATTACCGCACGAAGACATACGCGGCAATTAAGGATATTCCGCACCGTTACATATTTGCCTTGTCGGGAACGCCGTTGGAAAACGAGCTTGAGGAACTCTACAACATCATTCGCCTGGTGGATGACAATGTGCTTCCGGCAAACCCCCTTAAGTTCCGCGATCGCTACTGCAAGTTTGATAGCTTCGGGAAGATAACCGGCCACAAGAACATCGGCGAAATACAGCGGCGCATTTTGCCGGTGACGCTTCGCCGCACGAAGCGCGATGCCCTGAAAGACCTCCCGCCGGTGATAGAGCAGAGTATCTGGCTAGAGTTTGACCCTGA
>JBBIJQ010000092.1:1890-4696 GCA_037445915.1 Planctomycetales bacterium | reverse complement strand
CGGGCGGCATACGAGGATGTGAAGCGAGGCGTTATGGACGCGCTTACATGGGAGGAATGGCGCGAGCTTGATGTAAAGAACCTGCTTGTCCAGCTCGGCCGCCTGCGTGAGATATGCGATTCCCTGCGCATCCATTTCCCGGACCGCAAGCCTTCGCCAAAGGAGCGCGAGCTGCTGGTGTTGCTGCGTGAACAGGCGGAGATGCGGGGCGGCCAGGCAATCGTCTTTACCCAGTGGACTCGCATGGCGGAACTGCTGGAGGAAGAGCTTCGCGAAGCTGGCTTGCCTTGTGTCTATTTGCACGGCGGCGTTGAGGCTGGGAAGCGGGCAAAGATGGTTGAAGACTTCCGGCTCGGCAAATACCGCGTGTTCTTGAGCACAGATGCTGGCGGGGTAGGGCTAAACTTGCAGGCTGCGAGCCTTATCGTCAATTTTGACTTGCCTTTCAACCCGGCGAAAGTAGAGCAGCGCACCGGCCGCGCCCACCGCATCGGCCAGACGGAGCCGGTGCTGGTCGTGAACCTGCTGATGAGCAGGTCAGTGGAGGAAAACTTGGTGCGGGTTCTTGAGCGGCGGCAGGAGCTTTTCGCGCGTGTGTTTGAGCAGTGGGAGACAGCCGTAAGCCCTTCTCAAGTAACGCTGGAAAGCTGGTTGAAAGACTCGCGGATGTTGGCGCGCGAACTGCTGCTAGAGGATGCCTAGCTTTCAATACACTGCGCGCTGCTTAACGAAAGCTCAGTGCCGTCTTTCCTGGCCACAACCAACTCGCCTGTTTCAGTATTGATGCGCACTAGCGTTACCGTTTCCTGCCTGCCTTCTAGCTTGATAAGCGTTGGAAGTCCTATTCCTTCCGCGCAATGCTCCCAGTGCTTCATCAAGTCTTGATACCCACAGCCTGGCTCGCCGGTAAAGTGTTTCAGCAGTTCTGGGATGATAGTGAGCATCATAAGAGTCCGGTCAGTTTCGTGGCCGACAATCTCGCGGAGTGTAACTACCCGCTTCCGAAGCTCAGGGGGAAAATCTTCCGGCATGCTATTTGTATTGATGCCTACGCCTACGGCCAGGTAGCTGGAGTTATTGATAACAAGTATGCCTCCGGCCTTCCTTCCGTCATTCGTCACCAAGTCGTTTGGCCATTTGCAGCGTAAATTTATCCCCGTAACTGCGCGAATGGTGCGCTGCAAAATGACCCCCACGCACAGCGGGAGGCGTGTGTCAGCAACATAGCCAAGCGCTCCGGGCCTTATGCCAAGCGTGAATAGAATGTCGCGGTCCTTGGGGCTTGCCCACTGGCGGCCGTGAAGTCCGCGCCCCCGTTCCTGGAAGTCAGTGCTGGCTAAAAGGATACTCGGGCTATCTGGCTCAGCAAAACGTGCTTGCACGAGGTCATTCGTGCTGCCGCAGCTTTCCGCGTAAATCAGCTCTGCTGGCGGGATGTGTTTCCTCAGCACGCGGCGAAGTTTTTCCCAATCCACCATCATAGGGGGCATTTTACCAGACTTTCAACTAAAGTGTAGCTTCTGCGGGTTATGATTGCTAAAATACACGAACGATATGCGTTTCCCCATTGCATTGTGCTTGTTCCTATTTGCGTGGGCGGCAGCCCAGCCGTCCTTCGCAAAAGTAGTCGTCGGCCCGGTGCCGGAGGAAAAGGCGCAGCCAGCCAAACCCGACTCTTCTCAGCTTGCCGATGAGCGCGGGCGCATTTTTGAGCGCATCGGAATTAGGGTAATCCGCAAAGGCCCTGCGGCGCCAGACGTTTCTAATGCGGAAGAGATGGTGGAAAGCCTGATTGAACAGGGCGCTTATTCGCGTGATGAGCTAATCAGGCGTGTGCGGGACGAGTCCCCCGTTGTTGTAACGCATTTAGTGGTTGACCTGCTTCGCCAGCGGCTGTTCGTTATGAACCGCGACAACCATGCCCTTGCTGAATATAAAGTCTCCACGGGCCGGTCCGGATACGAAACCCCGCCCGGCACATACAACATCGTCAACAAAGCCGCCTATGCCTATTCAAAGAAGTACGAAGCTGACATGTATCACTGGATGGGAATGACCTCAAACGGCGATATTGGGATGCATGGGCTCAAAGGCAGCAGCTATGAGCGCATCCTTGGTCGCCGCGCCTCGCATGGCTGTGTTCGCTTGAGCCGTGCGGACGCTAGATATCTGTTCTCAATAATCCCGGTGGGTATGAAAGTCCTTGTCACTTCAGGGCTGGGCGAGGTTGTCTACTACAAGCCGATTACAGAAGAAGATCTGATGCAGCTTATAGATGGGCTTATCGCCAAGAACTACCAGCCTTTCGCTCGCTTCTAACTATCTCCCCGGCCTTAATTAAAGAGCCAGGGGCTTTCGCCCCTGGCTTTTAGCAAGTGCTGCCTCAGGGGCGTGTATATCCGCCCCTGAGGCGTTGCGTGATGCCTTATTATCGCCCTTCGGGCGGAGGCCCTGAAGGAGGAGCACTCGGGGGTGGAACAATCCCATTAAAGATGGTGCCCCAACCGCCGCGATAGTTGTGCGGCCACATATAGAAGTCGTAAGACGGCCACTCTGGGTCAACCCAGACTCCAATGTAAACGTCCTGGTAGCCAGGAACCTGAACCAGCACGTTGTAAACGCCGGCAGGAAGCTGCAAAGTGTAGTTGCCGCTGCCGTCAGACTTTACATAGCTGTGGTAACTGTCATCTTCCGCGACAGCTACGATGTCAGCATTGGCGAGAGCTTCATTAGTGGAGCCGTCAAGCACGCGCCCGGTCAGCGTAACAAGGTTCGTCGGCGGAGGAGTATTGTTTACCGGAAGAGT
>JBBIJQ010000092.1:0-1797 GCA_037445915.1 Planctomycetales bacterium | reverse complement strand
ACATTAGCTAGCTCAAAGTACCCGTCAGCGTTAGTGAAAGTAAACGGGTCAACATTGGGCTGGGTGGCGTTCACAAGGGCATCGCCAATGGGCGCGCCCGTATCGTCGGTAACCCTGCCTGCAACCGTTCCGACCGGGACTTCCTGCAATTCAAAGTCCATAGTGTCTGAGTCGGTCGTAACCTCCATCTCTCCGCCATAGGCAAGGTAGCCGTGGCAGCTTACGAAGACACTGTAGTAGCCCGCTGGTATCTGGTCAAGGTCGTAATCTCCATTTTCGTCGGTAGCCGCGGCATAGTAACCAAACGGCATCGTGCCGTCCTGCGAAGTCCCACGGCGGTTGCGCATCTCGTTGCGATACTTCGCCATTCCGTAAGAGTCATTGGACTGGTCAAAGCCATCGCTCATAGCGGGAGGCGCAGCGCCGGGCAGCGCGGCGTCAAACTCGCTGTTAGTCGCCCAAGCAAGGCCGGCTGCATCCATATTCTCCAGGCCTCCGCCGGCGGGAACCGCATAAGCGCGGCCATAGAAGTTAGGGTCAATGTAGATGAACTCAACATAAGCGTCTTTGATTGGCCCGCCGGCAGTGTTTGTAACTGTGCCGCTAATGCTGACCGGGATGATAGGATTCATCTCCATGTTAGCTTCAATTTCGCCATCGGCTTCGCGGGCGAAGTAAGTGCTTGTGGGCATGTATTCGTCTTGCGTGGCGTTGATGTAAACGCCCATGCCGTTGAACGGGTTAGGGAACTCGTAATAACCGTTTGCGTCGGTGTAGGTTTCCTGGTAAACAGGCTCTTCCCAGTTGCGGTAGCTCGTAATGCTAGGATCCTGTCCGTCTTCTTCTTCTTCTTCGCCTTCCCATAGCGCCAAGCCAGGCTCAGTTGAGCCACCTGAATAGGGGCCGGTACTATCGCAGATGTAATACCAGCCGTTATCGGAGCTGCCCTGAACAAGCACGCCTGCAACTCCGTTGCTGGTTACACTGTCAACGATGCGGCCTTTCACGGCATATCCATCAGAAGGGTTCGTGCCAGTGTTCGCGTCCATGCTGAGAGTTAGCTGAGTCGTGTTGCCTGACTCAACTGAGAGAGACTTCATCTGCAAGCGGTAGCCAAAAGCAAATGCGATAACGTGGTAATCACCCGCAGGGACACCGGTGAACTCAAAATTCCCATCGTCATTCGTCGCCTGCACTGATCCCCATTCGTCGCCGAAAAGCACGAGCATCACGCCGCCAATAGGCTGCTCATCAACGAAATCGATGACAAGGCCATTCACGACTCCGCCGTTGGGGTCCGGCTCGCCAAACTGCCAGTCAAACCGCCAAGGCGCGCTTGGCATAAACTCGCGCTCGCCCATCATCACGCCCAGTTGACGTACTCCGATGCGCATTTTGCGGCCTTCAGCCACCATGCCGCGCGGGATTGTGTAGTTGCCAAATGCGTCGGTGGTAATGCCACTGTCAACTCCATCAATAAGCAGGCTCGCATTGGCTATTGGGTTGCCATAGGGGTCGGTTAGCGTCCCGCTAATATCTTGGGTATTGACAGGCGGCGGAATTATTTGGTGTGGCTTTCCCCGCCCCCCCCCGCATGCTGTGAGCGCCATAAACAGAATGGCTGCGCCCAGCGCAAGAATAATTAACTTTTTCATTTTACTCCTCCCAAATTGGTTAGGTAATAATAATGCTACAAGCTTCCGGCTTAGCCGTAAAGAGCCGGTAGTAAAAGCTTTTCAATGGACCAGTTGAGCTGTGCTCAGTGATGGTTGCGGGTTAAGAAACAGCATTAGCACC
>JBBIJQ010000091.1:6424-6636 GCA_037445915.1 Planctomycetales bacterium | reverse complement strand
CTGATTTGCGGGAAGTGTAGCCAATTGTATGGGCGGCGAAATTCGCGCCGTAAGGGTATTTGCGCTGGTAATAGTAGCGGATGAAGACGCCGTTGAGCTTCAGGGATGAAACAGTTTCCGCATCAGAGACTGAAAGGTCGTGCGCAACTTCAATGCTCGCGGGCTCTTTTTCGTCTTTAATCCTGGACGCGATTGTCTCAGGACTCAGCCCA
>JBBIJQ010000091.1:1417-6377 GCA_037445915.1 Planctomycetales bacterium | reverse complement strand
CTCCACCACGATGCGGGCGAGTTTTACATCGTCAGCCAGCACCGTCTCGCCGTCATTAGCCAGGATGCGCCCGCGTGTCGCATACAAAGGAGTGCTCCGGCTCCACATTTTGCCGAGCTGTTGCGAAAGTTCATCCCCTCGCTCGGCTTGGACGCTGTAAAGCTTGCCAATAGACAGACCCGCTAAGGCACCCAGGGAAACGAAGAGAAGGTAGGCTTTGATGGCGAAGCTGCTTTCCATGAGCTACCGCCGTTCATAAGTTCATTGATATTACTAAAAGGGGGTAGGCGGCCAGTCGTATCTGGCCGCCGCCAGGAGGAAGGGTAGTAAGTTTGCTGCGCCACCCGCAGGGCGCGTTAAGGGATTGTTGTTCCCTAAGAGAATTCACGGGTCTATCTCAATTACCTTATCGCTAAGGGGGTATAGGTCTTTAACCGTCCGCGCTTTCATAAGCACAGGCTTGATGTTCGTACGCACGATGAACTTCGTTTCGGTAGGCAGGGCGAGCCCAAGGGTTTTCGCGGAAGTACCGTCGTAGATGAGCTTGTCTTGCGCCTGTTTGATATCCGACTTCTCGGAAGCAAGCGCCAGGCCGAGGTTATGGATGCTGCGCTTCGTGTCGTTGAGATTGTAGCTTTTATTGGTAAGCGTAGTTGAGAGTATCCCGTAAGTAAGCGCCGAACCTATAAGCAGAATAATGCCGGTCGCTATCGCGGTTTGATAGCTGATGCGCAAAACAAAGGGGACAACCCGGTGCCGCTTACGGAAGGTGATGATTGGCTTGCCCTTAGCCCGCCCGCCGAAACGAGACCGCAGCTCAGCGAACTCATCGTAAGTGTAGATGCGGTCTGTACGCAGGACTCTCTGTTCCGCAGGTTCAGCGCCCATTTTTCACATCCTCCCTTGGAGCTTTGGTTACGATGCGCAGCTTTGCGCTGCGTGAACGCGGATTTGCCGCAACCTCTTCAAGCGTAGGCGTGATGGGCTTGGGCGTTGCGGGAAGCAAGACCCATTCCTCTTCGCTGTCACCTTTGGGGCCGTAAAACTTGAAGGTGCGCTTAACGGTGCGGTCTTCCAGCGAGTGCCAGGAAATCACTCCGAGCCGGCCTCCCACGAGAAGGTAGCGGATGGCGGACATCAGGCCGCTTTGAAGCTCGTCCATCTCTTCGTTGGTGACGATGCGGATTGATTGGAAGACTCGCGCGCGGATAGCGTTGATGTTCTTCTTCGCAGGGCCGGGGACGGCACGGTCAACCGCCTCCACCAGCTCCAGCGTGTTGCGAATGGGCTTCTCTTGGCGCTTGCGGACGATGCTGCGGGCGATGCGGCGGGCATAACGTTCCTCGCCAAAGTCGGCGAGGATGGCCGTGAGTTCGCGCTCGCTTGCGCCGTTTACAATCTCCATCGCAGTTTTTTTGCTTTCGCCCATTTGCATTAGTAAAGGACCATCAGCCATAAAGCTAAAACCTCGGGACGGGTCGTCAACCTGAAATGCGGACACTCCCAGGTCAAAAAGCGCAAGGCCAAAGCCTGGGATGCCCATGTCCTCCAGCGCATCTTCGGCATCTGAAAAGCGGCATTGGCGCAGCTCAATCCGCATCTGAGGCCATTGCGGTCTCATCACTTCAGCGCGCTCAATTGCGCCTTCATCGCGGTCAAGCCCGATTGCAATGCCATCGGGCGCCAGATAGGGCAGGAATGCGCTGAAATGCCCAGTTCCGCCCAGGGTGAAATCCACGAAGGTCTCACCCTTCTTGGGCTGCATAATCCCGAGTACTTCTTTCAAAAGTCCAGGCCGGTGAACTATCGTGTCCACGGCGATTCCCTATCACAACCGGACGGCGGCGCTTGAGAGCAGCGCGCCGCGCCGCTTATGCCAGAGTAAGGTTTCCAATAAACTCAGATGTATCCAGCTCGCCATCATTACCCTGCCGCTGGTAGAAAGTGATTTGTTTCCATATTTGTAGGTATCGCCCGGTTGACCGAACGATGATGTCGCCGGAAAGGTCAACTTCGTCACGGAGGAATCTGGGAATGGTAATCCTCGCCTGCTCATCCACTTCGGCTTCCGCCTGGTTGGAGTAGAAGTTCGCAAGGAAACTTTGAAACTTGTTATCAAAGAAGAGCTTGAAGCCCTGGTCTGTGCTTAAGTCGGTGAGCGCGGTGATGCGCTTGTCCAGCTTCTGAAACTCGCTGATGGGGAATACGTTAAGGAAAGGCCCGTTGCCTTTGACGATGATGGCCTTGCTGCCAAGCGCTTCTTTGTAGCGCGCCCCGAGCAGGATTCTGCTCTTCGCGTCCATTTTAGTTTTTGAGGAACCTCGTATCATCATCTTTCCCCGACCGCGACCAGTGTAGCTGGGGAAAGATGGGCGCGTCAACCCCTTTTCTGGGATATTTTGGACTATAATCTACATATGTGTAGTAATAAAGACTTGCGAAGCAGGGAACAATGGGTGTTTGTTAGGGTTTCAAGGGATTGAAATACGCGACGAGGCAAACGTTCGGCAAGCATCACATTGCGGGGCTTCCAGTAATGATGCGGTCTTAGCGCAATTCTAGCTGAACATCAACTCTGCGATGCGCAATCCATTGAGGGCTGCGCCAATATTAAGGTTGTCGGAGGTCGCGAAGAAATCCACTACACGCTTCTCAGGGCGTACACGAATCCTGCCCACTGTCACCTTATCAGGGAGCTTCACAGCCCAGCCGCTCCAGGGGACTTCTCCAAGAGGGAGGACATTCAGCGTTGAGTTGCCTGCTAGCGCCTCACGAATTGCAGCTTCGCTTACTTCATCGCGCAGGCGAATATGCACTGACATGCTGTGCCCGATGACCACGGCGACGCGGACTGCGGTTGGGAAGATACTGTTTGCATCCAGGCCGGTAATCTTCTGGGTTTCAAGCCTGAGCTTTGTTTCCTCTAAGTACTCGTCGCCTTCAAGGCGGTCAACCGCGGGGTTAGCCTGAAATGCAGTGGCGAGGTCAGGCGAGTTATAGCTTGGTGTATCCGAGAGAACGTCTGCCGCATAGCCGAGGAAACCATTAACCGCATCCCTTCCCGCGCCGGAAAGCGACTGGTAGGTTGCGACGGCAACCTCTTCAACTCCAAACGGCAGAAGCGGCGCAATAGCATGGACGAATCCAATCGTCGTGCAATTAGGGTTGGCTGCAAGCATAGCGCGGCCGAGCGCATCGTCATTCACCCCTGGGACAAGCAGCGGCACGCCTTCTGACATGCGGAAGGCGTTGCTCTTATCCACGACGCGGCATCCCGCTTCCACCGCTTCCGGCACGTATTCAAGCGACAGGCTGTCGCCGATGGCGAAGAACGCGATGTCAAAGCCGTCCAGGCTTCCATTCTTGAGTTCGCTTACCGCAAGCTCTTTACTACCATATGGCACTGTAGCGCCTGCACTAGCGGCGCTTGCGAAAGCATGGATTTCATCTCCTACGAAGCGCGACTTTGACAACAGCGACAGCAGGACTTCGCCCACCATGCCGGTTGCGCCGACTACGGCGATCTTCATTGCTGCGCCTCCATGACCGATTGCAGGCCTATGCGCAGGCCTGTGAACGTGCCCATCGCGCGCAGGGCAAGCTTGATGCCTGGCAGGTAACATTCACGGCTGATTGTGCGGTGCTCAATCGTAAGCGTTTCTCCACTCGCACCGAAAACAACTTGCTGTTCGGCGAGCACGCCGGGAAGACGTTGCGAATGAACGCGGATTCCGTGAACATCACCGCCCCTCACGCCAGCGAGCTTTTCAGCCGACGGCCCCGTGGCCATCTTCTTCGCGCCAGCAATTAACTTTGCGGTGTTCAGCGCAGTCCCGCTAGGCGCATCCGCCTTGCCGGCATGGTGGCGTTCCACAATCTCCGCGTTATCGTAGAATTCAGCGGCGAGCCGCGAGAATTCCATCATCATATTTGCGCCGATGGAAAAGTTGGGGACGATGAGGCACGACACACCGTGCTTTACTGACGCCACATCAAGGCGCGCAATGGTATCTTCGTTGTAGCCGGTCGCGCCGACAATGTAATGCTTGCCCGATGCGAGAATGTCTTCGCCGTGCGCATCCACGCCTTGTCCGAGAGAGAAATCAAGGATGTGCGTCGCAGGGCTTTTCTTCAGCTCATCAAGGCTCGCGGAGATGACACCGACACCGGCTATATCCCCGCCAGCAGTGTCGTATAGCGCGGCCACGCGAAAGCCGCCGTCAGCGCAAAGCCCCTGCGCGACCATCCTTCCCATGCGGCCGGCAGCTCCGATAATCCCAACGCTTATAGGATTACTCATTCGCCTACCTTCTTTGTTTCGCTCGATTCGACCTTGGACAGCGGCCACAGCTCCGGCGGCGCAAGCTCAATAATGGCGTCCATAATCGTTTTGGTGGTTTCGTTGATTAGATCTTCGCTAACCGGCCCTTCGGGAACATGCGCAAACTGCATCGGCTTCCCGTAGCGGACGTTTATCTTTCCCAGGCGGATTCTGCGGGAGCCTGCGGGGAAGCATTTGTCGGCGCCAACGATGCACGCCGGAATGACGATTGCGCCAGTGCGGTGCGCAAGCAATGCCGCGCCTTTTTTCCCCGGGCCGATGCGGCCGGTCCGCGTGCGCGTTCCTTCGGGGAAAATAACGATGGCCCTCCCGGCGTTAAGGTATTCTTCGGCCTCGGCCAAAGCTTCGCGCCCTTGCGCCCTATCAACGAATATCGTTCCTATCGAGCGCATAAACCATCTCAGGAACGACGACTTCGTCAGCTCCTGCTTGGCCATGAAGTGCACATCCCTGGGCACTCCCATTCCCACCATTGGTGGGTCCAGGTGCGACTGGTGGTTGCAGGCCACAATCAAGCCGCCCGTCCTGGGAATGTATTCCCTGCCTTCATAGCGGACGCGGAAGGCAAGTTTGGCTGTCGCCAGCAGCAAGGCCTTGCTAATCCTGAAAAGCGGCTTG
>JBBIJQ010000091.1:0-1407 GCA_037445915.1 Planctomycetales bacterium | reverse complement strand
GATGAGCCCGCCCGACTTCGGAATGTTGTGGCCGCCTATGTATTTAACACGGAACGCAAGCTTACCACCCAGCAGCAAGAGGTTCTTGGCAATCACTAAAAGCGGCTTGTTGTATCTGGGAGCCACGAACGGAATTATAGCAGCATGCGCCCCGGGGAAGTTCAATAACATTATCGCAGGCGCGCCCATTGACGCAGGAGGAAACTCGCGGAGAATTCGCAGATTCAGCCAATTCAATGTGGCAGAACGCCAGAAACGGGGTATACTGAAGTAGTTGTCACGCCTAATCGGACCGGGGAGGTTCGGTATGGCTAGTCTATTGGGTTCAAGGGCGATTACGCCCGAGTTGTGGTGGTTTGAGTTCAGCGCCGATGTTGACATCGCATCGGCGCAAGATCGGCTTAAGTATACGTTTGAAGGCGAAGACGAAGTTATGCTGCACGTCTTGCAGGTCTTCCTCGGTGATACCGATAGCTCCGTATTTGTGAAGACTTCGCCGGCTACAGAACAGCAATACACGGTCACAGTCTCGGGGCTTCTGGATTCGCAGGGAGAGACCGTTGACGACATAATAGCAGAGCTGTTGCCCGATGTGCTTCCAGCATATCCGCCAACGGGCATTATATCGCTGTCGGCCGATGGCGAAGGCTGGGGCTCCAAGCTTCGCGCCAGCACAGAATACTGGAGCAAGCTTATTGGCATAAACGGCATTGCTGGAGCGATGGTATATCCGTTTGCGCACAGTGTTGAAAATCCTGCTGATTATGAGCTGGACACTGCCGTTCTTGGGGAGCCTGTAAGCGAATTAGCCATCCGCCCGATTGTTAAGCCTGAGCATGCCAGCGAGTTCACGTCAGACCAAACAGCCGACCTAGTCGTTGCCATTCCGCCATCCAGGCTTCTGCCTGAATTCAGTGACTTAAGAATCCGTAACACGACGCGGCCGGGAGACGATACCATCACCATCATAGACGGGATAGTTGTCTTTGGCGAAGTGCGCGGCTGGCGTAGATACCGTGGGATGGAGTTGATGATTGCGCGGCTGGGCGACCCGGAAGACTTGATAAGCATACTTCCGTACTACCCGCCGGGCGCGAATGACCCCAACAGCCCTAACTACGACCCTAATGCCCCGCAAGATGGGAGCGCTAACCCGCCTTGGTGGAAGAAACCTGCGCTACCCGAAAAGCGCCCGTTCTTCCCCTGGGATACGAAGAAGCCGCCTGCTGTGGAGCTGCTTGTCCCCGGAGATTTTGACCCCGGCTTCGCTAAGCCGTGCCCCTACGCCCCGCCAGATATCGTCATCCCGCCGGTTACGGTGACATTCCCGGACATGGACCTTTCCGAGCTGGAAATACACGCTGGCGAGCACACCATCATCGCACGGATATATAACGAGCTGAATGA
>JBBIJQ010000090.1:0-6681 GCA_037445915.1 Planctomycetales bacterium | reverse complement strand
AACCGCAAGATATTCATAGCTTCGCAGAACCGCTTGCGGCTATACTAACAAAGACCTCTCCATCGGGATGACACTCTCCCTCCAAGCATTATCACGCAATAAATGATGATGAGCCCTCTTTGGGCTTATGGCAGACTCGGCGTTTCTGTGTTAAACTCCATAACTGGCGGCTAGGCGCGGGCATTGGCGCGGCCGGCGGCCGGGAAGGCGTGCGCATGGCGTAAGGTAGCAAGCGCGGGGCTTCGGGCTTTCGTTCCGTCCCGAAAATCCGCTACGGTTCGGCTCTGTCCCGAACTACCAGCTACGACCTACGACCACGAGCTACGACCATGGCAAAAGGTGAAACAAGGCAGCCGCGCGAGGGCACGGAGCGGCATTTCAACTTCAGCGGGCTGAAGAAGCGCCTAGCTGAGGTGAACCTGCGCACGGAGCGCAACCTTGCCGCGCGCATAGTGCGCCTCGTCGCCTCAAGCCTTGACGTAACCCGCGTGTCGCTTGCTCGCTATGATGTCGCCAACGGGCGCATCACCTCCATCAACTACATCGGCTTTCGCGGCCATGCCAAGGCGCACACCGAAACATGCAAGCTCGTTGACCGCGTGGCGCGCTACCGCCGCGCTTTCGTTTGCGGCAACATAGAAGACTTCCCCGAGCTTGTCTCTCCCTTCGCGCGCAGCTACAAGACGCCAGCCTGCGCAGTTTTCCCGCTGATATTCCAGGACGAGCTGGTAGGTGTGCTGTGCATCTCCGACCTTTCGGCTACGCAGACGCAGGAAATTTCCCAGCGCCTCGGCGAGATTGAGTCGGTGACCGAGCAGGTCGCGCAGCTAATCTACCACGCCGACTTCCTGCGCGGGGAGCGCGCGCCGGTGACATCGCGCAAGGACGACCGGGGGCGATTCTTCTTGCTCCTTGACGAGTTCATTGAGAACATCAACCTCACTTGGGAAACCGAAAACACGGTTGACGTGTTCACGCGGCTGCTGACAGACATCCTCCCCGTACGCTTCTGGGGCATGATATTTGACCCGCTTGATAGGGGCGAGGAAGCGGCAGTGTGCCTCGCGGGAAAGACCGCCGACCAGGAAGTGAAGTGGCTCGTTTCACACCTTATGCGCTCTTGGCCCAAGCGCCAGGACTTGCAGGAAAGCGACCTGGCGCACTTGCGCGTCGTGGGCGACGACTTGCTCGTGGAAACGGGCGGCGTCGCGCCTGAGCAGGGCCAGCGCGTGGAGCTTGCGCCGGTGTATTTGGACAACAACCTGTTCGGGCTGCTAGGCATCGTGGTGCCGCAGGAGTACAACATAAGCGAAGACACGCGCCAGTTCATAAAGGTGCTCTCGCACCACCTGAGCACGCACATCAAGAAGAATTACTTGATGACGGCAAACGAGGAGCTGGACAGCAAAGACCGCGTGACCGGCCTCTACAACCAGCGCCACTTCTTCAACGTGCTGGAGCGCGAGTTTGAGCGCTCAACGAGATACAACGTGCCGTTCACGCTGCTGTTCTTGGACGTTGACCACTTCAAGGACGTGAACGACACCTACGGCGTGGAGGAGGGGCATAACGTCCTGCGCGAAATATCTCGCATCCTCCAGGTCGCGCTGCGCTCCACCGACCATATCTCGCGCTACTCTGGCGAGCGCTTCGTCATTGCGCTGACCGAAACGGGGCTGCGCGAGGCGGAGATGGTGGCGAACAGGCTTAGGCGGTTGGTGGCGAATCACTCGTTCTTCATCGGCGTGGAAAACTTGTTCATCAAAGTGACCGCGAGCATCGGCGTAACGAGCTTCCTTGACCACCGCCCGCGCAGCGTCGCGCAGTTCATTGAATTCGCCGACACCGCGCTATATTTTGCCAAGCGCAACGGCCGCAACCAGGTCGTCTCCTACACCTACGTCATCAACTTGATGATGTCCGACGTCGAAAGCCAGGGGTAATTCCCCGACTGGCAATAACCTTCACACCCCCGTACGCCGTGGCTTTAGCCCGGCTCTGGATTCTGGAACCCTAACCCCTTACCCCTCATCCCCAATCCCACGCGCACGAAAGCGGGACTGGAAAGTCCCGACTCCGTCCGAATGAGAAAAATAGCGGCGGGCGGACTCGAACCGCCGACTCAACGGTTATGAGCCGTTTGCTCTGCCTCTGAGCTACGCCGCCGAGGAGCAGTGATTATAGGCTACCCCGAAATCAAGTCAAGGAAAAGCGCGCGGACGGCTTTCGGAAACGCCTGCGCATCTTCTGATTCGCTAATCTAAAACTCAGCAAAACGCGACGCCAGCACAACCAGGGCATACGCCACGCTGATGACCCCGTTCAGCGTGAAGAACGCCACGCCGATGAGCTTCGGCCGCACCTTCACGATGATGTGTTCCGCCACGAGCAGCGCCGTGAAGGCGATGGTCGCCGCATACACCGCCGTGCCCATGCTGAAGATGAGCGCGCTCCAAAGAAGCAACGCGCCGGTGGCGAGATGCCCGATGAGCGCAATCCACATCGCAGGCACTACGCCGATGCGCGCGGGCAGCGAATGTATCCCCTGCGCGCGGTCAACCTCCACGTCCTGCAGCGCGTAGTAAATGTCAAAGCTGCCTATCCATATGCCGACCGCAGCCGCCAGAGGCAGTATCTCCCAGCGCAGCGTCCCCGTGATGGCGAGGAATACCCCCGCCGGCGCGATGGCCTGCGCCAAGCCGAGCGCGTAATGCGCAAGCGGCGTGTAACGCTTGGCGTAGGGGTAAAGTATGAGCACGAACGCTGCGGGGAGCGCGAGGAAAAAGCACGTGAGGTTCAGCGCCAGCGCGCTAAGGAAAAACACCGCAGCAGCCACCGCAGCCCAAGCCTGCGCCTGCGCAACGCTTACGCGGCCTGCGGGGATGTGCCTCGCGGCAGTGCGCGGGTTCGCGGCGTCAATGCGCGCGTCAATAATGCGGTTGGCGAGCATCGCCAGCGTGCGCCCGGCGACCATCGCGATGAGTATGAAGACGATGTCCCACAGGCTGGGGAGGACTCCGGGCAGCGCGGGGGGCGGCGCAATCCTGCCATGCGCCAGCGCACTGGCTTTCATGCTCTGCGCGAACAGGTGCAGCGGGCGCGTCGATATCGGGGCATTCACCCACATTTGCGCCGCCATCGCCGCGACGAATGCGAACGGGAGCGCGAAGATGGTGTGCTCAAAGCGTATCAGCCCCAGAAAGTCCCGCAGTTTCTGCATGTGTTGATTCTAGCGCAACGCTTACTTTGGCGCGCGAAAGCCGGGCGGCGGAGTGAACACATCGTATTCAAGAGCATGTGCGAAACCAAAGCGCTCAAGGTAATAAATAAACGTCCCACCCGCTGCGAAAACCGCCGTGGCGAGCAGAGCGCCCGATGCTGCGGCGTCGCCAAGGAAACGCAGCATCATCGTCCTGCCCACGCCCTTGCCGCGCGACGCAAGCGCCGTGAACAGCGCGCACATCCGGTATTCAATGCCGTGGTTCGCCGCCGCGAGCATCCCCGCCTGCTTGCCTGCAAGCTGCGCCGTGAGCTCCTTTACTGCGCCTGAAGCAAGCGCGCCCGTCCACCAATCCTGCGTGACATACCCTTGCGCCGCCAGCTCTGCCGATGCCGCCGCGAGCAGTTCCGCTTCAGGCGCTGTATCGCCGGCAACGACCCCTGGCGCGCCTTTTAGCTTCGCGGGCTTGGAGAGCACTGCTGCGCTGCGGCGTTGCGCGGCGAAGTCATACACGAACGCGAACTCGCGCGCATCTTCGCACACGCCTTCAACCGCCGGCATTACCAGCGCAGGATACTTCCCGCCTGCGCCTGCCATTTCATGCGCGACAGAGAGCACTTCGCCAAACTCGACTTTGCCGTCAAACGGCAGCACGACGGCGGGGCATGCCCATTCGTGAAGGTGCGCCGCCGCTGCGATGCGCCCCCTGTCCTGGGGCGGCGCGCCTGCGAGCAAATGCGCTTCAGTCGCGGCGAGCGTGCGGTAGAGGAATGCGGCGTTTGCGTCTGCGCTCACAGCATCGCCTCCCAGGTAAGTTTCCATGCGGCCTGCGCGCGCGATGTGACCGCCGATGCGCCCCCGCGCGCCAGCCCCGGAAGCCACACAATTTCGCCATGCGCGTCGGTGACCACCGGCCAGCACCCTCGCAGGCAATGCGGGACTTTGAGGTTTACGAATATGTCGGATAACTTTGACGAGCCTTCGCGCGCAAGCATCATCCTGTCGCCGCGCTTTACGTGGCGCACCGTGAGCGGCAGTTTCAAGCCTGCGCCGAACACCGCCGCATACGGCCTCGCGCCCTCAACGCACGGCTGCCCGACGCCGAAAGTGATGCGCGCCTCGTCCTTCTCCAACCTGCGCAGCTCCGCCGCGACATTCTCGCCTGCTAGCTTCTCCAATCTCACCTGACTCCCGCCCATCCAACACTCACCGGGGACAAGCTGCGCTTCTTCGGACTTGGACGCGTGGACTATAAACAACAGGCCGCTTGGCGCGTGGTATTCAACACATATACCGTGCGCAGTGAGTTGATAGCCGAGGCCGCCGCGCACAGCGTCCGCCAGCTCGTGCGCTGCATTCCAGCTAAGCGACGCGTGGAAATTGCGCAGCAAATGGAAGAACACGACGCCCAGCGAGCCGCGAATGTTCTCGTCCCACGACGACGGCGCGAAGGCAAACCACTGCGCCTGCGGAAGAATCGGCAACGGGAGCATAGTGCGCCAATGCCGCACCTCCGCCAACGCGATCTGCGTCGTCGTGTCCAGCGCCCAGCGGAACAATCCTTCATATCCGCGAATGTTGTCGCAGGTCGCGTATGCGTTTTCCACGAAGCGCGGGTTTAGCTCCTGCATCAGCGGCACGACTTTGTGGCGCAGGAACGTGCGCGGGCGGTCGGGCACGAGGTTGGTTTCATCAATCATGTATTTTGCTTCGCGCCGCTTCAGCTCTTCAAGAACATCGTTTTTGCGCAGCGCCAGCAGCGGGCGCAGTATGCGTCCGTGCAGCACAGGCGCGATACCGAGCATCCCCGATATGCCTGTGCGCTGCGCCAGCGCATACAGCACGCTTTCGGCATTGTCGTTCAAGTTGTGCGCCGTAAAGCCGAAGGCGTTCGGGTTGGCCTCCAGCCTCTCGTTAAGCATCGCGTATCGCACCACGCGCCCCGCTTCTTCCACGCTCAGGCAATGCTCCTTCGCATACGCCGCGACGTCGCTGCTCCTGCACTCGCATCCGCAGCCGTGCTTAACTGCGAACATCTCCACCCACTTCGCCTCTTTCGCCGCGGCCTCGCGCAAGCCGTGGTTGAGGTGCAGCAGTTCCACGCTGACATTGCGCGGCTTTGAGAGGAATTTGCGCGCAGTGGCCAGCTCAGGCTTGGGCAGCGATAGAGGGACGAGCTTCATTGCGCCCGCGGGCTTGGCAGCAAGCTTTGCAAATTCGCAAAGCGCCAGCGCGAGCGCGACGGAATCGGGCCCGCCGGAAAACAGCAGGCACAGGTGAAGTTCGTGGTGATTGGGAAGCGATGCAAGCGCTTTCCAAAACGGCGCGAAGGAAAGCAGCGCGTTCAAGAGCGGGTCGGCAGGGGCTTGAGTGGCCATAGGCTTATCTTAGCAGATGCGCGGCAGAAGCTCTCCGCTCGGCGGCTCCACCGCGCGCAACCCGCCGACTTCGGTCGCCATTATCGCAAAAGGGCGCGGCCGCGATGCGTCCAAGCCGTGCTTCGCATACTCTTCGGGCATCAGCACGCGGCCGATGATAACGCTCTGCGCCGACACGGGCAGCGCCTTGAGCGCGTCCAGCACCGCCTGCGCCTTATCCGGCGCGACATACAGCACCATCTTCCCCTCGTTGGCGAGGTGCAGCGGGTCAAAGCCCAGCAGCCCGCATGCCCCGCGCACCGCCGCGCCGACGGGTATCGCAGTTTCCTCAAGCAGCGCGCGCGTGTTGCTGCTCTCGGCGATTTCGCACACCGCCGCCGCCAAGCCCCCCCGCGTAAGGTCTCTCACGGTATGCAGCCCGTCTCCAGCAACGCGCAATGCAGTCTGCACAACTTCGGTGAGGGGCGCGCAGTCGGATTTCAAGTCGCCACGCATGGGCAGCTTGTCGCGCGCGATGGCGATGGTGATAGCGTGGTCGCCCAGCGGGCCGGTGACGATGAGCGCGTCGCCCGGCTGCGCATGCTGCGCGCTTAGTCGCACGCCCGGCGCGATGACGCCGATGCCCGCGGTGTTGATGAACAGGCGGTCGGCCTGGCCGTGCCCCACGACTTTGCTGTCGCCGCATGCGATGCGCACTCCCGCCGCCTCCGCCGACCGCGCGATGCTCTCCACCACGCGCTCAAGCTCGGCGAACTCCAGGCCTTCTTCAATGATGACGCCAAGCGAGATGAAGCGCGGCAGCGCGCCGGAGCACGCGAGGTCGTTGACCGTGCCGTTCACCGCGAGCGCACCAATGTCGCCGCCGGGGAAAAACAGCGGGTGCACGGTGTAGGAATCGGTCGTGAACGCGAGCCGCCAGCCCGTCGGCAGCGTATCATCCGGCAGCTGCGCCGAATCTTCCAGCGCGTCCAGAACTGCGTTACCGAGCCGCGCGCGGAACACTTCCACAAGTTCCCGCGTCTTCGTCCCGCCGCTACCGTGCGCAAGCGTCACCGTCTTTGACATGCGGAGATTGTAGCAGGG
>JBBIJQ010000089.1:0-6745 GCA_037445915.1 Planctomycetales bacterium | reverse complement strand
GACGACTTGATTGTTTCCGCAGGCGGCGTCAACGCATTCACGAGCCAGGGCTTCAGTATTATTACGCCGGAAGCGCTCCTCCTCGCCGACCCTGAGTTCCTGATAATCCCCGAACCCGCGAAAGCGGGTTTTCGCAAAAACATGCTGCAAGCCCTGAAGCGCGAATTTCACTTTGCCGCAACAACTGCTGTCAAGCGGGAGCAGATCATCTTCATTGAAGAGGATGTGATTTTGCGCCCTGGCCCGCGCATCATCCACGCGCTGAGCGCAGTGCAGCAAGCCATTTCGGAATATGTGGGAACTGATGAGAAGGAGTGAAAGCGATAGCCGGGCGATATCCCTTGGGCTGATACTTACTATGGCCCTCGGGGCGGTACTTGTCCTTTCACTGATGCTTGGCGCGGCGGGCTTCGCCCCCGGAAGCGACCAGTTCAACCTAATCGTGTGGGAATTGCGCCTTCCCCGCGTGCTGCTCGCATTAGCAGTCGGCGGTATGCTTTCGGTCGCAGGCGTATATATGCAGTGCCTCTTCCGCAACCCGCTTGCAGACCCATACATCACCGGCGTATCCGCAGGCGCAGGACTTGGCGCGGTCATCGCGCTCAGCATACTCCCGTTTTCATGGATGCTTGTGAACTTTACTTTGCCGCTGGCGGCATTCATCGGCGGACTTGCCGTCACGGCGCTGCTGCTTACGCTGTTGAAGTATCCTGAAAACGCGCCTTTGAAACTATTGCTGCTAGGAATGGCGCTGGGAACGCTTGCCGCATCAGCAATGGCGTTTGTCCTCTTGCGCTATCCCGAGAAGACGCTGAAAGGCGCGCTTTACTGGCTATACGGAAGCTTATCCGGGGCAAGCTGGGCGCAGGTCATCATCGCATTTATTGTGCTTGCTGCGGGGCTTGCATGGGGCCTTTCGCGCCACCGCACGCTAGACGCGCTGATGATGGGGCCGTCAGACGCGCATAATCTTGGAGTGAATGTCAGCACCTCCTACCGCTCCCTGCTGGGCGTCGCCGCGCTCCTTACTTCCATCGCTGTTGCGTTCGCGGGCATCGTGGCGTTTGTAGGGCTTGTCGTCCCGCACAGCATCCGAGTGCTCACCGGCGCGAGTCACGGGCGGCTTCTCATCTTATCAGCGCTTGCAGGAATGGCGATAGTAGGCATCGTTGACCTCATTGCGCGCACTGCGGTATCGCCGGGAGAAGTCCCGCTTAGCATAATCACATCCCTCATTGGCGCGCCATTCTTCATTATCCTGCTGCTGCAGTCGCGGGGAAGGACGCTTGAGTAGGCCGATCCTTGCGTCGCTCATAGCATGCGCTTACCTTTGCGCGTCGGGAGCTGTTTTTGCTGAAGGCGAATCGGCAACAGGACAACCCGCTGACATCGGCGTTATTCACGTCGAGGCTGATAGCTTAGAGCTATCCACCCGCGCGCTTAGCCCAAAAGACATCATCGTCTTGCGGCCGCAGGATTGGGGCGCTGCAAAAAGCGTCGCTGACGCTTTGGAGAAGGCTGCTCCTGCAAGTGTTTCAAGGGTGGGCGGCGAAGGCAGCATGAGCTCAGTCAGCCTTAGGGCAGCGGGAGCCGCAGGCACGCTAATTATGCTTAACGGGATTCCCGTGGCGCTTCCTGGAGGCACGCAGATTGATCTCGCGCTGTTTGACCTTTCAAGCGTTGAGCGGATTGAAGTGCTGCCAGGCGGAGCGACCGTGCACGGCACGCGGGCGCTGGGCGGGGTGGTTAATATCATTACACGCTCGGGCGATGACGGTTCAGGGCGGAAGCTGGACTTAGCTTTAGGCAGCTTCGGGACCGCGAAAGGCGCTATCAGCGCAGCTAAAAAGCTCAAGTCCGGACGGGAGTTCTGGCAGGCGTCGGCGATTACTACGCAGGGCGATTATACCTTCACAACAAACAACGGGCTTGTGCGGACGAGGGAGAATAACGACACCCGACGCGCCAACTTACTTTGGCAGCGGCAAGATTATTCGGAAAAGGAACTGCGAACTGTGTTCGCTTCGCTCGCAGGCTTGAGGCGGGGAGTTCCAGGCTTTGCTGAGTTCCCTACCCTAACGGCGGAACTTACCGAACAAGCGCTGGTTTGCGGGCTAGCCGTATTTAAGCCGGCAGTTGATAAAGGCTGGAGCAAAGAACTTGGCTTATCCCTTGCGCAAGGTTACATACGTTTTAAAGATGATAAACCTGCGATGGGAGGCGCACAAAGGTCGCGGGCGGCTGATGCCACACTTCACCTGCGGGCAGCTTTCACGCGCGAGAGCGGCGACGCGAGCACTGACGCTTGTTTTTCAGCAAGCGGAAATGCGATGTCCGCTGCAGAGTACGGCGACCCTAAGCGCGTTACAGCGCGCGCGAGCTTTGCTCATGCCTGGCAACTTGGAGACTTTGAGCTTATCCCGTCGGCTGCGCTTGACCTGTGTACAGACAATCCTGAACAGGGAACATGGGATGTTCGCTGCGAATGGCAGGCCACGGGTAAACTTGCGCTGGTTGCCGGCGCAGGAAGCAGCTTTCGCCTTCCTGAGTTCGCGGAGCTCTACTACCCTTCACAAGGCTTTGTAACCGGCAACCCAGGCCTGAGACCTGAGCGCGCTATAACCATGCACTCCGGACTGCGTTACAAGACAACGAATGTATCTATTCGCGCCTCCGCCTTTGACCGGACGCAACACGATGCCATCCGCTTTCTTCCGGTATCTGCAGCGCTGCTTAAGCCGATGAACACCGGCAAATCACGCGCCAAAGGCATTGAGGCGGACTGCTCGCTCTTGCTTGCGCCGGGCCTTACAGCCAACGTCGTATATGCGTGGACTAAGGCTGCATATTCTCAATCCGGCATTGACTTCACGCAGACGCCGCGCCACCGCTTTTCGTGCTCCTTGCGTTATGATGATGGCATGTGGACGGGCAGCGCCAGCCTGCTTTGTGAGTCCTCGCAGAGCGCTGACCTTTTTGGCAGTGTGCGCGTGCCGGCGCAAGAGCGGCTTGATGTAGCGGTTTCGCGCAATCTTGGAAGCGGGAGGCTGGAGCTTGTGGCAAGCAATTTGCTGGATAAGAACAACAGGGATTACTGGGATCTTCCGCTTCCTGGGAGAGCGCTTGAGGTAATGTGGTATAAGGACATCTAGGAGGCAGTCATTATGAATATTAGGGCTACTACGCTTGTGCTGCTGTTCACGCTGGTAACGCTGGCGGCATGCGGAAGCGGCGGCGGAGGAATCACGCCACCCCCTACCCCGCCGCAGAGCTCGGCGGTTAAGTTCTACACTTATCCTAACGGCGCGCAGTGGATAGTTGCGCCTCCCGGCACCGCAACCGCGCAAAGCGCAGTGAACATAGTCGCCGACAGCCAGCAGTATTTCACTACCGCAATGCCTGACGGCAGCATCCGCTATAAGTTTGCTCCAACCGGCTTGCGCACTATTAGCGTGGATTACGTAATGGCGAATGGCGGGCGGAAGAATGTCCGCCCTGACCCGTTTGTTGTCGCCGACAACCTAACTCACGACTACGCGCTACTGGGAATGGCGCCTAACGACTTTTTCTTTCACGGAGGAAAGTGTTACGTCGTCAACTCAATGGACAACAACCTCGCTGTATATAACGCCAGCGACTTCAGCCTTGTTGGCGGGATGACATTCCCGATTGGCGCATCGCCTTCGTATATTTTTGTGCGAGAAGGCCTTGGCGTCGTTACCTGTAACGGCAACAACCGCGTGTATGCGTTTAACCCCGACGACGGCAGCGAGCTATGGTCGGTGATGATCCCCGCTGATGGGGCGCAATTCCTCGGCCCGGGCAGGCCATATGCCGATCAGGACAGGATCTACGTGCCCTTGGCGAACATCCGTGAGTTCGGGCAATTAGGCGAAAGCACACTTTACAACCCTGCGCAGCTAGCAACAGTAAACATCGCGTCCAAAAACTTGGAAACCAAGGTAATGCTTAACGGGTATAACGCTGTTGAGGCAATTCCTATCGGCGACAACAAAATCGCAGTATGCGAGGCCGGCGACATTTCGTTTGATACTGGCTACGTTCCATTCGCCTACACAACGACCTATGTTGAAATTTACGACCTGGCAGAGCAGGCGGTCTCCAGGTCAATCAGCATTGGTGTTGTTGGCGGCGGGCGGCTGCTCTACGACGAGGCGCGGAAACGGCTGCTAATCGGAAGCCTCCTTGCAGGCAGGGTATATCAAATCAGCACCGAAAGCTGGCTTGTTGAGCGCGGGCTACTTAACCCGATTGACCTAAGCGATAGCCCAACATTCATCTCTAGCATGGCGCTCGCAGGGGACGCCCTGCTGGCCGCGAGCTTTAACGAAGACCTTATCTATTCACTGGACGCTGATAGTTACACGGTAGGAGCATGGCCGCTGCCGGAGCCTCTTTCGTTGGAACAGCAAGCGCTTTTCCTGGCAGGCCCGCAAGCGCTGCATTACGATACGGCAGGAAACAGGCTGCTCATACTGGAAGGGATTGCAAACCGGGTCACAAAGTTCAGCCTGCCAACGATGCAGGACTAAAGCAAGCTATAAAGCTAGGCTATTTGCGCGGATGAACTCCGCGAGCGACTGCTGCGCGCGCTGCCATTGGGCTCCCCGGCGCAAGCTTTCCTGCTTCACTCCTTGCACCGGAGGCAGCATTGATAGCATAAAGGCGGTTGGGGCATAGCCCTTTGGGTTCGCAGTGGCCATGTAGTTCAGCAGCCCGCCAAGCGCAGTTTCCAGCGGGAACGCCAGCGTATCTTCGCCCGCTACAAGGCGCGCGGCATTAACCCCGGCGGCGAGGCCGGATGCTATCGCCGCAACATACCCCTCCAAGCCTGTTATCTGCCCGGCGAAGAACACATGCGGATACGCGCGCATTTGCAGCGTAGGGCGCAGGTGACGCGGGGCGCAAATATAATTGTTGCGGTGCATCCTTCCATAGCGAAGATAGCGCGCGTTTTCAAGCCCTGGAATAAGGCTGAACACCTCTATTTGCGCAGGCTGGGCGAGGCGCGTCTGGAAGCCCACAAGCGACCATGCTTTCTCCAGCGCATCTTCGCGCCGCAACTGGACGGCAGCATACATGCCCGGAACTTTCTCGCCATCCCGGTATAGCCCAACAGGCCGCAGCGGTCCGAAACGCATCGCGCCTTCGCTTCGCCGCGCCAGCTCTTCAATCGGAAGGCATCCATCAAACGGCACGAAACTATCTCCTTCATGCAACGGGGCAAGTTCAGCGCTAAGCAGAGCCAGGCGGAAACGGCGGAATTGCGCTTCATCCATAGGCGCGTTAAGGTAGTCGTTGCCCGCGCCTTTACCGTAGCGGCTTGCGAGGAATAACTTCCCCATATCCAGCGAATCTCCAGCGAGGATGGGCGAAGTGGCATCATAGAAGTAAAGCGACTCTTCGCCAAGTAATTCGCGCAGCTCGGCGAACAGCGGCTCGTATGTAGCAGGGCCGGTCGCAATGATTAGGGGCACGCTAGGGTCGTCAAGGAAGTGTTTTACAGACGCAACAGGCTCGCGGATAAGCGTCACGTTGGGCAACTCTAGCAGCCTTGTCTCTACTTCACGCGAAAAGCGTTCGCGGTCAACCGCCAGCGCTGCGCCTGCAGGGATACGGGCGACGTTCGCGCAGGCGAGGAGCAGCGAGCCAAGCGCAGCCAACTCTGCCTTGAGCATTCCCGGCCCGCGCATCGGGTCAACGGACTTCAGCGAGTTGGAGCAAATGAGTTCGGCTAAGTTTGACGTTGAATGAAAAGGAGTTGTAACGGCAGGGCGCATCTCGTATAGCGCGACTTGAACGCCGCGCCGCGCAAGCTGGCACGCTGCTTCACAGCCTGCAAGGCCGCTGCCGATTACTATTGCATTTGCCACGCGCCAATGATAGCAGGCTACGGCTGCTAGTGGCGCAGGAATTCTAAAGCCTTAGCAGAAAGCTCCGACCGGAGCTTTAGCGCATCACTCATCCGCCAGAGAAACAGGGAGGCTTGCCCCCCTCCTTCTCCTTGATGTTACATGTGGAAGAGGAAAATATCCTGTGGAGTTTGCCGGAGCAATTCGGGCAGCTTTCATCAAAATCTTCAAGCTCGCTGCTGCTCAGCAACATCTCAATGACTTCGCCGCAGTTCGCGCATTCAAATTCGTAGAGTGGCATAAAGTTCAATAGTCTCCGAGCAATTTATAGACAGCTTGAATACCTGTGCGTATTGGCGTTTATTTTAGGTGGCTCAAGGTTTCCTAACGGCTGGCTGCGGCAGGCTATTCGCTGTCTTTCTTGCCTTCGCCAGTGCCGCGTTCGCCGTGAGCCTCGGTGTCGCCGGTGCCGGTAGCCTGTTCGACTACTTCAGCGAGGCTTGGAGTTTCTTCTTCGTCTCCGGGAAGCGACTCCATCGGCGCAGTTGATGCAGGCGGCTCGGCAGGATCAGCCTGCCCTTCTGCCCACTTCGGAAACGCGTCTCCGCCCTGCGCATTCGCGCCCGGAAGGAACGACTTGTAGTATGCAAGCTCTTCTTCGGTACGCGGCCACCAGTTACTCTGCTCGCCGGTCGTAAGGTTCAGGTAGTATGAAGATTTCAGGCGGCGGTGGCGCTTGCCGGTCGGTCCGACACGCTTGTACTTCTTCACAAGCTTGTAGGTCATGCCATCTACGCCGAAAAAGAACGTCCCGTCAATGTATGGGATGGTGCGCCCCCACATACGCATAAAGCCGTCCACTGGCGCGCCAC
>JBBIJQ010000088.1:0-7041 GCA_037445915.1 Planctomycetales bacterium | reverse complement strand
AATAGACGTTCTTCCCGCGCACGCTCATTACGACTTCCTTGATGCCGCCAAGCCCCAGTTCGTGCAAGCTCAGGAGTTCCGTCTTCCAGCGCATCTGCTCGGCATACCGCGTATACATCCGCATAAGCTCGCCTGCGAACAGCGCAGCCTCGTCGCCGCCTGCGCCTGCGCGGATTTCCAAGATGATGTTCTTCCCGTCCATGGGGTCGGGTGGGATGAGCACGCGCTTGATGCGTTCAATATGCGCATCGCGCTCGGCGGATACGCGCTCTGTTTCCTCTTTCACAAATGCTAGCAGCTCTTCATCGTCAAGGCTGCGCCTGTCTTCCTCCAGCTTCTCCATGTCCGCGTCCAGCGACTTGAGCTTGCGGTAAAGCTCAACAATCTCGCTGACTTCGGACATTTCCCTGCTAAGCGCGGCGTAACGGCTGATATCGTTGACGACGTCAGGGTGCGCAAGCTCCGCCTGGAGGGCCTGGTGCCTCTCCTCTGACTGCGCAAGCTTTTCGCGTATAACGTCCATCGTATTGCTCGTTACTGCGTCCCGCCCGCTGCTGCGCCAAGCGCTTCCTGCCCTTCCTCGCGCGCCCGCACCGCGTCAAGCGCCGCCAGCGCGACTTCAATTTGGTCCTGAGTCGGCTTGCGCGTGGTGAGGATTTGGAAGAGCATCCCCAACATAATAAGCGGCTTGATAACGGCGAACTTGCGCAGCGCAAACGCGCCTTTCAAGACTTCGTAGGATATCCCCGAAAGCAGCGGTATGGCGAGGATGCGCACCGGCCAGCGTATCCACCACTCCGGCCACTGCCCGCTGGAAGGAACGCCCAGTGAAACGAGCCAGCGGTCAAGGGAGTAATACACCAAAGCGCTGATTATGATGAAGATGACGATGAAGCTTGTGCCGCAGCGCGGGTGCAGCCGCGTGTGCTTCGCCAGCTTTGCGATATCGCGCTCGCCCGGACATTCCTCATGGGCGTTGATAACCGTATGCTCCGCGCCGTGATACATGAAAACGCGCGCAATCTCCGGCATCCGCCCGATAAGCGCGACGTACCCGACGAACACGCCGAACTTGAGGACGGCCTCAGCAGCGTTCTTCAACCCCGCGCCTGCAATGTTATAGGCGTGCTGGCTCACCGTGTCAACGAGAAACGTGGGAAGCAGCTTGAATATGGCCATTGCGAGGATGATGGCGACGGCCGCGGTGGCAAAGAACATCATCTGCGAGCTTCTGCTTTCGGCTGGCTTCTCGCCTAAGTCCTCAAGGTATTTGCCCTGCGAGACGTTAAGCGACCACATCCCCAATCCGAGCATGTCCCAAAGGAGGAAGAAGCCGCGCGCGAATGGCGCTTTAGTCAGCCAATCAGGGAAGCGACTCGTGAGTTCTTTTTCAACGACGTCTATGCTCCCGCTTTTCCTGCGGATGGCAACGGCGGCGTGCTTGCGCCCTTTCATCATCACGCCCTCAATGACCGCCTGCCCCCCGTAAGGGTAGGTCTGGCAGCGGTTGGGGCTAGCGGCGCTCATTGTTGAATGCGGGGGCGTGGGCCTGCTACGCCGCAGGCCTCTTGCCTTGGTTGAAGCCGGCTACTGCTTGGCCTTCTTGCGAGTCGCCTTTTTTAAATCCTCTTCGGACATGGCCTTGGCGGCGCGCTTTACGAACTTCTCTACGCGGCCTGCGGTGTCAATGATCTTCTTCTTGCCGGTGTAGAATGGGTGGCACTTGGAGCATATTTCAACTTTGATCTCTTCGCGCACGGAAAGCGTCTGGAAGCCTTCGCCGCAGGCGCAGGTGACAGTTACCAACTTTAGGGCAGGGTGTATTCCCTTTTTCATATCAAACCTCGTAAATAGAGCGAACAAGTATTATAGCAGGCCCGGGCATACCCCTTCAATAGGGGCAGCCCGGGCTAATGCTGGAGATGGAGTAGCTAGGTTTTTGGCGCGTCTGTTGGGAGCTTCCCGGCGTCC
The DNA here is from genome assembly GCA_037445915.1 of Planctomycetales bacterium. Classification (GTDB taxonomy): domain Bacteria; phylum 4484-113; class 4484-113; order 4484-113; family 4484-113; genus JBBIJQ01. The sequence continues at coordinate 5,070 of JBBIJQ010000088.1, read as the reverse complement.
ATGTCAAAGTGGTGCCCGCTAGCTGCGGCCATGCCCATATAACCGCCAAGGTTCATCGTGTCCAGCGCGCTTGAGGGCACGACCATCAACGCACCTTTCTCCTTCAGGCCCTCAAATAGCATGTTCATCGCGCGCAGGTGCATCGCAGTCGGGTTGTTGATGTAAGACTCGGAGGCTTTGGCAAAGGAGTTCGCGATTTGCAGCTCCGACTCGCCAAGGATAACGCGCGCCTGGCGCTCGCGCTCGGCCTGCGCCTGGCGGCTCATCGCGTCCTGAAGGGCGGGGGGTATCTTGATGTCGCGGATTTCAACCGAATTCACCGTGATGCCCCAGGGCGTCGTGCGCGAATCAATGAGTTCCTGCAACGCCAGATCAATGGTCTCGCGGCCAGTCAGAAGCATAGCCAGCTCGGTCTTGCCAATGAGGTCGCGTAGCGCGGTCTGCGCCGCCCAGGATACAGCATCAGCATACTTCTCAACTTCAAGCGCGGCTTTCTTGGGGTCAAACACGAACCAGAACATCACCGCGTCCACGTCAACAGGCACAGTGTCCCTCGTCAGCGTCTGCTCCGCAAGCAGGTCAGTGGTGTGCACGCGGGTGTCAATCCAAGCGCCCACTGTGTCCACGAACGGCACGAGGAAGAACACGCCCGGCTGGCGGACGGAAGTGAACCGGCCGAAACGCAGGACGACGACGCGGTCCCACTGGTCGGCGACCTTTAGGCATGCAAGCCACATGATTGAGACGATGACGCCGACGATGATTACGGCCACTCCCCAAATCTGGCGCGCACCGTCTCCCATGTTCTCGCCGGCAACGACGAGCCAAAGCCCGACAGCTAGGCTGGCAATCATCGTCACCAGGAAGAGAAACACTGGCCATGGGTGAATCTTGGACGAGGATGCGGCGCTAGCGATATCAAGCGCAACATCTCTCTTAGGTAGGTTGGTGTAATAAGTCACCACAATAAATCACTCCTTATTAATTCTATCTGCAAACGCGCGGAGCATCCTTGCCGCGCCCGCGCGCGGGTTAGCAGAGTAACGGCGGCTTACGGGGGAGAAGTTGGCGGACAAGTGCGCCTTCGCAGTCTCAAGCGCAAGCGCCCAAACAAGCCCGGCAAGCTCAATCAACACCGGCAGAGGCGGCACGGCGATGCCGCAATTGCCGTCCGCGCTTCGCTTATCCTCATATTGGTGATTGATGCTGGACATTGTTATCCCCTCTCAACCTTCTCGGCGTAATCGCGCAGCATTCTGGCGATCTCCGCCTTCGTGAGGTTCATCCCTTGCATCAAGCGTACGACGCCTTCCAGCGAGGCCTGCGCATCCGTCTCCCGCGTGTCGCGGGAAGGGGCAGGCAGTTCCGGGCTGACGAATGTCCCGCGCCCCTGCTGGCGCAGGATGAGCCCTTCGGTTTCCAGTTCGCGGTAAACGCGGGCGACTGTGTTTGCGTCAATGCCCAAGTCAATTGCGAGCTGCCGCATCGTGGGAAGCTGCGCCGCCGCATCAAGCTGCTTGTTTTGTATCATGTAGCGAAGCTGGTTTTTCAGCTGCACGTAGATGGGTATTTCGCTTCGTGCATCAAGGTGCAGCGCCAGCCCGGATTCAATGCCAACCGGCTTTTGCGCTGCTTCGTTCTTTCGCGCTTCCCTCTTATCAGGTTGTCGTATCAATTTATTCATCGCGTCTTATATTGTGCTAGTGAATTAGGACAACACCACAATTCTACCACGCGAAACGGCGCAATGCAAGCCCTTTTAGGGTAGAATTTTGTTGATGCGAATTCTCGCCCTAACAGCCCTTGTTCTCATGGCGCTGCCGGCTGTTGCTTTCGCTGCTAATATGACGGTATATGCGCCCGAGATGAAGGTGGCGCGCAAGCGCGGCCTAGTAGAGCTGACATTCCCTGCCGGCCTAAGGGCAACCGCGCCCGGCTACACCGTCAAGGCCGCGCATGGCGTCGTCCTCCTGCGAAGCGAAGGAAGCAAAGAATTGCCTGATATGCCGCAGGGCAACGACGGGGGTAATATCCCCAAGCTGCCTGACGCAAGCCTCTCGCTGCAAAACATTAAGCAGCTTACCTTTACCGGAAGCGCGGTGTGGGACAGCAAGGAATACCGCGCCAAGGCTGGCAGCGCGTCATCCTCCGACGGCGGGAAAACGTGGCAGCTTTCCGGTGGCGTGGAGTTTGCGCGCAAAGACTCCCTGCAATCAGCGCGCGGCAAGAGCTTCACCTTCTCGCTTGCGAACAGCACGCTTTCAACCTCAACCCCCATTGAGCTTTTCGGCTTCGCTGTGGGCGAGGAGAACGCGTCGTTTTCCTCAAAGAACACTGTCATCAATTTGAAGACTAGATCGGCCACGCTCACTGGCGATGCGAAGTTTGAGTTTGCGGACTACAGCCTTGTGAGCGCGAAGATGAGCATTGACTTGAAGGCGCAGAAGCTCGTTGCCGATGGCTCGCCCAAGCTCGTAAGCGGCGATTCCATCATTGAAGCCAAACAGGTTACCATTACCTTCGTTGAGGGCAGAGCCGTCCTTGACGCCGTTGACCTCAAGGGCCGGCTCGCCGCGCCTAAAGGCCTGCAGCCCTAAGCATCGCTGAGAATATCGCCAGCGTGAAGATGGCTATCATAGGCGAAAGGTCAACCATCCCCAACGGCGGGACTATCTTGCGGAAAAGCCCCAGGTATGGCTCGCAGACAGTCCCCAGCGCGCGGTGCCAGCTCTGGTAACGTGTTTCCGGTATCCACGTGGCGAGGACATAAACGAAAATGACGAGCACATACACGTCCGCCAGCGTGGAAAGCAAGCCGCCGCCTTGTCCAAATCCAATCACGCACCGATTCTATCACGTACTCTTCATACATGGTTTCCGCGTTGGGTACGCCGGGCTAACCAGCAAGGCTCTGGATTCTGGAATCCGGAACCTTACCCCATATCCCTTACCCCTTGTTCATTTTTCTCCTCCCTATCCGCCCCTTCGTATATAATAGAGGTTCGGAGTAACCCTATGAACCCGATAAAAAACAACGCTGACGATACTAAGAAGACCGGAACCTGGCGCGTGAAAGTCGGCCTGGCCGAAATGCTCAAGGGCGGCGTCATTATGGACGTGACCAACGCCGAGCAGGCGAAAATCGCCGAGGATGCGGGCGCGGTCGCGGTTATGGCGCTGGAGCGCGTTCCCGCCGACATCCGTCGCGACGGCGGCATCGCGCGCATGTCCGACCCCGAAATGATCATCCGAATCAAAGAAGCCGTGACCATCCCCGTCATGGCGAAGTGCCGAATCGGCCACTTCGCCGAGGCGCAGATACTTGAGGCGCTGGGCATAGACTTCGTTGACGAGAGCGAAGTGCTCACCCCCGCCGACGAAGCCAACCACGTTTGGAAGCACGCCTTCAAGGTGCCTTTTGTGTGCGGCTGCCGTGGCCTTGGTGAAGCGTTGCGTCGCATCAGCGAAGGCGCGGCGTTAATCCGCACCAAGGGCGAGCCCGGCACTGGCGACATCGTAGAAGCGGTGCGCCACATGCGCAAGGTGCAATCGGAGATACACTGGCTTTACAAGAGTGACGAGTCCGAGCTGCCCGCGAAGGCAAAAGAGCTGCAAGCGCCGCTGGACTTGGTGCGCTTCATTGCCAAGCATGGCAAGCTGCCGGTGCCCAACTTCGCGGCTGGCGGGATCGCCACGCCCGCCGACGCATCGCTGATGATGCAGCTTGGCGCGGAAACGGTGTTCGTTGGTAGCGGCATCTTCAAAAGCGCAGACCCTGCGCCGCGCGCGCGCGCCATCGTGCAGGCGGTGCTGAACTACGACAACCCCGCAAAGCTCGCGGAGATTTCGCGCGGCCTGGGCGAGCCGATGAAGGGCATAGAAGCTGTGAAGCTGCCCGAAGACCAGAAGCTTGCCGGGCGCGGCTGGTAGGCTCGCGCTTAACGCTGCCTTGACTTAATTTATCGCTGCTTAATCCTGCAAGTAATGGAACAGGGAGGCTTATTCCTATTGCGCGCGCACGAACTTGGTGTTATACTTCCCGCTAGTTTGCCTGTGTTTAAAGGCTCACTTAGTCTTCAAAGCCTGTAAGAGTTAGGATTGTTTCAAGACTCCGGGGAGTAGTTGTCTGATATAGAAACCGCATCATTGCCGGAAAAGTGGGAAGGCGCTTCTATTTAGGTGCGCCTGTGGAGTGGCAGGGAAATGGCGCTGAAGCCGAAACGGAATTATTACGAATTATTGCAGATTACGCCTGACGCGTCTTTTGATGATATAAGGCGGGCGTATCGTTCCCTCGCGATTGAGTGGCATCCCGACAACAATCCCGGTGACCACACCGCCTCAGAGCGGATGTCCTACATCAACGAAGCCTACAGGATTCTCTCCAACAAGGAAGAGCGCGAAAAATACGATTACAGCCTGCGAGACGGCTTGAAGTATGACGAGTCCGCGTTGCACATGCCTTCAGGAAGCTCGTCAGCGCTGTGGCCGATGTTTGGCGGAAGCCCCAGCAGAACCCGCCGCAGCCCATCCCCCGCCTTCAAGCAGCCGGTTAAGAAGTGGACTGCCAACCTTGGCGACAAGGTACGCTCATCCCCCGCCATAAGCGCGGACGGCTCTATATACGTGGGCACAGACGGCGGAAAGGTTTTTGCGCTGCGGCTTTACGGCGCGCAGAAATGGGAAGTCAAAATCGGCGGCATGATACGAAGCTCGCCCGCGATAGGGCTAGACGGCTCTATCTACATCGGGAGCTATGATGGCACGTTTTGCGCCTTGGATCCCGAAACCGGCAAGAAGCGCTGGGAGTTTTTCGCTCGCGACGGCGTGCACAGCTCGCCGGCTGTGGGCTTGGACGGGACGATATGCTTTGGCACCAATGAAGGGCGCATCTACTCGCTCAAGGCTGATGGGTCGCGCGCGTGGGAGTTTAAGACCCAGTGGCGAGTGCGCTCATCGCCTGCCATCGCGCACGATGGCACCGTCTTCATCGGCGGGCTGGACAAGCACCTATACGTGCTGCATAGCGACGGCAGGCAAGCATGGAACATCCAGATGCGCGAAGGGCTG
>JBBIJQ010000087.1:0-7524 GCA_037445915.1 Planctomycetales bacterium | reverse complement strand
GGTCGGTAGTATCGTCTGCCGGCAGCCAGCTGCGGTCTTTGCGGGGGCCAATCCAGTAGTCGTCGCCCGTGCCGTAGATGTCGTCTGGGCCGGCACCGCTGTTCGCGATATTGTTGCGCCGGTTGCCGAAGCCGTCGTCCACGATTATCGCGGAATTGCCCGCGTTAACCTGGTTCCCAACAGAATTCCAGTAGTTGGGGTACTGCCTGTCCTGTAACAGCAAAGAAGCCGCATTGACAATCGCCTGTTCAGCCGCACGGTCCGCCTTGGCGCCTTTGACCCTCTCGCCGACTGACATAGTCTCGGCAGAGATGGTCGCAAGCACCAACAGGATAACTGGCATTATAAAGGCGATGAACGCGAGGACAGCCAGCAGGACAAAGCCCCGCTTGTTTCCATTCCGCATCACAAGTCCACACCCATCACGCATATTTACTCACCAACCGGCCATAATTGACCGTTCTATTCTACCCATAATGGATGGAAACGATAGGGGAAGTTTCAGGAGTAGCGCGGCTCAGCGCAGGTCTTTCTCGTAGTACTTTCCGCCAGGGGTAATCGGGCGAATCCGCTCATCCGGGTCTAGCGGGTCAATAGCTGAATAGTTTATGCCCCTGAAGTAGTTCCAGTCCGCCCTACGGTTGCCCTGGAGCCGGGCGTCAGCCGGATCTACTATCAGATCCAGCCGGTACATCTTCTGTGGGTAGACCATCCTGGTAACGAGAACGTCCTTGCCATCCCCTATGTATAGATCCCGTGCCGATACCATCGGTAGGGTTCTCAGTGCGTTGCTGTAAGGAACCGGGCTGTCAAGGTTGTAGTAAACGGTAGTGCCGTTGCGGATGGTGCCGGAGGCGTTCCTCCGCTGCGTAATGATATCCGTCGGCGTCGCAACAACCGATATCCGGATGGCTTTCACAAAAGGAAGCCAGTAGGTAGGCACCGGATCATCCGGCATCCCATCGCCATCGGGAATTCCGTCGGCATTACCGGCATCCCAGCCGGTTGGGCTGGAGTTGTCGCTTCCCTGGATGTAGTCAGTATCGTACCTAATTGCCCTAAACTCGCCGTCGGTCGTGTAGGCGAAATGGTCGGGCGGAGGGTTGTTCGGATCGCCCGCAGGGTCGTTCCAGAAGAAGTCTATGTTCCAAGAGGAATACTGGCCCGCGTCTCCACCGCCTCCGCCGGGCTGCGCGTACTGGTCGGTCATCCTATAATTCGTGACCATGTTGTCGCAGACGTCAACCGGGCGCAGCTCGTAGTGGTCAATGATAGGCGCGGAATCGCCCACAGTAGCGCGCGTCCCGCTTAGCGGCCCGTCTTCAAATGCAACTTCGCCGGTATCCAAGTTGCGGTATGCAACTTCGCCGTCGGAGTTCACTTTATATATCGGCACATCCATGAAGTATTCAAAGCGGACGCGGGTAATGTTCGTGCCGATGGGCTGGTTCAAGAAACGGTACACATAACTTCCCGGCGTTGCGAGAGTGCCCTGGTTATCATTGCCCTGGTTCTCGTAAGCGCGGTAGTTGATAGTCAAATCTTGCGTTAGTACCGCCGTTTCATCTCTGAAGCCGATGGCAACCGACTGCGGGTAGTTCGGGATGTATGTACAGTTATTCGGCATCGTGGACAGGTAATACGGCTCGTCCGTCGTGGGAATAGCTAACCTGTAGTAGGAATCATAGTTGGCGACGCGCATCCCTTGGATGCGCAGGTTTTTGGGGGGCGAAAGCGTCTCGGATATTAGCGCGCCGCCACGCCCGACCCGGTATTCAGACGAATGAGTCAGCTTCAGGTGGTCGGAGAACGCTTCCGACATAGCGTAGTTAGTCGGGAGGATTAGCTGACCTCCTTGTTCGTATCCAAGTATCCACTGGGCGTTGATGTCAAAGTCGTTAACATCGTCGTCGGGAACGCCGTTCATGTTGCGGTCGTTCATTGGCGGAATGGCGGTAGCGGATTCAATGTCCCGCGCGATGTAGTCAACGGCGAGCTGGGCGCTGTTGTTGAGCTGGGAGCGGCTCTCGCCCGTCCTCATGATGTCAAAAGTGGACTTCGCCAAGACACCGAGCGCGAGCAGCACGACTGAGGAGATGAGGAGAACAACCATCATCTCCAGCAACGTGAAACCGCGTGTCCCTTTATATCGTTTCCAGGCCATTATGGCTCACCTGCTTACGGCTTGCGCGAGTAAAAAATCGCTGAGTTGAACAGGGCGAACACCGCCTGCTCGTATTGCGTGTCACAGGCGGGGCTTTCCGGCGGGCCTCCCGTGTCTGCGCCAAATCCAGGCAGTCCGGTGCGGCCGAACGCTTCCTTCTCGGCTTGGAATCTATTCACCCTGCCCTCCGGATCGCCATAGCCGAAAAGCATATATCCGCCCACTTTGGTTCCCCATCGGTAGCGGTCGTCTTCGGGGGTCATTGGGTTGTCTGCGAAAGCCGACGCCGATAGGCTGAGTATCGGCACATAGGCAAAGTCGCCCGCCGCGTTGTGGATGTTACCCACATTGTTGGGGTCATAACCAAAAAGCGTATTGTAGTTGTTGATGATGCGCCTGCGGCTTGGAAACCGAGTGTCGGCGGGAGTGCCTGTGTTATCCCGCGCCGCATTTGAGAGGATGTAAGGGCGGATAGTGGACAAATCCACCGTGCTTGCAGGGCGTTGCGCCTCAAAGCAGAAGATATTGAGCATGCGCTGGCCACCAGCTTTGTTGAACTGGTTAGGGGGGTATTCGCTCAGTGCATCGGTAGCGATGAGCGAGTCAAACCACCGGGCGGTTGACATCGTGGACGTGTTGAGCACCGTATCTTTCACAGTCTTCAACTGCTGCTGCACCGACTGAGTTGAGGGGTTGAAGCTGCCCGTGCCACCGAGGACGCCGTAGCTAAATCCGCCTGGCGGCGGGATGGTCCCTGCGTAGAGCGCCGGGTCTCCTAGCGCATGGTCGTGGTATGGCGCCATGACATCAATCGCCGCTCCAGGAAAGAAGCTATCGCAGGAAACACAGTAGTTCGCCAGCGCGGACTCTATGCTCGCGCAGTTGACATTTACCGCAGCCTCTTGCGCCTTAACGCGGGCCTTGCCTATCTGCGGCACCATTATCGCGACCAGAATCCCGATGATTCCAATCACCACCAGCATTTCAACAAGAGTGAATCCGGTTCTTCCCTTGATTCTCATTATCGGTAACCTCGCTTCATACGACGACCGTTAGTATTCAATCTTCGTTCCGGTGGAAGTCGTTTCCTCATAAAACTTCCTTCCGCCGGAGGAATAAGCAACAATTCCCTTCTCAAACTCGTCCTTGATGTTATTGCCGTTCCAGTCCTTGCGCGGAGATACTGACCTCTTAGGCATGGCATGGTCGTTGTTGTCGTAAACGGCGTAGAAAGGACCGTTAAGCGGCAGCTTGCCGTAACCCCAGAGCTGGTAGTTATCCACCAAATCCAGGCGGTAAGTGGTGTTCGACATCCCGCGCAGGTTCGTAATGTCGTAAGTGGCAGCCTCAACGATAACTGAGGCTGGGTCTGCGCGGTCTGAGTATCTGTCATTCGGAGTAATCGGGGCGCCCATGTTGTAGGTGTAGACAAAATCGCCGGGCAGCACTACAACCGCCGGGCTCGGAATCGTCACGTCTGTCCCTGAGAACGCCCAAAGCACCGCTCCCATCATTCGCGGCTTGTCCGCGTTTGAAAGGAACGGGTTGCGCGGGTAGCTGGGGAGGTAGCCGTAAACCTTTAGCGGGTCTGTGAGTTGGTTGAACGCCCTGTAGTGGAGCACTGGTTCGTCATTCCATATCGGCTGAACCAGCTTGTTGGTGAAATTGGAAGGGATGAGTACCCCGTTTGCGTCAACAAACTCGCAGCCGCCCCAGATGCCCATCGGCGCGAAGCGGCTTTCGTCAGTATTGACTATTTCCCGCCCGGACGCGTCGTAGGCGCGCACCCGGTAAGGGTAAAGCCCGTTGTGATCAACAGCGAATTGCTCCAGCGCGCGGCGTATCGTGTCTATACCGCGCACAACTTCGGTCTCGCGCGCCTTGTCACGCACTCTCGCGAAATTAGGCAAGGCGATGGCCGCCAGCATCGAGATGATGCCGATAACGACCAATAGCTCCACAAGTGTGAAACCAAGCCTGTTGCCAATATGCTTGCGCATAACGCCCACCTTCATTAGTTGTCCGAAGAGATGATGATTGCCGCCCCGTTGAATCCCGAATCGATGCTGGGGTGGCCAGTGATGTCAACCTGGCCGAAGCTACCGTAACTTCCGGTGCTGTCAGCCATATGCGGCCTGATTGTAGAAACCAGGTTAGCTTCTATATCGTCAATGCGCATATCGCCGTCAATGTCAAAGCCGGGGCCGCGGTCAGCGGTGGAAACCCACCACTTCATGCTCAAGCCCTTGGAAAGCTGGTCGTTGGCGCGGGAGTTGCCCCACCCAATTAGCGTGTAGCTGCGCACGTATTTGTAGTATTCGGTGCGCTGGCTGATTGACAGGTTGTCCCAGTTATCGTTGAAATCAAGCCCTTGTGGGTTTACAGGGTTAAGCGGGATGTAAGTAAAGTGCCCCCTGCCGTACTTCTGGTACTCAATGCGCATGGTTGAGCCAACATTGAACGCAAGATAGCACCACTGGACGTAAGTGGGGTCGCTCATGTTAGGGCCGTCCTGTTCCGCGCAGCCAAAGTAAAACAGGTTGGTCATCTGCCGGTCAGCTCGTCCGCCGACGCGCAGGAAGGGGTTTGCCGGGTACTGCGTTATGTAGCCGTCGCGCGCGAGGATATCAACCCTCTCCGGGTCGGGCGTAACGCCGTCAGCAAGATAGCGCCCTGGCATGTTCTGCGTCGGCACAGCGAACTTCTGCTCGTCTTGAGTTGCCCCGACGGGCGTTCCTCCGCGGATGCCGGGACCGTTCCAAAGCCCGCCGTCAGCATCAATCGCCCAGTGCATCCCGGGGAAGAATCCGTTATGGTCAACGCCGAATGATGCAAGCGCCTTGTGGATTTCGTTGATGCCTGACTTGACTTCAGCGTCGCGCGCCCTCATCCGCGCGGCGTTCAGCGACGGCATCGCAATCCCTACAAGGATCATAATGATGCTCATTACCACCAGCAACTCCACAAGGGTGAAGCCGGCGAATGGCGACTTGTTGCATTTAGTCATATCTGCCCTCACCTTCTAAGGTGCTGGATTCGAAATAAACAGGTAATCGTTCGTGTTGAGCAGGCTGCTGTTCACGTTCACGGCGCCGGCCGTGTTATTGGCGGAGATGAACGTCTTTAGCTCAACGATATTGAGTTCGTCTTTATTCAGCATCCTTTCGGGTGCTTTGCGGGGGAGCCAGAAAACCTGCACGACGACAAGCTTACCCTTCATCCCGTATCTGCTCTTGACCTGAAACTTGTTCATAGGGCCTTTGAGCGGCGGGTCAGGGTCAAGCGCGGAAGCGCCGCCATCTAGCGGACTGTCAGGCGAGTAGTCGTCGCCGTCGTCGTCGCAGTGCGCCGACGTGGTACGTCAGGGGTTCGAGAAGCACGTCCATGATAATAGTCCTGCGGCCGTAAATGTCGTATAGCTCGCTTCGGTAGTCGGTGCCGGTGCGGAACCTGTCAATTCCGCCCACAGCGGGGACTTCAGCTATTGAGACGGTGCGGGAGTCTGTAGTGCGCAGGCTGGATGTGCGTCGCAGAGCCGCGTAAAAACCGATGGGCTCGTACTCGTAAGCCTGGTCTCCGGCCAAGTTGATGAAGGGCGCAACGGGAGGACCTGCGCTCGCGGTAGTGTCCCCCATCTCGTTGTTGTTGCGCCGCCTAGTATCGGGCGTATTGTCGTATCCCTGCGTATCGGGGTGGTAGGGGCTGAAGCCGAGCGGCAGGGGATAGAAGTACATAAAGTTATTGTGGTTATAGACATTGACCGCGCCTGGGTCCAGCGCGTTGATTTCAATGTCGTCCGGGCTGGGCATATTGTTGGCGCGGATTTCCTGGTAGGGCATTCCCTTGATTTCGTTTATGCGCTCCTGCGCCAACTCAAGCGCTCGGTTGCGGATACTGGCTTCTTCAACAGAACGAAGCGCTCTGCTGTAGAACAGCGCGATGGGAACCATCACCATCGCGAGTATCGCCACAGCTACCATCAGCTCAAGCAGCGAGAAACCGGCGTTATTGTTTTTAAGGTTGCGCATTGTCATTCACTCACGGCGCAGAAGGTAGTACCTGGTCACGCACTAGGAAATTGCGCCGGTAAGCATAAACAGGAATGTACTGACCAAAGCCCGATGCCGCATTACTGATATCCAGCTTCTGCTGCCAGCCGTCTAAGGTTTGCCCATAATCATTGGGAGCGTAATCGTCAACGTAAAAACGGCCGTTCAGCGGCCAGATTGCGAACAACCTGCCGGAGGCCGTATTCTGGGAGCGGCGGGCGTATTTAATGGAATAGTTGCGCTCAGGGTCAATAACTTCTTCCGTTACAAAGAAGAAGTAGATGATATCCGGCGCGCAGGGCCGTTTCTGCAGCCTTCCGTGAACAAGGCCGGCGCTGGGGCCGGTTGAACCATCGGGGAACGGCTCCGGATCGTATGTCCACTCAAAAAGCTCAACGCTCCCGTCGGGGTTGAAGCAGTATATGAATTGAAGCGACTGGAAGTCTGCATACACCTCGCTGCTCGCGCCTACGGTGCTGTCGTATTGGACCAAGAACTTGTCCTGGTAGGGGTTCATGGCGTAAACGCTGGGCGCAAAATCCAGTTCCTTAAGCAACACATAGTCAGTTATCTGCTCAGTTAACTTCGGATGGTCGATGCCCGGTTCGTAAGTTCGAACGTCGTCGTTCGGGTCGTAGGCAACATCATAGGTCTGTATTTCTTCCGCATCATTGGTGCAAAACAGCTTGTTGTCTTGGAGCCCGGCGTCCACGCGGAAACTTAGAACTCCCGTCTGGAAAGCGTTACCTAGATAGCTGCCGTTGTAGGTTGTGCCGGTGTCTAGATTAATAGGGTAAAAGAACTTTGGAGTGGAAGTCCGGTTGACGAAGCTTCCTTGCGTGTTCGCCCCGCTCGCGCTTGTCTTGTCCAGGTTAATCGGATACACAGGCTCTTTGGGATTGCGCCCTAAGTCCAGCTCATTGAGAAAATCAAGGTAAGTATAGGGGGATCCCTCGGCTTTAACGTATTCGCTGGCTGCTATTACCGTAGCCTCCGGCCAGGTGCGGAGTGATTCCTTAACTATGTAGTAGCCTGCGGCGATGCGCCTTACTCCAGGGTTGTCCGGCACTATAAGGCTGCCGCTGGCGTACATCGAATCGCTGGGAGCGTATCCCAGCGGGGCCTCTATCTGAGACTGGTCGTACGCGTACTTGAAGCCGAGGAATACCCTCTGCCCGCTTTTGCGGGCTTCAGTCATCGCATACTGGACGTTAGTCGCAAACAGCCCGACAGAATTCGCAAGCTCCCGCTGCGATTGGCCGTTCTTTATAGAAGGAATCGCCACGCCAATAATGATCGCTATGATAACGA
>JBBIJQ010000086.1:0-7744 GCA_037445915.1 Planctomycetales bacterium | reverse complement strand
TGCGCTTGTAATATAGCCTCCGCCGTAGGATCTACCCCTGCGGAAAGAAGTTGTGCGCGCACGGAGATCTGCGGCGCTTGCGGGAATGTGAAAAGGAACCATACGATGATAGCTGCGAGGAGGATAACGGTTCCGGCTTTGTGTAGATAATGCCAGGTATGCGACCACATTTTTTGGACTGACGCCAATATGCGCGGCATCCTATAATCGGGCAGTTCTACAAGCAGTTCGCCCGCTTCCCCGGCAACTGCATTGCGAAGCAACTTGGCGGCGAGTATGGCAACTAGGATGCCTAGAACGTAGATTGAGAGAATGACTGTTCCGCCCCAGCCCGGCGGAAAGAATGCGCCTGCAAGCAGAATATAAACAGGCAGCCTGGCCGAGCAGCTCATCCAAGGAATGACGGCGATAGTGATAAGCCGGTCTTTAAAGGTGGGCAAGGCGCGGGAGGCGAGAATGGCGGGAACGTTGCACCCGAATGCGACTACCATTGGGATAAACGAACGGCCGGAAAGGCCGAAGCGCCGCAAAATACCGTCAGTTAGCAAAGCGCCTCGGGCAAGGTAGCCGCTGTCCTCAAGCAACGCAAGCGCTAGGAATAACAGCAGGATGTTGGGGAGGAATATGAGCACTAGCCCAACGCCGGGTATTATGCCCTCGCCGATAAGCGATGCTGCGAAAGGCGAGAAAGACAATACTCCCTTTGTGGCAACGGCGAACCAAGTAACCATAGTTTCCAGCAAGGCTACAAGCGGCGCGCCCAAGGTAAACGTCGCTTGGAACACTAGCCACAAGCCTGCGAGGAATGCCAGGTAACCAACGACCGGGTGTAGCAGCCAGCGGTCAATGCGGTCGGTGCGGCTGACATGGCCAGTAGGCGTAGTTATCGCTTCACCAGAAAGGTTATCTGCGCCAACCTGCGAACAAGGAGGAATAGGCTGCTGTGAAAGCGAGGAAGGCACATTCTCCTGCGGTACAGGGAAGCCGGAAACCTCTAACAGGCGGCGAATGTAAGTGTGGCGTTGTTCAGCGGCAACTTCGGCTGGTTCCTGGCCTAAACAGGATTCGGCGGCTTCGCGGGCTCTAAGAAGAAGCTTGCGCCGCCAGCCTCCTTCAAGCTCGCCGCACTCTTCGCAAGGCGAAGGAGTGCGACCGTGCCTAAAGCCCCAGCCGCGCTTTCGCCTGCCTAGGCTTGGAACACGCCGCAAGCTGCATGTAAGCAGCCTCAGTGCTGCGAAGCGCAACGGTGTGTGCAGCGTCTCTCCACGTCTAGCCAAGTCAGCTTCCGCCTCGTAAAGAAACGGGCCAAGCACATCGCCATAGTCTAGCGTGAGCTTAGATAAGCTGCTACGGGCGGCGGTGGCGGGGGCCAGCTGCGACAGATACTCCCGCACTGGCACAAGAGACCGTGGATCCCTGGCGGAAACAGGGAAGCACTTTAAGCCGAGTGATTGCTCTAGGCTCTGCAGATTAGGGTCAACACTCTTGCCGCGCAGCAAATCCCACTTATTAAGCAGTAACACCGGTTCGTAACCTAGTTCTAGCAACTCTACAGTGAGGTAAAGGTCGCGGGCTACATTGGTAGCATCCACGACCTGAAAACAGGCTGTAGGGTTGTGGCCAAGCAGTATTGACTCTGTCACGACTTCGTCTTCGGTGTGCGCGGAAAGCGAGTAAGTGCCAGGAGTGTCCAGGATGACGAAACGCTTGCCGCCCACGTTCATGTGGCCATGCTTCACTTCAACTGTCACGCCGGGATAATTGGCAGTATGGGCATTGCCGCCGGTGAGTAGGTTGAAGATGGTGGACTTGCCGGCGTTAGGGTTGCCGCAAAGTATTATTTCTAGCTCGTCCGGGGCGCGGTCGTCAATAACTGCCTTGACAGAAGCCGGGGTGTGGCATCCAAATCTATTCATTTCGCATCAGCGATTTGCTTGGCTAAAACGCTGTTCATTCAACTTGCACATTCCGGAGTAAAGTGTCGCTCATAGCCAGGTTAAAGCCGTTCAGCCGCACTTTTGCGCCTCCGCTAACGCGCTGCACTACTCGCACTTTCGCGCCTCGGATAAAGCCTAGTTCTGCCAGGCGACGCCGAAGATCTTCATCGCCATTGAGCGCAAATACAATGCGCCATTCACCAATAGGCGCATCATGCAGGTTTGCCTGCTCCGGCTTAGTAACAGTAACTTTAGGCATCACTTAAGCGTTATACCCTTTGCGAAGGAAAACTGTTGTTGAGAATCGCTATCATTATACTGGAACGCCTGCAATTGTCATACAGCGGGAGTATTCATTTCCATGTATAAGCCCAAATAGGCCTTGAATGCGAGCCATTCAGAATGCGGTAGCAGGATAGCAGGAGGCATAAAGCCGCTTCCAATTTTCCGCTACAAGCACGCGATTCTAATCCCAGTGCTTTACTTTCTCAAGATACTCCTTGAAGTGCTCTTTGAAAGGCACGGACTGTTCAGGCGTGTGGCAGCGGGCGCAAAACTCGTAGGTCGCCTTGGCTACCGGTGTAGCTACGTCAGGCTTGCCCGCTTGCCTGCGAAAGCCGTGCAGGGGCGTCATTTCTTGGTGGCAGGAAATGCACTGAAGAGAGTACATTTTATCGTTAGTGTAGTCGTAAACCACGTGGCAGGAAAGGCAATCCAGGTTGTACTCCTGCCCCTTATCCTCAAGCGTCTTCAGCGCTTTTATGTGCGGGCCGGCCTTAAAGTTCTCATACTGCTTCGCGTGGCAGCTCCGGCAGTCCTCCGGCGGAATAATGTTCGCAGCCTTGTATTCAAAGCTTTGCTGCTGAAAGACCTCTTTTAGCCTGGAATGCAGACCGACCTTGATTAGACTAACGACGGCCTCATCGTGCCTGTAAGTGGAAAGGATAGGCACATTCGTCCCTGTAAACTTTAGCGTGCGCGAAAGCATGGGGCTGTCCAGGTTGACGATGCCCAGGTACTTTCCAAGCAAAAATGTGTTGAACCAGTACGCGCCGGTGGCAAGCACGCGTGGCGAGTTAGCCTCTTCAGGGATATGCTTGTTGCCTGAAAGCACAAGCGAAATCTCAGGATGATTGTTCGCGAACTCCTCAATTGGCGGCTGGTAACCTTCGGCAACGAGAATCCAATTCTTTATCTCCGGGTCAGCTTTCGCCGACAGTTCTTTGTATGCCGCTTCAGGATCGCTAATAATGTAATCTTGGTTAATATCAGGCTGGACGGTTAGCTGTGTGAATTGCAGGAAAACGACGCCGAACTCGCGCCCTAGAAGCTTTGTGCTGAATCCTGGAGGCGCGATTGGCGAGTATCCTTCTTTAGGCGAGCTAAGTAGCGCGAAGTCGCGTTTGGCGGTGATGGCAGCGCTCTCTATTGGCTTAGGCGGAGCAATGCCTTTAGCGAACACATTTGCCGAATAAAGCGGCGGGCCTTCGCTGAATATTGATATCAGCTGTCCAGGCTGAAGCTGCAACTCGCCAACGCCGGCATTCACGCCGTCATAGCCGCCTTCTTTCATCGCTGCGATGAGCGTTTCCATCTTCAGCAAATTGAATGAATCTGCGCCATCGGCAATGCCCCCGGCGTCTAGCGCCAACACAGGCATTTTCGCTCGCGCAGCCTTAATGATGCTGACCCTTGGGGGGATGCCGCCAAGCTGGAACGGGCTGCACCCGCAGGTCTCCAGCTTGTTGCGCGAGTCGTAGCTAAGCAATATCGCAGCCTGCCCGGAAGCGTATTTCTTCACTACTGCATCTACGTCAACGACATCCTTCTGGGACAGAAGCTGCTCTAGTGTCGGCGTAGCCATCGGAATATCCTCTGGCGGCGGCAGGCTCCTTACCGCGCTAAGCGAATAGCCGGCTACTGCGATGATACAAATAACCAGAGCGCACAGAACAATCCCAATGCGGCGGCCGCGCGTTTTCATTCCTGCTCCACCTCAAATACGAAGTCAATAATCACGGGCGCATTCATTGGAAGGGCTGCCGCGCCTACGGCGTTTCGCGTGTGCTTGCCTGCGTCGCCCATTACGGAAGCGAGGAAGTCGCTGGCGCCATTGAGCACTTTAGGCTGTTCGAAAAAACCAGGGGCTGAAGCTACAAAACCGTTCATCCGCAATGCGCCTTTCACGCACTGAAAACCATTAGTCGCGGCGCTAAGCCACGCCAGCGCGTTCACGGCGCAAAGGCGGGCGCATTCTTGCGCATCTTCCACGCTGACCTCCGCGCCGACAAGGCCAGTGCAGCGCAGCTTCCCAGCCTGCATCGGCAACTGGCCGGAAATCCAGATAGTGTTCCCGCTGCGTTTCCACGGGAGATATGAGCCGGCCGGCGGGGTGGGGATGGGCAGCGTGACTCCGAGTTCATTCAGCTTTGATGCGATTGTTTCAGCAAACATATTCAGATTATACCGGAAGCGCCGCGCTTCATTCGTACTGCGAGATGCTGAGTAAATACCAGCTCCCACCAATGATGCCGATAATTGCGTGCTGGCTTTCATAAGGCGAGAAATCCACGCCGTAGATGGTGTCGCCGTTTTCATATTCTTCCAACGTGTAAGCTAGGAAGTCGCAGCCTTCTTTCTCGTAATACGCTGGCATGTCATCATCCCACCTCTGGTATTCCTCCAACAGGAGGCCTTTGGTAAATGATAGGCTGCCTAGCAGCCCAAAGCAGCGGTGTTCGCCAAAAAGAAAGTCTGTCAGCAGCATCGTTTCAATTTCTTCAAGCCCTTCAGACATGAACTGGAATTCGCGCTCATGGTCCATGTTGCGCGCATGGGCCAAATCCATGCGCGTGATGCTGTTGCCATATGCGCGCATGCCAAAGTAAGGGAGGATACACATCTCCAGGCTGTAAGTGTCTTTGGCAACAGAAAAGACTTGTAGCTTAGCCATAAAGTCCTGGATACCCGCAGTCGCAGGCCGATATTCCTGGGCTAATGCGCTTGTGTGCATAACTGATAGCAGCAGGAATGCAAACAGCGTTGCGGTAACAAATCTTCTCATATTAAAACCCTCCTAGCGTTCACGAGTTTATAGTCTCACGCTCGCGGCGTAATTCAAGCCTTCCCATCTTGTTCGCGCTGGATGAGTTCCTCAACGCGCTTTAAGTGGGCCTTATAAGAATAAATGCGCCGCTCGTCATTTTGCTCTTTGGCGATAAGTAGCTGGTCTTCGGCATATATTTTCGCCAGCTTCAGCCTTCCCTCGTAGATTAGCTCTTCCAGCTCGCGGTCGGGAAGCGGCGACTCAGTAAGCTTGTCCAAGATGGAAAGGTGCTCCTCAACCTGCATCCGCATAGGGCTGGAAACGCGCTGCGCCACCCGCCCCAGCCCGGCAAGCCGCGAATGCACTTTCTTCCGCGCGCGAAAGTAGTTCTCGCGCACCTTTACTTCGCGTGCTTGAACCTGTTCTTTTTCCCGGGAGCGCATGATGTGCTCCGGGTAGGTGCCCGTGGCAACCTCCTCCTTCAACCCTTCGCCAAGGAAGAACTGCTTCATCTGCGCAAAAAGGTTGTCCAGGGCTTCTTGGCGCGAGTAGGCAAGATAAAGATCGTATTCCACTTCAGGGATGCGCTCAAAGAAGCGCTCATGCATGTCAATTACGTCATAAGCGACTAGGCTGCTTTGTCGGTAAAGGAGGTAAAAGAGCCATCCGCCGATAGGAAAAACCGCGGCGAAAAGGGCGAACCATACTCCGTTATAGTAACGGCTCTGCGCGTCGCGGTAAGTCCAGTAAATGATGTAGAGGTAAACCGCGAGAAACAGCCCCGCCCAGATACGCTCCCAGGGCACGAATGGGTTGTTTATCCAGAACCGTAGGTCAAGATACTTCACGGCAATCAGATTATACCTTGCAACCGGCATGATTCGCAGCTAACGCTTCTGCTGCGCGCTGGTAGTTGTATAATCTCAAAGCCTTATGGAAGGATGCGTTAGAGAAAAATGTGCTGTTACCGGAGTTTTTGCCCCTGGCAAAGACGTATCCCGCATCACATATTATTCACTATTCGCTCTCCAGCACCGAGGCCAGGAAAGCAGCGGCATTGCCGTTTCCACCGACCGCCACATTGTCCTCTTCAAAGATATGGGGCTGGTCCAGCAAGTTTTCAACGAAGAAATACTCACGATGCTGCGCGGAGACGCGGCTATCGGCCACAACCGTTACAGCACGACTGGCGGGTCAACCCGCGTGAACGCCCAGCCTCTGTACTTCGGCGATCCCGACGACCCGCAGCGCAGCTTCGCAGTAGCGCATAACGGCAACCTAGTAAACACATGGGACTTGCTCGGCGAGCTGGGGCGCGCGGGAATAACTCCAGACACAAGTTCCGATACGGAGATGTTCGGGCTGTTGTTGCGCGAGAACGTGCGCGAGAAGCCTTTCGACGAAGCCTTGCGCGAGGCGCTCTCGCGCATACGCGGCGCATACTGCTTTGTGATACTCACGACCGATGCCCTCTACGCAGTGCGCGACCCGAACGGCGTGCGCCCGCTCGCGCTGGGTGAAACTGACGGCGGCTGGGTTGTTGCATCCGAGAGCGCGGCATTCCCCATCGTTGGCGCGCGTTTTGTGCGCGAGATAGAGCCGGGCGAAATGCTCCGCATTGACGCGGACGGCCCGCGCTCCGAACGCTTCGCTCATGCAGACGTGAAGATGTGCATGTTTGAGTACTTCTACTTCTGCCGCCCAGATACCCTCCTGCGCAGCAAGTCGGCTTACTCAATGCGCGTGGAGATGGGTCGCCAACTCGCGCGCGAAGCTGGAGTGGAAGCTGACGTGGTGATTGCAGTTCCAGACTCCGGTATTTCCGCCGCTATCGGCTACGCATACGAAAGCGGTCTGCCGTACCACGAAGGGCTGGTGAAGAACCGCTATGTTGGGCGCACCTTTATTGAACCGCTTCAGTCCCAGCGCGAAATCGGCGTGAGGATGAAGCTCAACCCCCTGCGCGAAGTGATTGAAGGCCGCCGCATTGTGCTGGTGGACGACAGCATCGTTCGCGGAAACACCAGTCGCCAGATTGTGAAGATGCTGCGTAACGTGGGCGCGAAGGAAGTTCATATGCGCTTGTCCTCGCCGCCCATAAGGTACCCGTGCTTCTATGGGATTGATTTCGGCACTTACGAAGAGCTGGTAGCTGCAGGCCGTGAGGTAAGCGAGATTAACGAAGTCGTCGGCGCGGACAGCCTGCAGTACATTTCACTTGACGGTGTCGTCAAGTCGACTGGCCTCCCGTTTAGTGAGTTTTGCCTAGCGTGCTTCAATAACGACCGCCCGATTCCCATCTCAGAACAGATGAAAATCGGCAAGTTTATTCTGGAAAAACGCTCTACCTAGCCTGAACCCAATTTTCGGCAGCGCGGCTTACGCCGCTACTCCTATGTATCCTAAATCTGCTAAACCAATAATAGGCGGGTTCCCTTTACTGCCCGCGCCCGAATCTGTTATAATATCCATGGTTCATGAAGTCTTCCCAATAACCCTCCCCCCTTGGGAAGAGTGCAGCCGTAAAGAATCGGCGCATATTCACATTGGTCAATCCCGCTTATGTGACTTGAACTTTGGAGAGGGGTGGTGGCTATTGCTTGCGGTCCCCTCCCCCCAGCCGCTCTTGGCGCGCGCTGCCCCTCTCCAGTATTAGCTTCTGTAATTCTGAAGGCTTGGTGTTTATCCACTTTGCATGCACTAATTGCCGATAATCATTTCGCGCGGTCGCAGCACATCCGCTTAGCTCTATCTCCATGGT
>JBBIJQ010000085.1:0-7750 GCA_037445915.1 Planctomycetales bacterium | reverse complement strand
CCAGACGCCGTGCGCGGCCATGAGCTTGAGGGCATCGAGCACGGGCTGCAGGGGGGCGCCGCAGAGGGTGCGGTAGAACTCGTCGCGGAAGGACTTGAGGTCGACGTTGGCGGCGTCCAGGTAGGGGCGGTAGGCCTCGAGCATCTCGGGGGTCATGTAGCCGTTGGTGACCAGGGTGTTGGCCAGGCCGGCCTCGCGGGCCAGCACCGACACGTCGTAGGCGTACTCGAAGAAGATCGTCGGCTCGGTGTAGGTGTAGGCGATGCTGCGGCAGCCGTAGCAGCGGGCGGCCTCGACGACGGCCAGGGCCGGCGTCTCCTGGCCCATGATGCGGCCACGGTCGCGGGGCATCTGGGAGATGCCGGCGTTCTGGCAAAAGCTGCAGCGCAGGTTGCAGCCTACCGCGGCGATGGACAGCGCGCTCGTGCCCAGGAACTTTACGCCGTAGCGCTCGCTAATTCCGCTTGCGAAAAGCTCGGTGGCTATATTCAGCCCTGTTTGGCCTCCAAGCGTCGGGAGTATGCCGTCAGGACGTTCCTCGGCAATGATGCGCTCAAGATGGGGCATGTCCATCGGCTCGATGTAAACGCGGTCGGCCGTGTCCACGTCAGTCATGATTGTCGCGGGGTTGGGGTTCACGAGCACGACGCTCACGCCTTCTTCGCGCAGCGCTTTGCACGCCTGCGTGCCTGAGTAGTCAAACTCGGCGGCCTGGCCGATGATAATCGGACCATTGCCGATAACCATCACCTTGTTTATGTCGGGGCGTTTCGGCATATCACTTCACTGGATAATCAATCTTCATCGCGGCTTTCACCAGCGCTATCGTCTTCGCGCCTTCCTCGCGCGCCTTGGCGTTGCCTGTTTCAAGGATGTCCCACACAAGCTGCTGGTTATCTTCATAGAGCCTGCGGCGTTCGCGGATAGGCGCTAGCAGCTCATTGAGCGCTTTCGCCAGCCGCCCTTTGCATTCCACGCAGCCAAGCGCGCCGCTCTTACAGTCGCGCTCAATTTCCGCCACGGCTTCGGCTTGCTTATTCAGCGTGCCCTTGAAGACCTTGTGATAGGCGAAGATGTTGCAGATGTCGGGGTGGCCAGGGTCGTTTTTGCGTATCTTCTCGGGGTCGGTGACGCCTTTGCGCACTGCATCGGCGACCGCCTTCTCATCATCGGACAGGTAGATTGCGTTGCCGAGGCTCTTGCTCATCTTGGCGCCGCCGTCAAGCGCATGAAGGCGTGCGACTTCGCCAACGATGGCCTTCGGCTCGGGGATAATCTCCTTGCCGCCTCCGTAAAGCGTGTTGAACTTGCGCACGATGTCGCGGGTTAGCTCAATGTGCGGCACCTGGTCTTCGCCTACAGGCACTGCATCAGCGCGCACAAAGGTTATGTCGGCGGCCTGTGATACGGGATAGCCGAAGAAGCCGTAGGTAAGCTGGTCAAAGCCGCCTATCAAGTCGTCGTCATGAATATATCCATACTGCCTAGCTTCCGATTTCGTCGTGGGGTTGTGGCGCAGCTTGTTCATGTTGGTAAACAAGCCGTAGATTACAGTAAGCTCGGCGATTTCGGAGATAAGAGACTGGATGCAGAAAGTGACTTTCTCCGGGTCAAGGCCGACGGCGAGGTTGTCCATCGTCACGTCCAGCACCGCCTGGCGCAGCAGCTCGGGCTGCTCCCAGTGCGTCGTCAGCGCTTGGATATCGGCGACGAGAATGAACGTCTCGTATTCGTCCTGGAGCTTCACGCGGTTCATTAGCGAGCCGACGTAATGCCCCAAGTGGAGCTTGCCGGTCGGGCGGTCGCCCGTGAGTATACGTTTCCGCATGGATGGAGGGGTCACCATCCCGCAAATTGTATCACGGGAGTGGCACCTGTCGCCTTTGCTATAATCGTTAGTATGAGAACATATTTGAAGATACTGTTGCTATGCCTACTCGTCGCAGGGCTTGCGATTGCCACTCCTGCGTCGGCGATGCCATATACAAGCTATCCGGGCTTTGACGACGGCTTCAACCGCGTCATGCAGCAGCCCGCCTTCTACACCGATTACATGCGCTCGCATATGGAAGGCCGCCAGAAGATGGTGCTGAAAGGGCTAATTGCGAAGAACGGCGACAAGATGCGGATTGACATGGACAGCCGCGAGATGGCCGGCGACGAGGATATGGGCGGGATGGACTTCATGCTTTACACCGGCATTATCACTAAGCCAACGAGCCTCCCGATTATGCTAATACACATTCCTGAGAAGTACATGATTGGCGAGGAGAGCGATACTGAACCTTTAGAAGGCATTGCAGAGCCTGGGCGCCCAGCAAAACCTGCCAAAGAAGACCCGCCCATCGTCACCAAAGAGAAAATCGGCGAGGAGAAGTTTGACAACCACGCTTGCATTATCTTCAAGATTACTGTTACTTACAAGAATGGTGACAAGCTAACTGGGCGCGTATGGGAAGCCACAGACTACGGTGATGTGAAGCCGTACTTGAAGATTGTAGTGGACGCTCCTGAAGGAACTGTAACTGTTGAGCTGCACAACTTGAAAATCAGCAAGCCTTCGGACAACTGGTTTGAGATACCCGAAGGCTACCAGAAGATTGACAGCTACATGGAGTTATTCCCCGCCGAGATGATGACGCCTTCGGCGTATGGCGAAGGATAAGTTCCTTCCCCATCTCCAGAACAGCAGCGGAAGGCCGTCTAGCGCGATCGCCTTAGGCTTTGCCTATGGGCGGATCGTACATCAAGTCTTCGGTAATGCGCATATTAGCGTTATCAACCTTAACGCGCAGCACCTGCTCTTTGCCGTCCTTCTCCAACTTTGTGTTGAGGCTAAGCGACATCAGAAGGTCGCCGGCTAGGCTCTGGACACGCCCGTTCTTCAAGTCAAGTATTACCGTAATTGTGCCGTCAAGCACGAGCCTGTCCACTACTGTGGAAACGCCATACTCCCCAGAGCCGCCTGTTAGTGTAATCGGCCCTGCATTAGCGCCTTGAAGCTGTATTTGTAACTGAGCCATTCTTGCGCCGCCAGCATCCTGGACTTGCTGAAGCATAGAAGTTAGGGCTATCTTGAGGCTAGCATCGCCAACTTGTAACTGGCTTGTTCTTTCCCACGTATCCCCTACCCTTACATCTTCGCCAGGAAGCTCAAGAGCCAATTCGGTAAGTCGCTCCGTATCTATGTATGGAAAGACCGGCGAAGCCTGGGCGACTGCGAGCTTTGACCAGGCATCGCCTACGCGCTCTATCTTCGCTTGCTTAGTTACCATCATCTCCTTAGGTAAGCCAAGCGCCTCCCCAAGGGCGGTTTCATCGCTTGTTGGCTCAGCCTGTTTGCCGAGTTCGGTTACGCGCATCTTCCCTCCCTCCAAAATTAACATGCGGCGGACCGCAATTCCAGTTTCAGACTGCGTTTTGTCTATTACGCCAGCCACAGCCTTAATCTCGCGCAAAAGCTTGCCACCCTCTATCGAGCCATCGGTTACCGTGCGATGGAAGTTGCTAGCCGTAGTGCTGGTCATCGTTGAAGCAACCGGCTTTCCTTTGGAGTCCAGCGCTTCAATTACTATCCGCGCGTCAAGCTTCGTGTTAAGCATTGACTGATGAATTGAGCCGGGCGCAAACTTAAGCTCCAAGCGCATCTTCTTGCCTGGTGTGCGAGGGCTGCCATTTTGCCCTGACGATGCGCCTTGACCATCTTCTTTTGGGCATGCACAAATCACCGGCGCAAGCAACACAAGAACCAGCAAGCAAGCTATCTTACGAGACATATAGCCTCCAATACGAAATGCCCAACCCAAGTTATGAGTTTTAGAAATCAAAATCGGCGCCAATGTTGCGGGCCAACGCCTCGCTGAAAACAAAACCTGCAGTGGCTATGTCCTGCAACGCAAGCCCAACCGATTTGAAAAGCGTGATTTCCCTGTCATTTTCGCGGCCGGGTTTCGCGCCAGTAACAACCTGCCCTATTTCGCCAGCCACGCTCTCCCATTTCCATGCATTTTCCTCAACGGGAATCTGAAAGTCGCCGGCTTCGGCCTTGCAGGCATCCATAGAATCTACAAAGACCTTACTCCTTACAACCGACTTTGTATCAAGCTCCCTAGCTCCGGGGGCGTGCGATCCAATGGCGTTGATATGAAGCCCCGGCTCCAGCCAAGTGCCGTCAATAATCGGCTTAACTGCGCTTGTGGCCAGTGTAAGGATATCAGCAGCGCGAACTGCGCCCTCAGCATCCTTCGCTATCTCAGTATCTACGCCTGTCAGCGCAGCGATGTCATTGGCAAAAGCGCGCTTTGCAGCCTCGTCATCTAGACTGAAAAGCAGGATGCGGTCAAGCTTGCGCGCTTTAGCGACTGCCCACGCCTGCGTGCGAGCCTGGACGCCGGTTCCGAAAAGCGTGTGCAAGCGCGCATCTGCCCGTGCAAGAAACTTGGTCGCGAGTCCGGAGACCGCGCCAGTGCGAACAGCTGTGAGATACCCTCCATCCATTATGCACACTGGAGCGCCTGTTTCAGGGTCAAGCAACAGTATGGTTCCCATTACATTAGGCAGCTTGTGCTTGGCTGGGTTGTCCTTATAAACAGTCACTATCTTCGCGCCTAACGCACCTAATCCGGAAATGTGCGCCGGCATAAACAATGCAAGGCCGTTGTGTTCAGGGAGTGTAATGGGCGTCCTCGCGGGCATTGTTACCTTGCCGGAAGCAAAGTCTGCAAAGGCGGATTCCAAAATGGCTATCGCGCCTTCTATAGTGAGGACCTCAGCGACATTTGCCTTTGAAAGCAGCCTGACTTTAGGCATTGATGGCTCCTAAGTATGAAGTATTTGCCGCTGATGAGTCTAGCACAGCCATTAAGCGCGATAAGGCAGCGATGCTCTAAATCATACCATTGCTTGTATCTTCGCCAGCGCGAACGCGGCGCTGGAACTCCCGCTCTATCGCCGTATAGGCAAAGTAGTATAGGGCTATTGCTGCGGCATACAGAATAAGAGTGCCCCAATATGGCGACTGGTAGCTAATGTCGATCATCATATGCCCGCCGACTTTCGCTCCCATAGCCCGCCCAAACGTAAAGAGCATTATATTTAAGCTAATAATGTTTATGCGCTGGCGATCGCCGTAAAGGTCCATCAAGAGCTGGTTATTAACAGGATTCACTAAGTTCATAAACGCATTGCGGATAATGAACATCGCGCCGGTAACCGCTAGCGCTTGCAGCGGCGTGTAACCAAGTAGGACTATCATCGGCCCGTAAGCGATGCCTAGGATAAAAGGCAGGCTTATAGCCTGGCTCACAATGATAGTGCGGACGCGCCCAAAGCGCGCGATGAGCAATGGCGTGGTAAGAGCCGCTAAAGAAATCATTAGCATTGAAAAGCCGTGCAGCCCGCCTACTACCGATGCCGAAGCTCCAAGAGTTACACGCAAGAACACTGGAAAGAAAGGAACCACCATACCTGCCCCGATGCCGATGAGCAACGTATATGAAGCCTGGCTCCAGGTCAGCCGCTGCTTTAGCAGGGATATAATGCCTGTAAGGTAGCTCTCCGTTTTGGGCGACCACTTGCGATCATCAATGCAAGCCATCAGCACGGCAATTCCTAGGGTCATTGCCCCGCTGAAAATGAGAACAGCGCCGTATGCTTTAGCAAGAATCGCGTCTGACACTAGTGATAACGGAATCCAGCCCGCCATTAAGCGCGCCAGCGTGTCGGCGATTGCGCTGCCAGCGACGGTTCCAGTAAACATCGCTCCAGTTCCGAGCGCGGCAGACAAGCCAAACGCGTAAGGCTGAGTGTCATGAGTGCTGTAATCGTGAAGTAGCGGATAGTTGTTTACAAGCAAGAAGCTCATTCCACAGCCTAGCCCTGCTGCGAAGAGAAAGACAAAAGGCGTGCTTGCGAATATGACATATCCGATTGATGCGACGGCCGTTAACAGGCTGCCTGCGAATACGACACTCCTACGGCCGATTCTCTGCGTAAGCGCAGCAGCCGGCAGAGAAAACACGGCGAGGCTGAGAAACTGCATTGCGAAAATATCGCCTATCGTCCCTTCAAGTTTCCCCAGCGCCTTAAGGAGCAGCGGCAAAAGCGTCATGAAGGCGCCTTCGTTAAACATAGCGAGCGAATTCATCCCCAGAATGTAACGAATTTCCCTGGGAAATCCAGCGAAGTGCAGCAGATATCGGTGAAGACCAATCACGAAGCGCGGATTCTAGCACAGCCTCCAGCGTTAGCTCACTGCAGATGTAAACCACTTTAAATGGATTTACACATGTTGGGGCGTTTCCGCGAGAGCGGGGAAAAAGCTAAAGCGCCAGCGGGCTTGTAATATCAGCCCTGCGCCAGCAGAAACACTCCGGCGACCATTAAGGAGCTTGCTATCAGGCGAGCTTGAATCTTCTCACCAAACAAATAGTGCGCCAGGACCACTGCTAAAAGCATGCTTACGTTACTTACAGGCTCTGCAACCGACATATCTATGCCTGCGCCAAGCGCGGCAAGCAACGATACGTAAGCATGCCCATTAACGACTCCGTTTGCCCACACTACTGCCTTGCGCTCTTTATAGAGCCTGAGTAACTTGTCCCAGCTGCGCGTTACGATCACTGCGATGCCGAAGAATACGCCTGCCAGCATAGCGCAAGAAATGCCGTAATAGATAGGGTCAATATCAGCAGCATGGTTATCTATCAGCCTTATTACGGCTATCAACCCAGTGTTAATAAGAATGAAGCGCGCCCCCTTGTCTTTTGCCACGTTGCGCAGACTTTCAAGTGGATTAGCGCCTGGACGGAGAAAGAGTGTCCCTGCAAGCAATAGCAGAACACCTGAAAACTTCAACCATGTGAACTGCTCGCCTTGAAAGATGATGGGCAGGAAGAATACAAGTAGCGTTCCTAGAGAGTACAGCGGGGTGATTACCGAAACTTCGCCATACTTCAACGCCTTGATATAAAAATAGAAGGGCGGCACAAAGAGCAAGGCTGTGACAAACGCATAGGGCAGAAAAAGCCAGGAGGTTGGGGGGCGGTAATAGGCGTATATCAACAGCGTTGGTATTAGCGCCACCATAGCCGCACCGTAGAAGGCAAAGCCGCCAACCTGTGACGGGTAGCCAACGACAACCTTCTTGCCCAGCGGGCGCTCCAGCCCGAGCAACATCACCCGAAACCCAAGGAACATCCAGGCTGCCGTATCAGGTTGCACCTGATAATTATTGCACCATTCAAGCCTGTTAATAAGCCTGGCTAACTAGACTTGAAGTTGCATCACGGCTACTATTATAGCGTGGTCTATCTAATCGCTGAAGTAGGTGTCAATCACAAGGGCAACATTGACTATGCGATTGAACACATTCAAGCTGCCAAGTCTGCGGGCGCCGACGCGGTCAAATTTCAGACTTTCAAGGCGGATAAGCTGGCATCAGTTAGATACGCGAAAGAGCAGGTTGAATTCTTTAGGTCGGTTCAGCTTCATTATGAGGATTTTAAACGGCTCTATGACGAAGCTAATAGCGTTGATATTGATTTCCTGAGCACGCCGCTTGATTTTGAATCTGTGGACTTCCTAGATGCCCTTCCGATAAAGGCATTTAAAGTCTCCTCAGGCGACCTAACAAATTACTTGCTTCTTGCGTTCATTGCCCGAAAGGGAAAGAATATATTCCTCTCAACCGGAATGAGCAACATTGGCGAAGTTGCTGACGCAATCAGCGTTATTAGGCGAAACGGGAACC
>JBBIJQ010000084.1:0-7780 GCA_037445915.1 Planctomycetales bacterium | reverse complement strand
ACGGTTTATTACTCGCAGGCTCCCGAGGGTCCGTATCTCCCGCTTCCCTTCGACTTTAGGTCAATCGGGATGGACGAAAACCTTGCGATTGATAACCTGCAGTATTTCCGTTACAAGCGCGATTCACGCAATACTCAATACGCGATAATTCAGCTCTCAGCGTTTGACGACATTGCGGAACAAGCGCTTGACTGGAACGCTTTATTTTTCAAGCTCGGAATAGAGAAAGACAGCGCCGTCCGGCTATTTTCCCCCGCCTTGAGCGCAAAACCGGTGGAAAACAGTTTTGACTACTCCAAGTTTAACAACTTGGTTATGTCCATCGCCTTGATTGCGCTGATACTGTTCTTTATTGAGACGGCTCGTAAACGTCATTTCTTTATACGTCGCATCGCAGGCCTTGACGCGGTTGACGAGGCCATCGGGCGTGCAACCGAGATGGGCCGGCCCATTTTTTACCTGTGCGGCCTTGACCCGATGACTACAGTGTCAACTATCGCAGCAACCAACCTGCTTGGGCATGTGGCTAAGCATGTCGCGGAATACGAGAGCCAGGTGAAAGTCCCTTGCTATGACCCCATCGTGATGAGCGTGTGCCAGGAGACGGTTCGCGAAGCATACTTTGAGGCAGGAAGGCCTGACGCCTACAATTCGGATAACATATTCTTTCTTACCAACGACCAGTTCAGCTATGTGACCGCCGTGAACGGGATGATGGTGCGCGAGAAGCCGGCCGCCAATTTCTTTTTCGGTTACTACTACGCTGAAAGCCTGCTGCTGGGCGAAGTGGGGCAGTCCACGGGCGCAATCCAGATTGCAGGAACCGACAGCAACGTGCAGATCCCATTCTTCATCACCTCCTGCGACTACGTTCTCATCGGCGAGGAGCTGTACGCAGCAAGCGCTTACATTTCCCGCGAGCCGAAGCTTCTCGGCAGCCTTAAAGCCAGCGATATGGCTAAAGCGGCTATCATCGCCGTTTTGCTTATCGGATTTGTGCTTTCCGCTTTCTTGCTGATTGGCGCGGCAAAGAACGGGGATGACTCGCTGGGTTCGGCGGGCGAAAAGATGGAGTATTTTATGCAGGTCTTCAACCAACACTCATAACATGGTTTTTCTGAGAAAGCAGTTCCCTGTTGTAATCGCCTTTCTGGTGGGCATATTCACACTGGCAATTTTCTACATCCCCGCAAAATGGGCGGTGAACTCAGGCGAGGCGCTTAACATCTGGGTCCTCATTGCCAGCGCATTTGGGATGGTGCTGGGTATCAACTCAATCCTCGGCTTTCATATTGAGAAAGTGAGCAAGCGCCGGCCGGGCTTTGGGTATTCCTGGGTGCTCATCCTAAGCTTCCTGATTATGACGCTGGCCTGGATACCATGGTGGCGCGCTCCGGAGGAAGGCTCAACCGCGCTATACATTTGGGGAGGGCTGGAAAATCCATCGGGTATATTTTCCTGGATGTACTTCTGGATGATGGTGCCGATGCAGGCGACTGTCTTTTCCATCCTCGCCTTTTACATCGCCAGCGCGGCCTACCGCAGCTTCCGCGCCAAGTCAGGCCAGGCGATTGTGCTGCTTATAGCCGCGGTAATTGTTATGCTCGGCCGCGTCCCTTTAGGAACAGCGCTTACCTCCTGGATACCGGAAGCGTCTTTCCTGCACAGCCTCAGGTTAGAGGTAATGACCGAGTGGCTGCTAAATATCCCTAACGCGGCCGGATTTAGGGGAATACTTTTAGGCGTTGCGCTTGGCGTCATTGCGACTAGCGTACGTATTATCTTCGGCATTGAGAAGACCTACATGGGGGGCGGCGAATGATACTTAAGCCGTGGGAACGAGGCCTTCTTTACTTGCTGGTGGCGCTGGCAGTGTTTTTGCCGCTCATATTCCCGTTTGATAAGTGGGAGAACCTGCCTACGAAGGAGGTAAGAGGCATCTATGACACGATAGAGAGCCTGCAACCTGGCGACACAATAATGATAGCGGTTGACTTTGACCCTGCCAGCGAGCCTGAGCTTTACCCGATGCTGCTGGCGGTACTGCGTCACGCTTTCAAGAAGGACTTGTATGTCTTGGGCGTAAACCTGTTCAATCCCGCAGGCATCGGGCTAGGCACTCGCGCCTTTACCGACGTCGGCGATGAATACGGCAAGATCAACGGCACCGACTACTGCTTCCTGGGCTACAAGCCGAGCATGCTCGCAGTAGTGCAGGCTATGAACGCGGGCATTGCCAACGCCTTCGCAGTGGACGCTTACAAGCAGAAGACCGCATCGCTTCCGATAATCCAGCGCACGCCCAAGCTTAAGGGCGGCATTAAATACTTGGTTGACCTTGCGGCAGGCGAGACAGTGCGCCCCTGGGTCGCTTTTGGGAGCACGCCGGGCGGATACCCGATGGGCGCAGGCGTCACTGCAGTTTCCTTCGCCGATTACTTCTCGCTATACCAGTCCAACCAGATTAATGGGCTGATGGGCGGTTTGAAAGGTGCGGCGGAATACGAAGTCCTTATCGCGAACAAAGGCGCGGCGTCGGCCGGAATGAACAGCCAGTCCCTGGTGCATGTCCTTCTTGTGCTCTTCGTCATCGCGGGCAACATCGCTTACTTCGTCGGGAGAAGGCGGTTGGCATCTAAAGCGGGAGGTGCAAGCTAATGACGGCTGAAACCCTCGGCATCTGGGTGGCAACCGGTCTCACGCTGGTAATGCTCTCGTTCCTCTACAAAGACAACCCGTTTTTCCGCTTCGGCGAGCACCTCTACCTCGGCATTAGCAACGCATACGGCGTATGGTTTCTCTGGGACCTGGTGGTACGCCCCGACTTCATTGAGCGCGTGTTTGTGAACCATCAGTACTTTTACATTACTCCCGCCGTTTTCGGCTTTATTCTCCTCACGCGCATGATTCCGCGCATAGCCTGGATAAGCCGGTGGTCCCTCGCGTTTATCGTAGGATGGGGAGCCGGTGTCATTATTGGGCCGCAACTCAACAGCTTCCTCCTCACGCAGATATACTCAAGCTTCCCGTGGGTGAATATGCAGGGAGTGATAGGCGAGCCTGCAAGCGTCTATATCCCCGCGCTGATTAATTCGGTGATACTATTCGCCTGCGTCGTCGCCGTCCTCGTATATTTCTTTTTCAGCGTGGAGCACAAAGGCGCGGTCGGCGCTGCGGCGAAATTCGGAATATGGGTCTTGATGGTCGCATTCGGCGCGAGCTTCGGCTCCACGGTAATGGCGCGTATCTCGCTTTTCATCGGCCGTGCCCGCTTCTTAGTACAGGATGCCGAGCCGCGCGGCCACGCCTTCAGCATCTGTCTGGCTATAGCCATCGCCATCGCTCTTATCTCCATCTACCTTACCCGCCGAGCGGAGAAGAAGAAGGCCAAAGAACAACCAGCGGCGGAATAAGGACTAAGCTGCTTGCACTGCGCTTGGTTAATGCTACAATCCCCGCTTCGCAGATATGGGCAGGCAACCTGACAGCACGGCGGTAAGCGGCTTCATCAACATGAACAAGCCGGTCGGCATCACCTCGTTTCAGGTGATAGGCCGCCTGCGCCACATCCTCGGCATCCGCAAGCTGGGACACTCCGGCGTGCTGGACAAGCCGGCGGAAGGCGTGCTGCCCGTCGCTGTGAACCGCGCAACGAAGCTCTTTAGCCAGTTCTCTGACTTCCCCAAGGTTTACCGCACGACGCTGCTGTTCGGCGTGTCAACGACGACCGACGATGCGGCGGGCAAAGCAGTGGACATCCGCGACACAGCGGGCGTGACCGAACGCGATGTGCGGCTTGCGCTGAAGCAATTTATCGGCGAGATCAGTCAGCGCCCGCCCAGCTTCTCCACGACTAAGGTTGATGGCCGCGAGTTCTACCGCATGGCTCTCGCGGGCGAGGAAGTGCCGCACAAGCTTAAGCGCGTGACCGTGGACGGCATTGACGTGCTGAAGTTCGGCGATGGCCCCGGCGCGGCAGAGTTGCTTGCTGAGCACCCAAGCATTGGCGACGACTCTTCTGCATTCCCCAGGCTCAAGCAGCTTGAGTTGCGCATCTCATGCCGTGGCGGGTTCTACGTGCGCAGCCTCGCGCGCGACCTGGGCGACTTGCTGGGAAGCGCGGGATGCGTCCTTAGCATTATCCGCGAGCAGGTGGGACCGTTCCGCACGGAAGACGCGATGAGCTTTGAGGACGTTGAGGGACAGGTCAAGGCTGGCGGAGTGGAAAGCGTAATCCTCCCTATGCGCACCATCCTCGCGCCCGAGCGCACCATTGCTCTTGACGCGCCCAGCATCGCCAAGCTCGTTCGCGGCATGCCGGTTATCGTGCGCGCGCATTACCTTGACGAGTCGGTGAAGAAGCACGGCACAGAGCTTTTCGTGTGCGGCCCTGATGGCGATGTTGTAGCGATTGTGGAAGTTGCGCTGCCGATGGGCGACAATCTCCCGCTGCACCCCAAGCGGATGCTTGGCTAGCTAGAACGCCAGCCCACCGTCCTCGCGCATCAGCATTACCCTCTCGCCTGTAACGAAATCGGCCCCGAAGTGCGATGCGATTTCCTTGGTAAGCTTTGACAGCGGCAGCACATTCACGCGCACTTCTGCGTTTAGCTTAAGCAGCCCGTCTGTGACACCCCATCCAATAAGCCCCTTCAACAGTCGCTTGCGTTCGCCCTCCAGGCTATCAACAAAACCGGCGAATATGTCTTCATCAAGGAAAAGCTCGCGCGCTGGATTCACGAATACCTGCTCCACCAGCATTGAATGAACGCACTTGGAGAGCGCTGGCTCATCCTTCCCAAGCGCTCTGAGCTTGTGGAACACTCGGCGGGGCGATGTGGCTTCTTTAAGCATTGCGAGCGTCTCAGCTTCGTCAATCGGCTCAAGTGTGCTGAAATCCATCAGCTCCATCCTGCTCGTGAAGCCAAGGGGTAGCGGAGGCGATGTTATGAGTTTTGGCTTCTTGGAAAAGCCCTCGGTGTAGGCGAGGGGCAGCTCCACCTGGCGCAAGGCGCGTTCAATGATGCGTATGGTGTCCAGATGGCCAAGCAGGCGCAGGTATTCGTCTTTGAGAAACCACACACGGTAACGGAATTCAGCTTCACAAGCCTCGGGCATTGCTTTTCCTAGTGAACCATGTGCGCGATGAGCGCCATCCTCACGTGGACGCCGCCCGTTACTTGGTCAAGGACGATGTTGCGGCTGTCAGTCATCGCCTCGTCGGTTAGCTCGTTGCCGCGCATCACCGGCCCGGGGTGCATTATCAGCGCGTCTTCACGCAACCGCTTCAGCCGCTCGGCGTTGACCTGGTAGCCCGCCACAAATTCCTTCTTTGGGAATGCGCCCTTGCCGCCGTGACGCTCAAGCTGCGTGCGCAGCATCATCAGCGCATCAATTTCCGGCAGCAGCCCGTCAAGGTTGAAGCGCACCTCAACCTTATGCCCGCAGAACAAAGCCAAGCCTTCGCTCTGCAACTCAGGCGGCATCAGCTTTTTTGGGCCGCAAAGCACTGGCGTGATGCCAAGCCGGCTGAGTAGCTCAACATTACTGCGCGCGACGCGGCTGTGCAGGATATCGCCGCAGATGACGATATGTAGGTCTTTGTTGAGCAACCCGCGCTTCCACAGTGCGTATGCGTCCAGCAGCGCTTGGGTGGGGTGGTCGGCCTTGCCGCTGCCGCCGTTAATCACAGGAGATGGGAAATTGCGCGCGAATTCGGCAACTCCGTCGTCTGCCGGATGGCGAACTATGGCGAGGTCAATCCCCATCGCGCCGAAGGTTTGCGCCGTGTCTTCGATAGATTCGCCCTTCGCCACCGATGAGCTATCAGCCGTGACGACGCAGCGCGACATCCCGAAGGTCATCGCCGCGACTTCAAAGGAAACGCGCGTGCGCGTTGACGGCTCGTAGAACAT
This sequence comes from Planctomycetales bacterium, assembly GCA_037445915.1. Classification (GTDB taxonomy): domain Bacteria; phylum 4484-113; class 4484-113; order 4484-113; family 4484-113; genus JBBIJQ01. The sequence goes on along the minus strand of JBBIJQ010000084.1, from coordinate 1,865 downwards.
AAGCAGGCAGCGGCGCGCTTTGAGCTTGCCTCTCAGGGCGCGTTTTTCGTCAAGGTTTAGCGCGGAGAAGCGCTGGGCTTCGCGGAAGATGCTCAGGATTTCGTCGTCGCTTAAGTCGGCAATAGTTATCAGGTCGCGCTTCATCTGCGGTTAGCCAACATTATACAGGATGGCCAACTTCAAATAGCCTTAAGTACTCCTGGACTGCGTAGCGGTCGGTCATGCCAGCCAGGTAGTCTGCAAGAACCAGGCTGCCGTCCTCGCCGGCTTCAATCGCCTGCCAGTATTCGGCGGCCGCGTCCGGCGGAAGGATGTCCGGGTGCTGCTCGTATTCTTCGTATAGCCTGCGGATTATCATCCGCCCCTTGTTGGTCATTCGCTGGATGTGCCAGTCCTTATAGAACCGCTCGTAGAGGAATTCTCCGAGCGCGCTGAGGTTCTTTCCGAAATCGTCAGAGAAGCCCACGAAGTTGCCGTGAAACTCCCGAACCTGCTGGAGCGTGCTTACCTGCGCATCCTCAAGGCGGCGTACTGTTTCGCGCTGCACATCGCTCACCATCGCGTCAATCAGGCGGCGGCTAAGCTGGGCAAGCTGCACCCGCTTGTCGGCTATGCCGGTCAAAGGCGCGAAAGCGCAGTCCCATAACTTGAGCCCTGCCTTGCTGAAGTCCTGCGTGGTTAGCGTGCAGGTCACTAGCGCGTCTTCAACGTCATGCGCCCGGAATGCGGTAGTGTCTGCAACGCTGACAACCTGCGCCTCCAGCGGCGGCATCAATCCCGGCCTAAACTGCAAAATGCCGACCATGTCGTATTCAGTTTCGTGCTTCTCAATGCCCTCAAGCGTGTCCAGCGTCAGGTTCAGCCCGTTGAAGCCCTCATACCGCCGTTCAAGCTCGCGAACAATCCGCAGGGAGTGGACGTTATGGTTGAACCCTGGCACCAGCGCTTTCAGCTCCTCCTCGCCGGAATGCCCGAAGGGGGTGTGCCCAAGGTCATGCGCAAGTGCGATGGCACTAGCAAGGTCCTCGTTAAGCCCCAGCGAGCGCGCGATGCTCGTGGCGATCTGCGAGACTTCCAGCGTGTGCGTCAGCCGATTGCGAATAACGTCTCCGTGCTCGCCGCCCTCGCCGTAAACGAAGACCTGCGTCTTGAACTCAAGCTTGCGGAAGCCCTGAGAGTGGGTGATGCGGTGCCAGTCGCGCTGAAAGGGGCCGCGATGGCCTGCATCCAACTCAGGATGCTCGCGGCCTGCGCAATCCTTGCTGTGAACGGCGTAAGGCGCAAGCGCCGCCGCCTCAAACTCCGAAAGCTGTTTTGCGTCGCGCAGTCTGTTCATCCCGCAGGCATTATATCAGGCAAAGCCGCGAAAGGCTTTTCAATGGTGAGAGCGGGCTTTTTTGGCGAGGCGAGAAACAAGGCGCTGTGTATCAGCCCCGCTCTAGATAGATTGTACGGTCCCCTCCTTGTTGCTAACGCAATCCAGCCATCCGACCAACTACAACCGTTAGCAGGGCAAGTGCGTAAGCGGTAAAAAAGTGGAAGCCTGCGATAGCCAGCGTCCAGCGATAGCTTTTGAGCTCCCTGAAAATGACGCCTAGAGTGGGAAGGCATGGCAGGTAGAAAAGGGCGAATACCATCAGGGCTAGGCCAGTCAGCGGCGTTAAGCCGGAACGCTCGCGAACTGCGGTGGCTAGGCGTTCGCCGCCTGCATCAACTGCCTCGCCGACGCCGTAAACCACTCCCATTGTTGAGAGCATCACTTCTTTAGCGACGGTAGCGCCGATTAGGCCGACTACTACGCGCCAATCAAAGCCTAAAGGCAAAAAAACTGGCTGTAGCGCCTGGCCGATGCGCCCGGCAAAGCT
>JBBIJQ010000083.1:0-7787 GCA_037445915.1 Planctomycetales bacterium | reverse complement strand
TGGGGCGCATAATATGTGGAGTTGTCACCGGCTTGTAACCGCGCTTGAGATGCTCTGAGTACAGCCATTCTGACAGCTCGTGATGCAGGCGCGAGCCGCGCGGGCTGTAGAACGGCATCCCAGGCCCTGCTTCATCGTAAAAGTGAACCAAATCAAGTTCCGGGCCTAGTTTGCGGTGGTCGCGCTTCTCCGCTTCTTCCAAGCGCTTCAGGAAGCAATCAAGCTCTTCGGCGGTCTCCCACGCAGTGCCGTAAATGCGTTGGAGCATCTTGCGCTTTTCGTCGCCGCGCCAATATGCGCCTGCGATTTTCAGCAGCTTAAAGTGCTTCAGTTCGCCGGTGCTTTCAATATGCGGACCGGCGCAAAGGTCAGTGAAGCGGCCGCTTTGGTAAAAGCTGATAGCCTCTTCATCGGGAATATCCGCGATCAACTCCGCTTTGTACGGGTCGGCCTCCATCGTCATCAGCGCAGCTGCTTCTTGGCGGGGCTTCACAGTGCGCACGAACTTGGCGTCTTCCTCCGCCAGCTTATGCATGCGCGCTTCAATGAGCGGGAGGTCTTCGGGTGTGAAACGGTGGTCGGTGTCAAAGTCGTAGTAGAAGCCGGTCTCAATCGCCGGGCCTATGGCAAGCTTGGTGCCGGGGAATAGCTCCACGACGGCGGCGGCCATCAGGTGAGCGGCGCTGTGGCGAAGGGCGTGAAGGCGCGAGTCCTTCTCCTGGTCAAGGTCACGTTTCGCGATAACAGGCATCACAATCTCCTTCCCCGGTTGCGGCGGCTACAACCCGCCTTCCGGGCGCAGCTATCTTACCACAGCCAAGCTCGCCCTAATCAGAGGGCCGCGCCTTAGCAGTAATAGGATGCCGTCTTGTATAATCAAGGGCGGATAAACGCCTGGAGGTGATTTGCGATGAAGCTGCGCACATACTCGGAGGCTGATGTAAAAGGGAAGCGCGTGCTGGTGCGCGCCGACTTGAACGTGCCCACCAAGGATGGGCGCGTTTCCGATTCGACGCGCATCGTTGAAAGCCTGCCCAACATCCTCAAGCTGCACTCGTGGGGCGCGCGCATCGCGGTTATCTCCCACCTCGGCCGCCCGAAAGACGGCCCTGACCCCAAGTATTCAATGGGGCCCGTCGCCGCGGAGATGGAGCGCTTGCTCAAGGAGAAGCGCGTGGGCATCAAGAGCGTGACTTATGTGCGTTCCGCGACTGGCATTGACGTGGAGCGCGCGATGGCCGGCGATTGGCGCGGGGATGTCGTGCTGCTTGAGAACTCGCGCTTTTACCCCGGAGAAACAAAGAACGACCCCGAGTTTTCGCGCGAGCTTGCCAAGCCTTTCCAGGCGTTCGTCAACGACGCATTCGGCACCGCCCACCGCGCGCATGCGACTACAGTGGGCGTGACCGCATTCCTCCCCTCCTTCGCCGGGCCGCTCATCGTCAAGGAAGTGGACGCGCTTTGCCGCGTCACCGAAAAGCCTGCACGCCCGCTTATCATAGTCACCGGCGGCAAGAAAGTCAGCGACAAGCTCCCGCTGCTGGAGCACCTGTGCGGCCGCGCCGAAGTCGTACTCGTGGGCGGCGCGATGGTGTTCACGCTGGCGCGCGCGATGGGATACGCAACCGGTGCTTCGTTGGTTGAAGAAGATTACATTGACCAGTGCAAAGCGCTCATCGCGAACTACCAGGATTCCACGACCAAGCTCATTCTCCCCGAGGACATCACCGTCACCGACAGCATTGAAACTCCGAAGCGCATTGAGAACAAGGCGCTGAACCTGCTTTGCGCAGGCGACATCGGCGTGGACATCGGCGAAATGGCGCGCGGGGCGTTCACGGCGAGGCTGTCGCGCGCTGCGACCATATTCTGGAACGGGCCGATGGGCGTGTTTGAGAAGAAGCCCTTTGACGCGGGGACTATCGCCGTCGCCAAAGCCATTACCGCCAATCCCGGCGCTTATTCCATCGTCGGCGGCGGAGAAAGCGTGGAAGCGGTGAACAAGCTCGGCTACGCCGGCGGCATCAGCCACATCAGCACTGGCGGCGGCGCCAGCCTTGAATTCGTCGCAGGCATGGACCTTCCCGGCATCACTGCGCTGAAGGCGTAACCGGCGCGACTTACTACCGCTTAATCAGAATGTTCGCGGTGTTGAAACCGAACGCGGGGTCGCGTTCCCCGTTCGGTCCGTAGCGGTAAAGTAGCCCTCTGTCCAGCATCCAGAATCCTTCCACCAATTTGAACTCCATCCTCAGAGCTTCGAGTCCCTTATCCGAGACCTCCACTCTAACAGGATATTCCCGCTCCCCGATACGCGGATCATCGTAGATGTACTTGATCTCTCTGACCGCAACCGGCTTACTATAGTCCCAACCTGTCCCGTCGGCCAGTGCTGTCGGTTCAGTGATGATTTCCTTCACCAGCTTTAGGCTCTTCTCGTCAAAACATAACTCCGAGCCGTTGATGAACTTTGCATCCATGCGCAGCCACATCGTAAGCAACATTCGCTCATCGGAGTATTCACGCGAACGGCAAACTAGAATCGGCTCAGCCCAGTTTATAAAGCTCGGAATATTGCTGCGGTCGTGTATTGGATCCTTCGGTAACGGCAAGGGAGCGGCAATGAGTTTAAAGTAGCCATCCTCGTTTCTATACTCCCATTTTGACAGGTCGCTGTGAAAGAGCAAGTATTCGCTTGGCACTTTGAAATACACGCCCCGGTCATAAGGTCCTTCGACCTGCTGGATGCGTGTTGACTGCCCGGCGTTGTTAGCGAAGATATATGTGTATGCTATAGATGAGCAGTCTTCCCTGCCCATGCACGTCAGCCACAGGGCATTGCGGTCGCGCGCTCGTATGAGCTTATCCACAACATCGTCGGGCAGCTTCATTTCCGGATATCCTGGATCCAGTCCTGCAACTCCCATCATCGTGGATACACGCACCGGTTCGCTGATGCCGGGGAACAGAACAAAGTAGCTTAACTTCGCCGGGTCAAAGCGCGGTGTGCCGCCGGAAAAGTCCTTGGCGCCGGCGGTGATGGTGATAGACGCAAGCAGAATCGCCGCGCCCGCGATGCACATACACAGCAGGCCGGCTACAACTCTTCTGAAATATTCCCGCATGGGGACACCTCCCTTTCAGGAGGAATTGTAACACACGATTTTTTTTCGGCAAGGAGCGCCCTACCCTAACAGGTGGTAATCCCAGGGGAAGGCGAGCTGGGTGTCAACGGAGATTTTGTAGAAGTCGGGCTTATAGCCGTCGCCAACGTAGTCGGCGTAGCAGGCGGTTTTGATAATCGCGGGATGGAACACTTCCAGCGCGCGCCGCGCAATGCGCATCGTCTCGCCCGTGCGGCTGATGTCGTCGACGAGCAGCACCTTCTTCCCCTGCGCGTATGCGTATGGCTTGATGACCAGCGTCGGCTCTTCGTTCACAACCTCGGCCATCATCCGCCGCGTCACCTTTATCGGGAAGAAGTCCACCTGCATCGCGCTTGCGATTACCGCGCCGACGATGACGCCGCCGCGCGCAATACCGACGACCAGGTCGGGCATAAACTGCGTGGCTATTTCATTGGCGAACTCGCGCGTGGTGCGGCCGAAGTCTTCCCAGCTAAGGGTGCACAGGCCGCCGCCGTTTTGGGATGCGTCATCCATCCGCTATCAAAGTATCCTATCCCGCGCAGGAAGTCAAAGCGCGATTGCACTCCAGCGCGAAAGGCTAGTCACCGAATGCGTAAATACACCAATCGTTGCTGCCAACATACACCGTGCCGTCGGGGCCGATTGCCGGGCTGGAGCGCACTACATCGTTCGTTTGGTATCGCCATAAGAGCGTGCCGTCTGGAGTTATTGCGCGGACATAGAAGTCGTTGCTTCCGATATATACCGTGCCGTCCGCCCCAATCGCAGGACTGGAGTAGATTGCGTCGTATGTTTCATAGCGCCATACGAGTTCGCCTGCAGGATTGATAGCGTAAAGGTTATAGTCAGCGCTGCCGACATAGACCGTCCCGTCTGCGCCGATGGCAGGGCTAGACGCCACGGAGCCGCCGGTGTCGTACTTCCACTTCAGCGTCCCGTTGGGATTAATCGCGAAAAGCGAATTGCCGCTTCCGACGTAGATAGTTCCATCATCGCCTATCGCAGGGCTGGAAAGGACAGGATTACCCGTGTTATATGCCCACACTTGACCGCCGCCTTGGTTGACCGCATAAAGGAAACTATCATCGCTGCCAACGTAAATAGTCCCGTCATCGCCTATCGCAGGGCTTGAGTCGACGATGTCGCCGGTTTTGAATCGCCATTTACGCGATCCGTCGGGATTGATTGCGTGCAGGTATGTGTCCCATCCGCCGACATATATGGTCCCGTCTGCGCCGATTGTTGGGCTGGACTCAGTGAAGTCGCCTGCATATCCTGTTTGATAACCCCACCGGACGCTGCCATTGGGATTCACGGCGAAGAGCGTGCCGCCGCTGCTGCCTGCATATACAGTCCCGCTTGCGCCGATCGCCGGGCTTGAGTTCACCCATGCGCCAAGGTCAGTCAGGCATCCCCACTTGAGTCCGCCGTTTGCGTTGAACGCATACAGGTTGAATGCGCCTACGCTTCCGATAAATACTGAGCCATCCGCGCCTATGGCAGGGCTTGACTTCGTAATGAAGCCGTTAGTCTCAAAACTCCATTTGAGGTGCTCCGTTTGAGCGCCAACATAAGGGCTTCTTCTCGTGTGTTTCGCATCGCGCCCGAACATCCGCCAGTCGCCGGGCGCTGGGAGCTGCCCGGTCACCGTCAGCGTGAATGCGCATCTGTCGGAGCCGTTTGCGTTGGTAACCAACAAGACGCAGTCATAGGTTCCTGGCGCGCCAAGCGTAACCTCAGGCGAGGTGTCGTTGCTCGTGCCGGGTTCGGCGCCGCCGTTAAAATTCCACGAGTAAGTTAGCGGCTCAGTCCCTTCCACCACAGCGGCGATGGCAGCCTGGCTTCCGCTGTCGCCGGAAAACGGGCCTGCGGCCACGATGTTCGGCGGCCGGCTTGCGAGCTCGGGGACGGCGTTTGACCTGATGCCGGCATAACCCGACTCATCTTGCGGCACAACCCGGTATTGCGCGCCGGGCGTGGGAGTGAGCGCGTACTCAAACCTGAGCCTTCCGCCGTCTTCAATAGCTTGCGTGAACGCCACATCATCAAACGATGCCCACGAGCCAAGCTCGGACTGCGAATGCACAAGGTAGCCCGCGCAGTTGACGCCGAAGTTCATCGCGATGGGCGTGACGTCAGAAATGTCAATCGTCCCGTTACCGCTGCCATCAACCACTGCAAGCGCGCTGTTCACGTCGGCGGGCGCGTAGGTTTGGCCATAGCTGATTGCAATCGGCGTGATGTCTGCGACGCCGACAACGCCGTCCTGGTTATAGTCGCCCAAGTTGTAGTAATGCCAAGTCAGCGCAAATGCGCCGCCGCCCTGGTCAAGCAATTCAAGGTCGGTGACGCGGCTTGCCGCCGTGGACGGGGGAGCACAAGTAATCTTCGCAGTGCCTTTTACCGCGAGCTGGCGCGCCAACTCACTTCGCAAGTTCTCAAAGACCTTCACGTCCGCGCCTTGCGGCGCTTCCATCGCAGCAAGCTCGCTTAGCGCTGCCGCGACACCGCTACGCATAACTTCACTCGCTTGCCCTGAGTTACTGGAGCGCGTGCCCGCGCCACACGCTGCGCAAAGGCATACAACAAATAGCAGTGTGGGAATAAGCGCTGCGCGCAGCACGAGGATGCTGCGTTCGCTGTTTACATTGCTTGTATACATGATCTTCATCACGGCATAATTATAGCCCGTGCGCGGTAATTCATCCATAAGGCAATGTCTAACTATCGCGCCGCTTATTTACAGCGCGGCGTAGCTTTCATCTCCTCGCTGAGCTTCTTGCGGGCCTTGAGGAGGAGCTGCATCATCTCGCCAAGTTTCGTAGCGCGCTCGGTGTCGTTCTCGTCGGAAGCCTTGCCCATCTCGCGCTGCAGTTCGCGGATGCGTGCGTTCACTTCTTCTAAGCGAAACGCTTTCACCTTCGCAGCATATGCGTCGGCGGTGTAACCGCCCGAGATGTGCGACTGGCGAGCCTCGGCGCATATAGCTGCCAGCTCCGGCGGGAAATCGGGCGCTGCGCAGTCTTCCTTCTCCACTACAATGCGCTTGTATAAGTCGCGGTAGTGCCCCTTCGGAAAGTCCTCAAGCTTCAGCGCGGGCTTAACCTGTGCACGCAGCGCATCATCCGCAAGCATCGCGCCGATGAACTGCATCAGGAAGCGTTCGCGCGGGCTTCGCGTGTCCACCGCCGCCGTTGCAGTGTCGCGCCGCGAGCCGCCGCCGGGCCGCACGAGGCTAAACAGCAAATCGCGCACCTGCTTCTCCGGCATCCTCAACGCGCCGCTCAAGTCCTTGGCGAACGCATTGGCGACTTGCGCATCGGTAATGCGCCCGAACACCGGCGCGACTTCGGCGATGAGCTTCTTTACTTCCATAGGGTCGGGCTCGCGCGTCTTTATGCGCAGCCCCGTGATGAGGCGCGGGAACGGCACAGCCTTGGCGCGCAGCGCTTCCAGAGCTTCCTTGCCGCCTTCGCGCACCAAATCATCAGGGTCTTTGCCGCCTGGAATGAGCAGCACGCGCGGGTAATGCCCCGCTAGCATAAACTCCTCGCTCGTCCGCAGCGCGGCCGTGATGCCAGCAGAGTCGCCGTCAAAGGTCAGGTAAAACTTGTCAGTGAGGCGTGACAGCGCCTGCACATGGTCGCGCGTAAGCGCAGTGCCGCATGCAGCGACGCAGTTCACGACGCCCGCCTGGTGCAACGATATCACGTCCATATAACCTTCAACGACATACACGCAGTCCTCGGCGGTAATCGCCTTGCGCGCGAAGTTCATCCCGTAAAGCAGCCGCGACTTGTTGTATAACGGCGTGTTGCGCGTGTTCAGGTATTTGGGCTCTTCATCGCCCATCGCGCGCCCGGCTATGCCGACGACATCGCCCCGGTGGTCGGAAAGCGGGAAGATGGCGCGCCCGCGCATCATGTCTATCAGCTCGCCGCGCCGCCCTTCAATGGAAAGGTTCAGGTCAAGCAGGTCGTCCTTGCGCGCGTTATGCCCCTGCAGCGTTTTCGTCAGCCCGTCAACGTCAAGCGGTGTCACGCCCAGGCCAAAGTGGTTGATGGTCACATCCGTCAGGCCGCGCCCGTGAAAGTATTCCAGCGCGCGCTGGCCGTGCGTAGTCGTGGTGAGAAGCTTGCGGTAGAACGCGGCAGCGGCTTTCATTATGCGAAGCTGCACCTGGCGGCGGCTTAGTTTCACGCGCTCGTCAGGGGTTTGGTATTGCCGCAAGTCAACGCCGAGGCGCTGCGCCAGCATTTCCACGACCTCGCGCATCTCAAGCTGCTCAATCTTCGCGATGAACGAGAAGGCGTTGCCGCCTTCCTTGCAGCCGAAGCAATGCCACAGGCCGGTCACGACGTCAACCGACATTGACGCGTCCTTCTCCTGGTGAAACGGGCAGACGGCGAAATAGCGGTTGCCTTTCTTGCGCAGCCGGACGTATTCGCTGAAAAGCGCGTGGTAGTCCATCCGTGCGGCAAGTTCGTCAAAGACGCCGGGCATATCGGCTTTTAGTATATCCCAACAGCGCAAGCCGCGCAGCTTACTTCATCGCCACAAACGGCCTGCGCGCGCCGCCGCCGCCAGTAATCGTTGTCAATTCCGCGCCATTGTAGCTGGCGAGGATGTCCGCGCGCG
>JBBIJQ010000082.1:0-7912 GCA_037445915.1 Planctomycetales bacterium | reverse complement strand
CGGCCCAGTTCATGGCGATAGGAGTGATATCCGCGACGCCGATAACGCCGTCGCCGCTTCCGTCTATCCAGTCGTTGCTTGCCGACACCGCTTCGTTCCAATGCTCTGCAAGCGGCGCTGTGTCTTCAAACCCGATTGCTCCGTCCTGGTGGTAGTCGCCGGGGTTCGCATACTTCCATGTAAGCGTGTATCCTCCACCGCTCAGCGCAATGCCAGCATCGCGCGCGGCCAGGCGCACATCTGCGGATACCTGCGATGTTTCCTTTGTTGAAGCGATACTAGCGCTGGTCAGACCGGAAGTGCGGGCATCATTATGCCTTTTGCCCCCGCAAGCGGCTAGCGCTAACAATGCCGCCAGCATTAGGACGGACAATAACTTGGTAACATTTCCCGCCGCTATTTCTACCTACCCACTTACATTCTACCACCGTTTCGCCTAATCCGCCGCGCCCTGCCTTTACATCCTACATTGCGCCTGTGCGCGCGCGCGGCTACAATAGCCGCCTATGCTAACAGACATTACCTGGCAGGAGGCGCAGTCAAGGCTACTTTCCTTGGCGCAGCCCCTTAGCGTTGAAGCGATACCCCTTAGGCACGCGCTGTTTCACTTCCTGAGCGGGGACGTCCCGCTGCACGCCGTTTACCCCGCGCACAACCTGGCGGAAGACCACGGGTATGCGCTCAATTACTCCGCGTTGCAGGCGGCATGGGAGCGCAACGAGACTCCGCGTTTCCGCTTCGGCGGCAACCTCGGCGGCGCGCGCAGCTTTGAGCGCCAGGCGCATAAGGACAACGCTTACATTGTGGAATCGGGAACGCTGCTTCCCGACGTGCTTGACGTAATTGTTGAAGAGGAATCGACCGAGCGCAGCGGGAACGAGTTGTTCGTCCACAGCAAGCCTGCGCAGTATGAGCGCATGATACCCAAGGGGCGCTTCATCCCGCGCCAAGCGAGGCTGCTTGAAGGCGGGAAGCGCGTGGGATATCCTGGCTACGCCGCGCTTTACAGCCAGCCCATCAGCGATGTAAACGTCATCCGTAAGCCGATCATCGGCAGCCTCATCCTCGGCCACGGGCTTGTGGATGCGCACGCCGACAAGCTTAATGAAAGCGCAGTGCCAGAGCTGCTCTCGCCGATTGCTTCGTCAATGAGCTTCTTTTGGCGGTTTTCATTCGTACCCCTGGGCTTGCAGGACCCACACCGCTCCATCGCCGAAACGATGCTTGCCGCATCCAACCAGGCAGAGGTGCTATTAGTTTCAGGCGTGCTTTCCAAAAGCGAACGCAGCGAGCTGGACAAAGCGCTTGATGAAAACTGCAAAGTTGTGATCAGGGGATTGAAACACCCGCTGGGCGGCCGCTTTTGCGCAGCGCAGCGCGACCACCGCTGGATCTTCGTCCTTCCCTACCACCCGCCGTTCATACACGCGCTATTTGCGCTGATAGTAGGCCCGACAGTAATCAAAATGCTGGGCGAGCCTTATGGATGGGTTCCCATGTCCATTGGCAATGTCGCTGAATCTGTAGGAGCGCTTGTCCACGATGACGATATATGGGTCGGCCAGGAGCGGTTCACGCGTGATTTTACGCAAATGCCTGAAGTGAAACTCCTCGCACAGATCTCCTTGGCGACACTGAACACGCTTACCGAAGGCAATTGCCTTGTTATTCCGCGCACAGGCGAGACTGCGCTTGAGACTGGCACGAAGGTCAATATCATCCGCTACTAGGCAAGTTTGAACGTAATTACTGCTTATCTCGTCTCCTAGCAGGCTGCGGGAAACAGCCGTCAGGTGCTACAATTGCGGTTCCGCGAATGACAGGAGGATTGGGTAATCCACGCCGTATTTTCGGCGCAGCTATTCGCTCGCGCACTCGCGCGCACATTGCTGCGCTGGCTGCGCTCACGCTTTTGCTACTCCTTCCGCTGCCAGCCTTTTGCGGCGACGCTGTGGAAATTGGCTTTAAGAGCGGCAAGCCCGCCTCGGGCGCACCCGAAAGGACCGCTGAGCTGGCCTCAGACGACGCGCAACCCGTCCAAAGAGAAGAGAAGGCAGGGGCAACACCGCCCAAAAACGCATCTGTCGGCGACAGCGTCTCCGTTGCAGCCAAAAGTGTCCAACCCCAACCCAAGCAGCTTAAGCTGCCGCTGCCTGATGGGTCGGCATACTTAGAGGCGTACGACAAACTGGAGTTTGATCGCGACGCGGGAATCGCCATCCTTGATGGAAACGCGCTAATCGTCATCGGCGAAATGCAGCTTGAAGCTGATTACATTGAGCTTAACGAGAAGGCTAAGAACATCTACGCCAAAGGAAGCATTGCCCTTCAACAGGGCGACGATGTGCTTTACGCGGATGAGGGCTATTACTGCTACGATACGACGGTATTCTCATTCGTAAACGTATCGGGGAACATGAGCAGCGCGGAGATTGAAGGCGAGCTTTACTTCACTGCTGATGAAGCTAAGGGTAACTTCGGCGAGTTTGACATGTGGAATGTATGGGTAACGACCTGCCCGCCGTACTGCAATATCTATGAATACGAGCTTCGCGCGCGCAAGGCCCGCGTCCGCCGCAACAGCAGCGTGATGCTATACAACGTGTACATGTACATCCGCGAGAGCAAGGTATTCTTTTTCCCTCAAGTCGTGGTGCCCACGCGCCAATTCAAGCCCATACACCAAACGGAATCGCCGATCCGCCAGGACTACGGCTTCAACACTTCCGAAGGTTACTTCGCTAAGTTCGCTTACACCTACATGAATGAGGATGTGCAAGATGCCGGCGCTGTTTTGCTCGGCGCGGTGTTGTTTGCGATATCAGAGAAGCAGGGGCCGGGCTTCGGGCTGCGCCATGACCTGAGCGGCCCGCTGGGCATCACGACTTTTCGCGGATTCTACCAGCGCCAGTTTGAGGGCGACAAAGACACTAGGACGGGCAACACGCTTGATCCTGCGTCAAACTACAACTTTGAAGTTTTGCAGGAATTGAAGTTCTCCCCAGACCTAAAAGGCGACATGTCCTTCAAGCGCAACAACACAATTACGGCCTACCGTGGGCGCACTAACACATGGAATAACCAGTTCCAGCTTGCTTACACTAAACCAAAGACTAACATCTCCCTCGGCGGGACGCTGAACACGAGTGTTCGCGGCTCTGCGCAGGGCGCGCAGACCCAAACCCAATCCAAGGACACTTCTGAAAACTTCTCACTTGCATTCAACCACCAGCTTAACCGCCTGACCCAACTCACTTTTTCCCAGGGCGTAAGCGGCTCCAAGACCGGCAGCGGAAAGCCGATGAACCTTGAAGGCGATTTCAAGAGCGCGCTTACATTTAACCGGCCTGACTACAAGGTGTCGCTTCGTTACGAAGAGAATATGGACCTGGACGGCGACCGCTTCACAGACGATAATATGCAACAAATCAACGCGTTGCGCCCAGGGTTCCAGCTTCAATTCAACCGTTCCGCTTTCGGCAAAGACCCAGTCATCAACGGCGCGACTTTCAGCCTTGACAACGTGCTTGACCGGCGACGCAATGACACTACAACCGAGTCGGCGCTGCGATTTAAGTTTAACACGCGCGCCAGCAGGACATTCAGCAACAGCGAAACAACCTTTTCCCCTTCCATTGACTTCACACAATACATGTACGGCGACGGCAACGCGCAGTATCTCCTTAACCCATCAGCGACGCTGCGCTACACCAATAACGAATGGTTTGACTTTGACTTCCAGTGGGCGCGCAGCATAGCGCAGGGGGTGAAACAGCCGCCAGTGCGAAGCGACCGCCTGAGTTCCCGCCACAGCTCCACGTTTGGAATGGATTTCTACAATGAGCGGTGGTGGAAAGTCAGTTTTCGGAGCAGCTACGACTTGCGCGAACGCAAGTGGGGGCAAATCTCTGCGACTTGGATCATGGACCCGTCGCAGGACATCACCGCAAGCGTCCGCGCGACCTACAACCCTGAAACGACGCAATTCGGATCAATGACGGCCGATATTAAGTACTGGGCGCCTTCAGGTAACTGGTGGCTGGATACAAGCGCGACGATTGATATTCAAGGCTATTCACTGGAGGATAAGCCGATCCCGGCGAGCAGTTTCCGCTGGACTTACTCGCGTAAGTACAAGCGGGGCTGGAACTTCTACCTTTATTCCAGCCAGACGCGCAACTCCAAAGGCGCTTTCCTTGACCGCATCCAGATTCAGAAGCGAAGCACTTGCACTACGCTCAACATGGGCTACTCCTACAACCGCAAGGAGTACTATGTCAACTGGTATATTAACGCGTTCCCGCGCTACCCCGTTTCGCTTACCGCGGTTGAGCAGGGAACTGATGATTGGGACTTTGATTTCTCAACGCCTGTGGGCGACATCTTTGACGTACAGCGCGGGCTCACTACCGGCTGGGGGTCATACGGCGGTTACTACTAAGCGCAGCCGCGCAGGCCTATTTGAATAGCGAGCTTATGCTCTCGTCCGTGAAGCAGCGCTTTATAGCCTCGGCGAAAGTTGCGGCAGTGCTGACGACCTTAATCTTCGGGTGCGAACGCTCGTCATCCAACGGAATAGTGTCGGTAATGACCACGTGCTCAATCGAGCTCTTAGCGATGCGGCTAATCGCCTCCCCCGACAACACACCGTGCGTGGCGTAAACGCATACTGATTTCGCGCCGCGTTCCATCAGCTTCTCTGCGCCGACTGTAACGCTGCCAGCGGTGTCAACCATGTCGTCAAATAGTATGCAGTTGCGGCCTTCTATGTCGCCGATGACCTCCACAACTTCCGCAACATTAGGCTCTGTACGCCGCTTCGCGATTATCGCAAGCGGGAAGCCCAGCCGTGACGCGACTGCGCTTGCGCGCTCAACGCCGCCGACATCAGGGCTGATGATTGCGCTTTCGGAAGGCGAGTGACCCTGTATTTCTATTGCGCGGCTGAGGATTTTCAGCGCGGACAAGTGGTCAACCGGTATGTTGAAAAAGCCCTGCGCGGAGCCGCTGTGCAGGTCCATCGCAATTACGCGGTCCGCGCCTGCGGTCTCTATGAGGTTCGCCACAAGGCGCGCGCTGATAGGCTCGCGGGGCTGCACTTTCTTGTCTTGGCGCGCATAGCCGTAATATGGCATCACCGCGATGATGCGGTGGGCGCTGGCGCGGCTCACTGCGTCAATGATAACCAGCAGCTCAACCAGGTTTTCGTTAATCGGCCTGCACGTGGGCTGGATAATGAACACGTCATGCCCGCGGATGCTCTCGTCAACCTTGACCCGCACTTCGCCGTCGGAAAAGCGGCTGACCTTTGTGTTGCTAAGCTGCAAGCCGAGTTCCTTGGCGATTGATTCAGCTAGCGCGCGGTGAGCAGTCCCGGCTAGAAGCGTAAGCTTCTTGCGGTATAAGAGTTCAACGCCCATTACCGGTCTCCCTCGGTGGATTGTGGCCATGATTCGTCAGCAGCCCGCTGTATCTTCTCGCGAAGCTTCGCCGCGTAGCCATCCTTGTTTTCCTGGCGCGCGCGCCCGACTCCCAGCGCGCCCGGCGGGACGTCTTTGGTTAGGGTGCTTCCGGCGGCGGTGTAAGCGCCGTCCCCAATGGTTATTGGCGCAACCAGCGTGCTGTTGCTCCCAATGAACACATCATCGCCGACTGCAGTGGGCTTCTTCGCAAAGCCGTCAAAGTTGCATGTAATCGTCCCCGCACCGATATTAGTGTTCTTCCCTATCTTCGTGTCGCCGATATATGAAAGGTGGGGTATCTTGGAGCCATCGCCAACAGATGTCTTCTTCAGCTCAACGAAGTTCCCGATCTTCACGCCTTCTGAAAGGTTGCTGCCGGGGCGCAGGTTGGCAAACGGGCCTATTGTAACACCTGCCTCCGAGCGCACGCCCACGAGGTGGCTGTATGTCGCCTTGCACCCGTCGCCAAGCCGGCTGTCTTCAATGTAGGTATTGGGGCCGATAACGCAATCGTCGCCTATTACGGTGTCCCCACGAAGCACAGTGCCGGGTAAAATCAGCGTATCCTGGCCGATGCGCACATTTACTTCAACATACGAGGTTTCCGCGCGGACGAATGAGACGCCGTTTCGCGCATGGGCTTGGACGACACGCGCCTGTATCTCGTTCTCGGCTTCGTTCAATTGCGCGCGGTCGTTGATGCCCATCAAGTCTCGGGCAGGCTCATGCTGCACTGCATGGGTACGCAGAAAAGCAACGATGTCGGTAAGGTAGTATTCACCCTTGCGGTTGGCAGCGCCTATTTCCGAGCGCGTACGGTCAAGCGCGGGTTCAAGCCACTGGCGGGCAATGGAATACACGCCGGAATTCACTTCGCAGATCTTCAGGTCTTCCGGCTCAGCGTCAACTTCTTCAACGATTTTAGATACGTAGCCCTCCTGCACCTTCACGCGCCCATAGCCGCGAAGCTCCGACGGGGTGAATGTCAGCAGGGCCGCATCCGCGCCGAACTGCGCAGACATCACATCCCGCAGCGCCCTTTCTGTAACCAGCGGCACATCGCCGGGGATGACAAGGACGTTCTCAACGTCCTTGTTCAGCACGCGAACCGCAGTCGCGAGCGCGTCGCCTGTTCCCAGTTGCGGCTCTTGAATCACCTGTTCGTAAATACTGCCGTAGCGCTGGGATATCTCTTCCCGCGTATCTTCGTTCACAACAATGACGACTTGCGCAGGAGACATTCCTTGCAGTGTGCGCAGGATATGCTCAATCATCGGCACGCCGCCAAGGGGGAACATAACCTTGCTGCGCGCGTGTTTGCTCTTAAAGCGCGTCGCCCGGCCTGCGGCGAGTATTACCGCGGCAAACGATCCCGATACTACATCTGTCATCCCCCTACTCCTTTTCTGCGGGCGGCCTTCGTGGCTACCTCGTCCCGCAGCATCTGGATTACATCAACAGCTTGCATCTGCCCCATGTCGCCTTCCCAGTAGCTGCGGACAGAGACATTCCCCTGCTCAGCCTCTTTCTTTCCCACAATAAGCGC
The DNA here is from genome assembly GCA_037445915.1 of Planctomycetales bacterium. GTDB lineage: Bacteria > 4484-113 > 4484-113 > 4484-113 > 4484-113 > JBBIJQ01. The sequence goes on along the minus strand of JBBIJQ010000082.1, from coordinate 904 downwards.
GTAAGGGATTTTCTGCGTGGTTACGTCGCGGATTTTGAGACCGAGCTTTTCATTTCGCGCATCAACTTCAGCGCGCAGGCCTTCTGCGGCGAGCTTGGCGCATACCTCATCGGCATAAGCTTGAAGCTCGCATGTAATCGGAAGAATGCGCACTTGCTCCGGCGCGCACCAGAGCGGGAACGCCCCGTTGAAGTCTTCAATTAGAAGCCCTATAAAGCGCTCAAAGCTGCCGAGTATCGCGCGGTGAATCATCACCGGCTGTTTCGCCATACCGTCACTGCCAATGTAGCTTAGGCCGAAGCGCTGCGGCAAATTGAAGTCAAGCTGGATAGTGCTGCCTTGCCACTCGCGGCCCAGGCTGTCGCGCACGAGGAAATCCACTTTCGGGCCGTAAAACGTCGCGTCTTTCTCGCGCACGTAGTAGGGTATCCCGCGCTCGTCTAGCACATTGCGCAGCCCTTCTTCGGCCATATCCCATATTTCGTCGGTGCCGAGGCGGTTGTCGGGGCGAGTCTTCAATCCAACGCTGTATTCAAAGCCGAACGTATCCCAAAGGCTAAAGCAGAAGTCCAAAATTAGCCGCACTTCGTCCGCGTACTGGTCGGGGGTGCAGAAATGGTGCGCATCGTCAACAGTGAATGCGCGCACGCGCAGCAGCCCGTGCAGCACGCCGCTGCGCTCGTAGCGGTAAACGGTGCCAAACTCAAAGAGCCGCAGCGGCAGGTCTCGGTAGCTGCGAGTACGGTTGCCGTAAACGAGCACATGCCCCGGGCAGTTCATCGGCTTAATGCCGTATAGCACGCCCGGAAGTGGCCAGTCGTTGCTGGCGTTTTCATCCGGGTCGCGCACGAAAAACATATCTTCAATATAGTGCTCCAAGTGGCCGCTCGTGTGCCACAAGTTG
>JBBIJQ010000081.1:0-8016 GCA_037445915.1 Planctomycetales bacterium | reverse complement strand
GGTCGGCGAGGATGGTTGTGGGGCATAAGAGCAATGTCTGCTTTCCCGACAGGCACGCCTTGAACGCAGCGCGCATCGCAATCTCCGTCTTGCCGAAGCCCACTTCGCCACAGACGAGCCGGTCCATGACCTTGGGCGATTCCATGTCGCGGCGCACCATCTCCCACGCCTCCGCCTGGTCGGGTGTCATCTCGTAGGGGAAGCCGTCGGCGAATTCCTCCATCCACTCGCTGCGCGTGAAGGCGATACCTTCGTGCATGCGGCGCTGGCGGTAAAGCTTGAACAAGCGCTTGGCGTAGCGCATGACATCCTCGCGCACCTTCTCCTTCGTCTTGCGCCAGGTGTCGCGCTGGAGGCTGGAGAGCTTCGCCGCGCCTGCGGAGCGGTATGGCCGCAAGCGGTCAAGCTGGTCGACGGGCACATAAAGCTTGTCGCCGCCCGCGTATTCCAATTCAACATAGGTGCGCCGTACGCCCTTCGCCTCAATGTCCTTGAGCGACGAAAAGCGCCCGATGCCATAGTCAATGTGCACAATGAAGTCGCCGGGCTTCAGGTCGCTTTCGTGCTCAACAAAGCCCTTTTGGAAACGGCGCGCCGGCCGGTGCGCAATCTCGGTAAGCTCGCCGAAGATGTCCACATCGGTGACGAGCGCGATGCCTCCTGAGCCGGGAATGAAAAAGCCGCGCGGAAGCACGCCCTGCATAACGCCCGCGCTCTGGCCCGCCTCCGTGAGTATCTCGCTGATGCGGCGCGAGAACTGGCTGACGAAAAGGTGCGGCGTTTGCATCTGCTCAACTGTGCTTGCAAGCACGCTGGTGGAGTATGCGCTGGTGGGCAATTCTTCAATGTGCGCGCTCACATGCGGCGTTGTCGCGGGAACCGCATCGGATGCGTGGTATCCGTAGAGCAGCGCGCACGGCAGCTCTCTCATCGGAAAGCTCAGGTCGTCACCTGCGCGCTCCGCCTGCATCAGCCATTGCGGGAGCGGCTTTTCGGGGAATGCGTAGTAGTCGCTGAAGTATGTGAATGTCAGGCCGTTCTCGCGCCAGTCCTGGAAGCGGCTCTCCCAAAATCGGCGGTAGCTGCGCGTCTCGTTTTCAAGCAGCGCGTCTTCGGGAAAGACGAGCAGGGGAGGGGTCTGCGCGAAATGCAGTATCGTCTCATTGCGCATCCCGGCAAGCTCAACATAAAACTCCTCGCGGGGGAAGGTAACCCCTTCGCGTATAGCTGCAAGGTCGTCGGCAATCGCAAAGTCAAGAGTGTCGCGCGCATTATCCGTGAGCTGCGTGCCCATCTCGCGCTTGAAGCGCGTGAGGTAAGACTGAATGATGTCCATCGCGTAGGGCTGGCTGAGAATCATGCGCGCAGTGCTTGCCGGCAGCACTGTTACCGCGCCCACCGACTCCACGCTACGCTGAGTCGCCGGGTCAAAGGACTTGATGGATTCAATCTCGTCGCCGAAGAAATCAAGGCGCACTGGGTAATAGCTGGTGAACGGGAAAACGTCCACAATGCCGCCGCGCCGCGCAAACTGGCCCTTATTAATGACCGTCGGCGAGTTTTCATACCCCAAGCCGTCTAGCATGCCCGCCAACTCCGACGGGTCAATCTCGGTGATAGTGTCGCTAAACAGCTCGCAGCCCGCGCCTTCGGATGCTGCCAGCGAAAGGCGCGCCGCTTGCACCGCCTCGTGTCCCAGCGTGCGGCGGAAAAGCGCGCGGTAAGGCATGAAGATAATGCGGGCACGGCTAGAGAGCAGGGCTTGCTGCGCCTGCTGGATAAGCTCGGTTTGAGTGTCGGTGAGCGGTGTGTAATCAAACAGCGATGAGCATTCGTAGTCGGGGTAAACGAGCGCGGCGTCTTCGGGAAGCTTCAGCCCCATGACGGCGGCTGCAGAGTTGAAGTATATGAGCGCCTGTTCGGCCTGGTCGTTATTTTCCGCGAGGAAGAATATCGGGCGGCTCTTGAGCCTCTCCACCGCCGCCGCTGCCCAAAGGTATGGCGCAGAGCCGGTCAGCTCTTCAACCGCAATTGTCGCGCCCGGATCCGGCAGCGAAACGCTGATTAGCTGGCGAAAGAAACCACTTACGCGCGACTCGGTCATGACACTCTAGTTTATCACTTGGAGCCAGAGGGATGCAGTTGCGCATCCTCAGTTCTTTAAATGGGTGATGCGCATACAGGCTGAGTAAGGGGAAGTGGGCTAGGAAGGAATCGAACCCTCAACATTTTGATTAAGAGTCAAACGCTCTACCATTTGAGCTACTAGCCCAGGCAAACGCGGAATCTACCATTCATCGCCCCGCGCGTCAAGCGGCGCGTGCGGCCATTACACTGCCGCACTGCAGCGCGACTAATGCCTGTTAGCGACTCGGGTTGCGTTACGTGCCCATTATGTAGTTACGGGGATAAAAAGCTTAACTTCGGTCATCAGCTTTCCGTCTTTGTAGATAAGCAAAGACGAGCCTGAAAAAACCTCTTGAACACACCGCGCAATTTTGCAAGCCTGCCGTCGCCGGTCAATATAAAATAAGCGACCTTTTCGGCAACAACATCATACGCTGACAGGAGCGTCCCGCCGAAAAGCGAGCCTGTAATAACCTCATTGTCCAGAGAGCAGATCTATGACATCGGGACCAAAGACAGTCCGCTCGGCCAACTGCGAAACCTCCCCGGCGGGGCTTCTCAGGGAAAATGCGAAGTTGTGTGAAGCAGAGTCTTGCTCTGAAGCTACACCTGGAGAAAACAAGGCTGGCAGGATGAGCAAAGCCGCGAACAATGCCGCACGAAGCACATTTCCGTATCCAAGAAGAACCTTCATTTTGCATCTCTTAAGTGCAATTACGTTTCCGCTCAAGTGCGTGTGCAACTTGAGCGACAGCTTGAGGGTATGCCACTAGGACCTATGCGTGTTACGCCGCAAGTAACCGAAATGTCGCATTCGCAGTGAGTCAGGATGTAACCGCGGTTGCAATGCGCTATGCAATAGCAGGAATCTGATTTCATTGGTGGCACCGAAGCGTGGTCTTCACCTGGAGCGCCAATGCAAACATGTTTGCCTGCAATTACGCCCTACCTCCAGTCAGGCTCCTCAAACTCAAAGATGCCATATCCAGTCATCGCGGAGCCGACAATGACGAATGCGGCGACCCGGCGAATAACCAATTCACTCACCTCCTTTTTGGCGGCATACCAATTTGGGCTTTATGCGCGAGAGTTTTGTTCCAATCGCTTTTTTAGCGGCATTTGCTTTCATCGGCCGCTATTCGCTTGCAGCTAGCCTTCCCTGATGCACTCGCAATTCTGTTTTTCCCGAAACAAGTCTTCCACTACTCAGATAAGCGCGCCATGCGGCGCACAAGCGGTTTTGCTACAATCCACAAGCGGTATTCCCGCGTGGAAGGAAGATGAACGATATTGCCTATTACGCCGGTTTCGTGGATTCCCTAATCGCCTGGCTCAAAGCGCACTCAGCTAACATAATCATCATTCTCGCAAGCGCGTGGGTTATGAGCATGCTCTCGCGGATGCTCGCCAAACGCATTTGTTCCTTAGCCAAGGGGCAAATGCTCGGCGATGAAGCCACAGTAATTGAGCAGGAAAAGCGGGCAAAAACAATTGGGTCGCTGCTTTCACGCATTCTAAGCGCGGCCATTATTACGCTTGCCGTAATGATGGTGCTCGCTGAAATCGGTGTGAACATTGCGGCGCTGCTCGCCGGCGCTGGCATTCTCGGCGTGGCCCTCGGCTTCGGCGCGCAGAGCATAGTGAAAGACGCGCTCTCCGGGCTATTCCTGATTATTGAGGACCAGTTCCGCCTTGGTGATATTGTTGACTTGAACAGCGGGGCGTTCTGCGGCGTTGTAGAGAAGATGACCCTGCGCACGACTTGGCTGCGCGGCGAAGACGGCAGGCAGATCATTGTTCCGAATGGAAGCATCGCGTCCGTCACTAACCTTTCCCGCAAGTAAGGCAGCACGAAATGAAAGGGCAGGGCGTTACGCCCGCCAGTTTCGCAGCCCTAAGCCCCGGCGCTCGCGCCTAGCGCGCGATTTGGCAGTTAGGCATTCCCTTGCGCAGCGCTTGCTCGCCCTTCTCTGTAATCAGTGTTTCGCGCACGTTAAGGTAGTTCAGCGTCTTGAGCGTTAAGAGCTTGCTGACTGATGCATCTGTTACCGGCGCTCCGTATAAATATAACGACCGAAGCCTCGTCAGGCCTGTAAGATGCTCAAGCCCGCCATCGCCGACTTTCGTATAGCTGAGGTTTAGCTGCTCCAGGTTTGCCAGCGGAGAAAGCGCGGCAAGCCCATCGCCGGTGACGCTTAACTGCGACAGGTCAAGCTTGCGCAGCAGCTTCAGGCCTTTCAAGCGCGCCAGCCCTGCTTCGGTTACAGATGTCCCGCCGAGATTCAACGAGCTTAGCCCTCTCATCCTTGCGACATGCTGCAAGCCGTTGTCCGTCAAGCCGGTTTTCCATAAGTCTAGCTCGGTAATGGTCCTGACCGCATTAATGTGTTTGATGCCTGCATCTGTGACCTCAGCTTCCCGAAGCGATAGCGACTGAAGATGTTGCAAGCGCTTGATGGCTGCAAGGCCGGCGTCGGTGCACATCTTTGGCAGCGAAAGCTTCTTGAGCTTGGGCATGTCCTCAATGCAAACCAGCCCTATGTCGGTAAAACGTGTGCGGTGGAGGAAAAGCTCCTCTGCGCCGCCTAGGCTTGCCAGGTATTCCGCGCTTTTATCGGTCGCTTTATCAGGCAAAGTGAGGCTTCTCAGTCTCCCAAGCTTCGGGATGTAGGCTACGCCATCATCGCCTGTGAACCGTGGCAGCTCAAGCGTTTCCAGGTTGGGCATGCGCTCAAGCGCCATAAGACCGAGGTCGCTTATCTTCGTGTTGGTCAGGTCCAATGAGTGAATCTCTTTCAACTTGCTGATGGCTGCCAAGCCAGCATCGCCGACTTCCCCACAATTTCCGAGGTCAAGCTCCGTTAGGCTGGCGATTTCAGCAAGCAGCTTCATTGAGTCATCCGTCACCCAGTCCGGGGGGGTAAGCGATTTCAGCGACTTGCATGCGGCCAGCGCTGCCAGCCCGCTATTGGTAATCCGTGTCCCCCGCAGGTTTAACGCCTCTAGAGTTGGCAGTTTCGCCAGCAATGGCACGCACTCGTCTGTAACCGCAACGCCGTAGAGATTCAGTTCCTTCAAGTTAACCAAAGGCAGCAGTTGCCCAATGCCCTTGTCGGTGACCGCTGTGCCGGATAGGCTCAAGCGTTGTAGGCCGGTTAGCCTTGAGAGTGTTGCGGCCATTGCATCATCAAACTCCGAGAATGCAAGGCTAAGCCCTTGAAGTTCGTCCTCCTTCAAGCTTTTGAGGAAGTAATACTCCCGAATCCAGCGGTTGACGACAAGCATGGCATCCGAATTGCGGGGTATCTCCACTGCGCCTTTGGCTTCAAAGACTTGGACCCCAGGCGCGTCGCTGCTCCACCAATCCTTGGGCGTTTTTCCAACGGGAAAAACATTCAGCGCGCCGACGGGGTAATCAGGGAAAGCAATGGCGCGCGCCTTGCTCATGGGGCGCACGCGAGTGGTGCTGGTCGCAGTAGGCTTATCGCACGAAACGGCTGACAGAAGAAGCCCCAGCAGGCAAAGCGTAATGGCGAGCTTTTTTAGTGACAGCATCTTATACCTCTAACATGCATGCTAAGTGCATGTGCGGCGGGATTAGGCGTGCCTCCGCCTTCCTGTATTATAGGCAATTCGCCGTGCGGCCTGCCAAGCTTACACTGATTGGGCTTCGTAAACAGGTTGCGCCACGCGACACATTTGCGTTTCTGCCACCTTATCTCCGGCGCTGGTCATCCTTCCCTGGCGGAATTGCTGCCTAAACGCATTCTGCCCGCTGCCCCCGGCTGCCTATTAGGGTACGAAGTCAACTTGGATATAATGGTCATCGGAAAGGAATGCAAACTCGCTATACATGTAGTCATGGTCATCGTCTGTTTCATCATCTACATTGTAAGGTTCCCTATCCCAGTGTCCTTGCGATCTTAGATTAGTTACATATGTTTCGCACCCAGGCCCATAGTGGGCTCCCCTAACATAGCTGGGTGTATCTATCCTGAGCGGAAGGGCGATGAAGTCCACCCCACTGTTACCCCTCGTGAGGGCCATCGTCCCAAAGTCAATAAGCTCCTGATAAGCTAGATCTACGGTTCGGGCGACAGGGTCAACCGTTCCTGCTATGTGATGGGTAAAAGGTGTGCCATCGCCCTCTATATCGCTCCAGAAGCTGTTCCCTGCCCAATGGATAGTTGTAAAGTCGTGACTCAGGTGTAATAAACCGTTTGGTATGGTTGTCTCTCCATATTGATATTTCGCCTTGCAGTAAAGTGTGAAATGTATCTTGCTGCACTTGTGCAGGCGGACGAGCAAATCCTCTTCCCTGCTGATTGTCAGGTATATAGGTGTTGTTCGCGTGCCGGAGTAGGGCGAAGCCAAGGCCAAGGAGCGGTTAACGACGAGAAAGTAATAAGCGCCCCGCGCGTCTGCGGTTGGCTTAATGCCGGTCAAGCGGACTTCATGGGCGTTGTAATTACCGACGTACGTATAGCTTCCACTGGCGTACTTGCTGACTATATAAGCGGCATCAGAAGGCGCGGAGCCTTCTACTTCGCCGAAGAACTTAATTATGAGATGGTCGTTCTCATTCCACTCAGCGAGCGGGCCAAACTGGACGCGGTAAAGCCTAGCTGAGAGATGCGGAGCAAGATCCCACATAAAATTCTTGCTAGCATCAGGAGTCGTGTCATGAAACGTGTAAGAGTCTCTCTGTAGCGCGTTGATGTTTGCCGAAGTCGGGAAAGTGTCAGCTCCATACACGGCAAGTTTCATAAAGCTCTCAGCGAAGAGCTGCCAGTCTGTATCAAGCAGCGAGCTTGATGCGCGCTTCAGCGCGTCAATAGGCGGGTAGTTGTCCCATTTGCGCTTGATGATGTCGCCAACGACGGTATCGCCCTGCTTCCTTGCGAGATAGGTTATGAACATTGACGCGCCGTAGCCGTGTTGGCTATTGTCGGTCGCAAGCGCTTGTTCAAGGAAGCCGATGTTCGTGATAACTGTGGAGGGAATGAATGACGATGCCGTAACCATTTTCTTCTCAAACCACGTCGCGGTCGCATCATCCATCCAGCACCAGCCGCCGCCGGATAGCGACGAGGCGACGCGGTTGCGCCTGTCGTAGAGATACTGCGCGACGTGCATCAGCTCGTGGCCGGCAGTCGCCTTGGCGATGTCGTCGCTCGCCATGTTCGTGGAGTTGATAGTGATGGTAGCGCCATTAACGCCCCAGAAACGGCTAGTGGTCATTACGCCGTCAAAGGAATCGGGGCTCATTATGCGGATAGTCACTTCCAGCGGCCAGGTCGTGCGCCGTGCCCATGACATTCCGAGCCCTTCTATTTTCGTGTATGCGTCGTCCAGCGCATCGGCGATATTGCTCGCCAGCACCTCTTCAGCGGCGGGGAAGTAAACGAGGAAGCGCCCGCTGTTGGAGTTCAGGTAATGGCGGCGGTTCACGACGGTGACAAACACTGTCTTGTCGGTCTCGGCGCTTACCGAACGAAGCGAAGAAGTCCCTAAGTCGTTAGCAGTCGCGGGAATAGTCGCCGTGAACCAGCGGCTCTCAACCGCGCCTTGGAAATAGCGCGCTTCACGGCCCGGGGCGGCTTCCGAGCCATAAATGAAGACTTCGCCTTCTTCCATCGCCAGAAGCGGCTCGCCTTCAGGGCCTGGTTCTTCATTCATCTTCACGCGAATGGTAATCGGCTGGCTGAAGGTGTCGGGGATGCCGTCAATGTAATAACCGTCCGCAGCCTGGTCTTCATACTTGTCGTCAGGCCCGACTTGAATAGAGAGCGGCGTGTCTGCGGAGAAGGTTCCTTCCTCAAACACGACTGTGACATCGCCGCCGTCAAGAACACCGCCGCCGGGGCCGATGACGCCTTCGGCGATGAT
>JBBIJQ010000080.1:0-8110 GCA_037445915.1 Planctomycetales bacterium | reverse complement strand
ATGCATATGCGGACGCGGCGCGTGCGATGGGATTCGCCGGAGTTGCCAGCTCGCCGCTGGTGCGCAGCTCTTATCACGCTGAAGAGCAGCTTAGCTAAGGAAGTTGTTAGTCCAGGAAGGGGACGGGCTTGTCTGGCGGGGCTATGAACTTTGCGCGGCCTAAGTATCTTTGCAGCGGCTCCGGTATCGCCACATTCCCGTTCTCAAGCTGGTAGTTTTCCAGCAGCGCAACCATCAGCCTTGGCAGCGCGACCCCCGACGCGTTGAGCATGTGCACAAACTCCGGCTTCGCCTTTTCGTCCCGGCGGAAGCGCACATTGCTGCGCCGCGCTTGGAAATCGCCGGTCGTGGATGCGGAGCTGACCTCAAGCCACTCGTCCGTGACCGCTGCGTGGATCTCCAAGTCGTATGTCTTCGCCGACGAAAACCCCATATCGCCCGCCGGAAGCAGCGCGCGGCGGTAAGGAAGCCCAAGCATTTCTAGTATCTGTTCGGCTTCGGCGGTGATGTTCTCCAACTCAGCGTTACTGCCTTCGGGGGAGCATATGGTGAACAATTCTACTTTCTCAAACTGGTGCACGCGGCGCAAGCCACGAGTCTCGCGCCCGTAATTGCCGCCCTCAACGCGCCAGCACGGCGAATACGCCACGAACCGCAACGGCAACGCCCCCTGCGAAAGGATGCAGCCGCTGTAGTAGTGGCACAGCGGGACTTCGCTTGTGGCGATTAGGTAAAAGTCAGCGTCGCTTTCGGTGGAGCCGCTCATCCCTTCAAGCGGGACGTAAACGTGGTACATCTCATCCTTAAACTTCGGGAGATGGCCCGCGCCATAAGCGGTTTCAGGCTTAACTATGAACGGCGGCCGGACTTCGCGCCTGCCGAAGCGCTCAATGTGCACGTCAAGCATCATGTTAATGAGCGCGCGCTCTAGCTGCGCGCCCATGCCAACGAAGAACTGGAAGCCGCCGCCGGTTACGCGCCGCGCGGCGTCAAAGTCAATGAGGTTCAGGCTCGCCGCAAGCTCAACATGGTCGCGCGCCTTGAACTTGAACCGCTTGGGCTCGCCCCAGTACTTCACGATTTGCTTATCCTTCTCTCCGCCCTCGGGCACGCTGCGGTCGGGGAGGTTGGGGAGCTGCGAAAGTAGCTTCACGCGCTCGTCTTGTATCGCACCGAAGCGAGCCTCAACTACTTCTATGTTTTTGTTCACAGTCTTGACGAAGACCTTGCGCTCCTCGGCAGCTTCGGCCTCGCCAGCTTTCAGCAGTTTGCCGATTTCCTTGCTTTCCTCATTACGCTGCTGGCGCAGCTCGTCAAGCTTGGCCTGCACCTTGCGCTCTTCGCCGTCCAGCTCAAGTATCTTGTCCACAATCTCGGGCAGTTCAAGTCCGCGCGTAGCCAGCCGAGCCTTAACAGCGTCGGGATTCTCGCGCAGAAGCTTGCGGTCAAGCATCTATATATCCCAGAATATCGCCCTCTTTCACGAGGCCTTCTTCCACGATGATTTCAGCCAGCACGCCTTCAACCTCGGCTTCAAACACGACGGTCGCCTTGTCAGCTTCAACTTCGTATAGCTCGTCGCCGATATTCACGCGGCTTCCCGGCTCTGCGAGCCATGCGCCGAAGTGAATTTCTTCGCTCTTCATTCCAAGTGGTGAAAGTATGATTGGTATGCGGCTCACGTTAGTATCCACCGGCGCTTATGCGCCCTGGGCTGCCGCCTTTGCGCGCGCATGCTTGCGCACTGATTCAACGATAGAGTCGGTCGTAGTGCCGGGGCCCATAACCTCAGCGACGCCGAGCGCACGCAGCCGCTCCGCGTCCGCATCGGGGATTATCCCGCCGACCATCACGGCGATGTCCAACGCGTCCTTCTCGCGCAGAAGCTCCATCACACGCGGCACCAGTGTCATGTGCGCGCCGGAGAGCACCGAGATGGCGCAGACGTCAGCGTCTTCCTGCAGGCAGGTGTTGACGATGGCCTCGGGGGTTTGGTGCAGGCCGGTGTAGATTACTTCCATGCCTGCGTCGCGCAGCGCCCGGGCGATGACGCGCGCGCCACGGTCGTGCCCGTCCAGGCCGGGCTTTGCGACAACAACACGAATTATGCGCGTATCCATAACGAATCGTGATTATACCACTGGGGGACTGGTTGCTTACCCAACCGTAGGCCATGGCTTCAGCCCGGCTGGAAATGCGGCTCCGGCTTCGGGGTTTAAGTAGTAAGTAGTATGGATTCCAGAAGAGTAGCTCGTAGATCGTAGTTGGGATTCAGGATGGGTACGCCGCGCTCACCAGCGCGGCTCTACGTTTGGAATCCCTTGCAGGGCGGGGTATGATCCTCCGCCGTCTGGGATTCTGTCCGATACTTTTTAAAGCGGCACTGAAGCTAGCCAGCCTTCGGTCGGTGCCGCCTACCCGGGTTGTTGTTGTTTCTTCCCAAGCTACTCCTCGTCCTTCTCAAGCGGGAGTTTGGCGGCCTTGGCGCGCTTGCCTTCGCTGCCTTCCCAGAGCGGGACTGAAGTCCCGCCTACAAGTGGAGGGGAAGTTTTGCTAGCTTCGTCCTCCCCCGCGAAGGTCTTCACGCGGGCGAAGGTTTCCTCAAGGCGCTTGCGGTAGTAGGGGATGTTCGCATCGGGATGCGCGGCATCGTAATTGGCGACATGTTTGGCGGTTTCGTAAGCCTTGACCTTGTGCGTGTCGCCTGTGATGTAATACGTCACGGGGTCGCCGGGCTTGTAGCGCGATGCATAGCGCAGCGCCACTTCGTATTGCGCCTGGCGGTTGCGGCGCGTCGTCTCCAGCTTCTTTTGATACGACGGTAGCGAGTCCACGAGTATCTCCGTCTTCGCCAGCTCGCGCACGGTGAACTTGCCGTCTGCGAGTTTCTTCGCGTAATCATCGTAGAGCTTGCCAAGCGCGTCCGCATCCTCGCCCATTAGCATAAGCCGTATCGCGTCTTCAATGAACTTGCGCAGGAACGGCTCCAGCCCGCGCGACTTCAAGCCGCTGCCCTTTATCGTCACGCGCCCGCCCGTTTCCAGCAGCGCATAGTTCTTCACCTTGTAAGAGAGCATCGCATCATAAACGCCCGCGAGTTCAACTGTGATGCCTTCGGGCATATGCGCATTGGCAAGCTCCACGAGCTTGTCATGCCCTTCCTTGCTGCGATACTGCGGCGGCGGCTGGAGGTAGATGCCATCGGTGTCAATCTCAATTAGCGTGCATCCTTGCTCAGTAAGCACATCGGCCATCTTCTTCACAGTCTCTTGCCCCACCGCCGTAACGCGCTCGGCGGCGTTCATGTCGGCGAAGTTCATGCGGCCGGTGCCGAGGTAGCCGTAAAAGCTGTTGATGATTATTTTGAACGTGCCCTGCTGCGCATCAAGGCGCGAAAAAGCGCTTTTGTCTTTAAGCTCGCGAAGCTGGTGCTTGATCTCCAGCCTGCGCCTAAGCAGCTCGCGAAGCAGCTTCTCAAACGCCCCCAGCAGGTCCGCTTGCGGGAATATGCGGTAGGCAAGCATCAGCGATGGATATAGGCTTGCGATGTCAATGTTGATGACGGGCTTGATGACGCCGGTGGCGCGAAGCTCAGTGTATCCTCCGGGGAAGGAGCGGCCTTCGGCAGGGTATGGCAGGGCCATGCGGCTTCGGTAATACTCGCGCAAGAGCAAGCTGTTTATCTTTGTGGCGTTACCCTTGATTACGCTGTCCTCAAGGCTGTAGGGCAGCATCTGGCACAAGTGAAAGAAGTTCGGAATGAGCGTGCGCAGGATATCCGCAGTTTCCCTGGCGGCTTCCAGCGCGCTTTCGCTTGTGCGCTCGTGTTCCCGCAGCCCAAGATAGTGCGCGATGTGAGGCAGTTCATAGCTGTCCATCTCCCGCTTGAAGATGTCGTAACTCTGCGCGAGTATCCAAGTGTCAAGCAGGCTTCGCCCAAAGGCGCGCACGCGGGCAAACTCCAGGCGGCGCTCGGCCAACGGCATCACATAGCGTTCAGCGGCGGCGATGCGCCCGCCGCGCCCAATAGCAAACGGCAGCTTGTGCGCCTTCGCGCGCGCCATCAGGAAAGGCAGCCAGAGCTTGTATAGGTTGTGCCCGCAAATGACATCCGGGTCGTATTCCGCCACCGCTCCAAGCAACTCCGCAAGCAGCTTCGCCTCATCCTTTCCACTTAGCACGCGCTCCTCGCCGCCAAGCAAAATGCCAAACTCGGTAATGTAATGCCTCTTGTCTTGCGGGTCGGCAAGCTCATCCGCAACATTGAAGCGCGCCGAAAGGCAAAGCACGCGCAGATCGCTCCACTCCATCGCCTTGTAGTGCGTGACGCCGGAAGCGGCCATGAACTGGTGCGCGAACTCTCGGACTTCATAATAGGGCTCGTTCTCAAACTCGCCTTTGTGCGCGCGGAAGTAAGCAGCGATGCGCGCCATGCCGGCCTCGTAATCCGCGCACGACGCAAAGCGCGCCAGGAATTTGTAGCCCGCGTCTCCAGACAGCTCCGCTGTCTCGCAGTCCACGCCTGCTTGCCCAGCTATGCTGCGCCCATTCACATACAGATACGGCTCAAATGCGCGGGTTTCCTCTTGCGTTGCGCTCCCACTGCGCGTGAAGATTCGTATGCTGCTTGCCTTCGGGTCGCAATCAACGCCGACGATATGTTTAGTGCTGTCGCCGCCGTACAGAAGCTCGTTTAGGTTGTCAGCGGGCATCTTTCAGCACACCCTCGCAGACCGGAAAGTGGATCGACGACGGGGCGTCTCGGCCCAGCGAGACTGTTAGCTCCGTAGGGCTGCCCAGCGCGGCAAGCGTTGGGTTCAATTCAAAGCGCGGGTAGTTGCTTGCGGCCAGGTCTATCCTGATGCGGTGTCCGGTGTTGAAAACATAGGCTATGTTGCCAAGGTCAACGGGGACTATGTATTGCACGCCGCGTTGTATCTTGCGGGGCTTTGTAAAAGGCGGCGGAAGCGACATCCGCGCACTCGCGTCAAGGACAAGGAATGAGGTGCCGTCAGGATAGACATCACATAGGCGCACCGAGATATCCGCATCGGAAGATTCAGACGCCAGTGTGAGTTGCGCTTTCACCGGCCCTATAACAGGCATAGGCTTGCCTATCGCAGCGCTTGTGAATGAGATGACATTCTCGCCGTCCTCCAGCGATTGCTGGTCAGCAGGCCCGGCGGTAATGGACAAGTTGCGTCCGCCGCGGGTGCGCACCGGCGAACTTGGGTCAAAGCGCAGGCCGACAGTATGCTCGCGCTTCTCCGGAAGCGCCGGAAGAAGCTCGCCCTCCGGCGCGAGGAATAGCACCGCGTCCTCTGCCTTAGGCGGAAAGTCGTTCGCAGTCACCCAGAAGTTGCCCATCGGGTTGCCTTCAGCTTTCGCCAGGCTTCCCAGCAAGTAGTATTGGGCGCGGGGATAACCGCCGCTGAAGACATTATCTTCGCCCTTAAGGTAGTGGTTAAAGAAGAGCAGCACATCCGGAATAAAGTCGCGCCTTGCGTTATTTGGAAGCTGCACTTCGCCGGTTGCGCCTCCGAACATTGTCTGGTGCGACCACGCGCCCATAACGAGATACGCGCCCGCGCCGCTGCCCTTTGCAGCCTTCTTCCGCCGCAGGCTGTAACCGCTAATCGTCCCTTCAGCAAACGTGTCGTACCACCCGCCGACATAGATTGCAGGAGGGAAATCAAGATTGCTGCGCTCGGAGAGATTCATCCCCGCCCAATAGCCGTTATAAAATGGGTTTTCCTTTACAATCTCAAGGTTGCGCTTGCTCCAATCGTTGGAATTGAGCCATTGTTCAACTTGCTCCTTGCGAAGAACGCCGCCGGGATACACCGCATCGTGATACAAGCTAGCAGCAGCGGCGATGATAACCTGCGCTTTCAAGTGCGGTGGAGACGCCCCAGCCATGAGGTTTTGGGCAATTCCCATTGCCGATGCGCCGATGCTGCCCACCGAGCCGTTGCACCACGGCTGGCGCGCAACCCATTCCACCGTATCAAAGCCGTCGCGCAGGCTTCCCCATCCGTCATTCACAAACGCCATCGCCTCGCCGTCGGAGTCGTTCCTCCCGCGCACATCCTGCATCACGACCGCATAATCCTCGCGGGCTAGGGCGGCGTAATCCGATGCGCTGTCCCGCCCATACGGCGTTCGTATGAGGATTGCAGGATACTTGCCAGCCTTCTCAGGCAGCACGACTGTGGCGGCAAGCTCTATCTTGTCGCGCATTGGTATGCGCACATCGTCAAGCAGCCTTAGCGCCGGCTTCAAGCTAAACTCAACAAGCCCAGTGCTGCTTAGCCGGACCTCCTTTGCTTTCGCCAGCTCTTTTCGCTTGGGAAACTGCCCGGCCAGCGCGACATTGCCTGAAGCGGCATTGCGGAATACCGGGTCGTATGTGAACACATAATAACCCGCCAAGCCGGGGATTCCCTTCGGCGCGACAAGCCTGAACGAGCCAAGGTTGTCGGTCAGCGTGCGGATTGTCGGCCTGACAGCCGCTCCGTCCGGAATGTCGCGAAGTGTATCTTTCGCGACTGCGCCGACTGCGACGCGCGCCAGCGGCTTTCCTGTCTCAGCCGACACGACTCTGCCGCGAATCTCGTTCTGCGGCTTGCTAGCGCTTGAGCAGGAGCAGGGAAGCGCTAGTGGCGCGAAGGCAAGCAAAATCAACAGGAGGCGCATAGTTCCTCGCGTGTGCTTCATCTTAACTCAAAGAGGCAGTAGTTTAGTTCGTCGTTCGTGCTAGCGCATAAACTTTCCGCAGCGCAGTAGCGCGAGTTGCCGGAAGCAAGCATCGCCGCTGTGACAAAGCCGCTGATAAAGGCGCAGCTTGGCCTGCCCAGGCCGTTCATTACAAACGGCGACCGGCGGACTTTGAACACCTTGCCGCCGCCTATCTCTTCCACTTCGGTTCTTATGTCAGGAAGTATCTGGTGCAGGCGCTTGAGCGCGCCGGAAAGCGCTAAGGGCAAACGAGTGTTTTGGTGGCGACGGCCACCGCCAGCCATTTCCGAAAACGCAGCTTCGCCAGCGAACCAAGAGATTTCGCTGTAAAACTCGCTGGCAATCAAGTCAGCCACCAGCTCTTTTACTGGAAGCTCTGAGAGTACCGGCGCACCCTTGGTCTGTTCAAGCTTTGGCATACTAATCTTGTAGTGCTCTTCCAGCTCCCGGCAAAGCCCTACGTCATACCGCGATAGGGCAAGCCATAGTGAATAGTAGACCAACGGCGCGATGCGGGATGGAGACTCCACCTCTTTATTTTAGCAGAGCGCGCGCTTTATTCCCGGCGCACTCGCCTGATGCGCATAGCTCAGGACATTTAAGCCAAAGGGACGCACGACTATCGCTAGCCGTGCGTCCCTTCAACGTTCTAGTACGAGTTTACGCTCGGACTACTCGCCGCCTTCAGCAGGAGGGGCAGGAGCTGGGGGAGCAGCTTCGCCACCCTCGGCGGGCGGAGCAGCTTCGCCGCCCTCAGCAGGAGGAGCAGGCTCAGCGGGAGGCTGATCGGGCGCAACAGCACCCTCGGGAATCTCGCTCTCGATGGGCTGCATTGGGGGCAGCTGCGGCTGCGTGGACACAGTACCTCCAGCGCCGGGCTGTTCAGTCTTCGGGCACGCGGTAACTGCAAAAATCATGCCAAGGAGCAAGCCTAGCACGATAAAAATAGAGATAACCCTTCTCATTTAGCAACTCCTTCCAAATTTCACAGCTGCCGGTGAAAGTTCACCGGTAGTAACAAGGATTATACTCCCAACTTCACCCTTCGGCAATTCCCTGGCGTCAAGCAGTTTGGGGGGAATCCTGTTTCTCGGAAAGCTTGTGGGCAATGCAGTGCGCCCAATAGATTTGGAGACCGTAATCCTTCACTAAGCACTCCGCTAATGCGCTAAATGAAGTCATAGGCAGTTCTTTTGTTTGGAGCATCGCCGCCCACTCGGCTACGGAGTGGCCGGTGGCTGCTGCCACTTCAGCGTTATCAGCAAGAGTTCTATTCTTACGGGCCATTTTGAGCCGCAATGTGCGGCAAGGCATTATACCTCAGGGAGGGGATGTGCTGAATGGCGTTTTTGCACAGCTAGGATCAAACAAG
>JBBIJQ010000079.1:0-8133 GCA_037445915.1 Planctomycetales bacterium | reverse complement strand
GCAGACTTGCTGGCCGTGATTCACTATCAGGCGGTTGATGTCCACCCAAGTATCCTTGGGCAGAACCTTCATCAGCGCTTGTTCAGTTTCATCCACATTTTCGGTTTGCACCCAGCCGAAGCGGTTGCAGATGCGGTGCATATGCGTGTCCACGCAAATTGCAGGAATATTGAAAGCAACTGATAATACGAGGTTCGCCGTTTTGCGCCCCACACCAGGCAGTGTCATCAACTCCTCTCGCGTTTTTGGCACTGCGCCGCCGAAATTGTCAGCGACCGCAGCAGCCAGCTCCACGAGCGCAGCCGCCTTGACGTTATAGAAGCCGACGGGGTAGATGAGCTTTGCCACGCGCTCGGGTGCGAGCTTGCGCATTTCGCCGGGCGTGCGCGCTACCGCGAACAGGCGGCGCGCGGCTTCTACTGTCACCGGGTCTTTCGTGCGCGCGCTCATCACAGTCGCCACGAGGACTTCAAAGGGCGGCGTATGCGCGCTGATTTTGAGCGGATGCTCGGGATACAGCGATGAAAGGACACAGATTACTTCAAGGGTGCGCTTGCGGGACGGCTTTGGCATAGCCCGATTATACAGGCAGCGCGGCGCGTGTGTTAGAATCCACGAGGCATGGCGTTGCCCCGCAAGAACTTCCAGCTTGTGCCTGTCGCGGACGGGCCGTGCGAGCTCGCGCAGCGGGAGTTTGCAGTGCTGGACATTGAAACGACGGGCGGCAAGCCGGAAGAAGAGCGCATTATTGAGATTGCGGCGCTTGTCCTTCAGGGCGGGAGCGCAGTGCGGTCGTTTTCCCAGCTTGTTGACCCCGAGCGCCATATCCCGCCGTTCATCACCAAGCTAACCGGCATTAACAGCGAGATGGTTTCAAGCCAGCCAAACATCGGCGAAATCCTTCCGCAATTCCTAGAGTTTGCATCCGACGCGGTCATGGTCGCGCACCACTCCGATTTTGACATCAGCTTCCTTTCCGCAGCAGCCATTCGCCAAGGGCGTGAGATAGGGAATGATGTTCTTTGCACCCGGAAGCTTGGGAAGAGCATCTTGCCCTGGCTCCCCAGCCATAGCCTTTCCACAATCGCGGACTTCCTTGGCATTGACATCCGCAACCGCCACCGCGCGCTTGGCGACGCCGAGGCTACTGCAAAGATCTTGGACATTTTCCTGCGCTATGTGCAGCGCAGGGGGCTGCGGACGATGGAGGAGCTAAAGCTCCTTGAGAGCGGGCAGCTTTCGCTATTCTAAGCTTAGTTAGGCATCACCATCTGCACGCTCGTCGCTTCCACAAGCACTTCCTCACCTTCCTTATCCATTAGCTGCGCTACAGCATTGTAAAGCCCGCGCCGTTCGCTAATGATCTTCGCGCGGCAGGTGAGGCTGCTCCCGATGGGCACAGGCTTGCGGTAGCGCACCTCCAGCTTGCCAGTGACCACGAGCTTGCCACACTTTCGCGTGATGAGGTTGTTCATCAGGTCGTCAAGTATCACCGCCGCGATGCCGCCGTGCATAACGCCGGAAAAGCCCTGCAAGTGCGGCGCGGGGGTAAAGGATGTTTCCAGCCCATCGCCATCCATCTTGAATTGCAGGTGAAGCCCCAGCGGGTTTAGCGCGCCGCAGGCGAAGCAGAAGTCGTTGTCCATCAGTCCAGAATGCCCCTGGTCGTCCATTTGCGTTGCCCTCAGAAACGGAAGTTGAAACCGAGATTTGCGACGGCTTCCTGCGACTGGCCGCGCTTGCGCCAGATGACTTCAGCGTAAGCGTTCCTAGATTTGCTGCTCAGGACTTGGTAGAAGTAATACCTTGCGCCAAGTTCCTCGCGCTCGTCCACCGGTTCAAGGAAGGTCCGCAGGTAGCTAATGGTAAGGTCGGGGGTAAGCTCCTTTTCAACGTTCAAGTAGAAAGGCGTCCCTTCGCTGCTTGAAAGCGCGCGGATCTCAAAGCGCTTGAAGTTTAGGCTTTCCTCCAAATAGCGCGAAAGGCGGCTGCCGGAAAAAGCCAGCGCTTCTCCGCCAAGGAAAGTGCGCAGGCCGGAGCGGGAAAAGCTCAAGCCCTGGCCGCCGATGAGGTAAACCAGCAGCACATCACGCGATAAGGGGGGAATTGAGTACATATCCATAGCGTCCAGGTTTTTCTCGTCCATCATCGCGTCAAGCGGCATGTCGTGGAAACGGAAGTAGATGGTGAGGTCGTCGGACTCGGGCGACAGCGGAAGGTCCGAAGGCACAATCTCTACCGCTAATTCGCGGTGCGGTGCCGCGAGCACTCCGGGCAACTCCACTGCCGCAGTCCCGAAAAGGTGCGGCGTAAGGCCGTATTCCTCGCGCAACACAATCGTGGCAGGCTCGGTGAGGCGCACGATGCGGTTTAGAAGCACCAGCGAGCCGCGCGATGCGACGAAGCTGCCGTCAACTATGGGCTCGTCAACGCTGCCGGTTAGGGTAAGTTTTCCCTGGATCGCGACTTCCATCATGCGCGGCGAATAGCGCACCCACGCATCGGGCATTACTTCAAGGTTTACTTGTAGGAGAGTCTTCTCAGCAAACGGAACCGGCTTGACTTTCTCCATCCCGGGAAGTTGTATTGTTGAGCCCGGCCTTACGGATACATCGCCGACAATGGAAATCGGTTGGGGATCGCCGGCTTTGTTAATCTCCAGCTTTCCATTAAGACCGCCCTTAAACAGCCCTTTGACTTCAACGAAGCTCAGGTTATTCAAGTAAGCGTCAAGCGAGATTGTCTCAAGCTTCCTGCCATCAGGAGACAGCGCCGCAGAGCCTGTCAGCATCGCGTAGTTATCCTGCCTGGCATCGCCCGCTGTAGCCCCGGGCGTCAGCTTGATCCAAACCTTGGGGATGCTGCTGTCCGCAAGCTCGGCATAAGCGCTTACGGTGGCGTTGAGCGCATTGCCCTGGTAGGAAATATCATTTACGGTTGAAGTAATCAGCCCGCTTAGCAGCGGCTTGTTGAACGTGCCCCTAACCTGGAGGTCCGTAGTCAGCTTGCCTGCGAGTTGAAGGCCTTTGACGCTAAAGAATGGCAGGAGCGTTTCCACCGAGAAGTCCACGGCGTGAACCGCCAGGTCCAGCGAGCCCGCATAGCCGGGCAGCGGCAGGCCTCCGTCAATGGTCAGCTGCGAGCCGTTGGTTTGCACCGTGGCATCTTGCAGCTTCAGCGTGCGGCCGACGACTGAAAGCTTGCCTGACACGCGCTCGGCTGAGAACTTGCCGGCGCGCAGCCCATCGCTGCCCGACGACTGGAACGAGCCGGCAAGCTCGGGCTTGCCCGACTCGCCTTGCGTAACCACCAGGCTCATGCCCGCTTCGCCGGACATCGGCTGGAACTCCGGCGGCAAGAGCGCGGAGAGCAGCGCCAGGTCAAGGTTGGGAACTTCAAGGTTGATTAGAGTGTCTTCGGCGCGCCGCCCCCAGAAGCCTGAAGCGGTCACAATCGAATCGCTGTTGTAGGCCGTGAAGTTATCAATGAACACGCCATCGGGCCGCGTGTTGAAGCTAAGCTCAAGGCTGTCCAGCGGAGCGCCGAGGATCTCACCGTCACGCAGCGTGAGGAAGCCCTGCACCACCGGCTCGGTTGCGCTGCCTTCGCCTTTCGCTTCGCCATCTGCGCGCCCGGAGATTTGCAGCCTCCGAAGCTGCGGAGTCAGGCGGCCAATCGCGACCACCGGGAAGTTGGCGGCTTTCGCCGACCAAGAGCTCTCGCCGCGCCCGCGCAGCAGCATTTCACCGCTGCCTTCTATCGTGCCGCCTCCCATTGTTAGTAACGCTTTTTGCACACTTACGCGGTCAAGCGAAGCCTCGGCCTGCAGATTAAGCGTGCCGACTTGTTCCTCGGCGATTGTCCCGCCATTTTGCGCGTATGCGAAAGTCAGCTGAGGCTCTCTGTACGTTCCATATATCCGTGCGCGCAGCCTGCCGTCGCCTGTCGCCGCGATTTGCACTTCTGGAAGAAGCTGTGCGGCTATTACCGGAAGTGAAACGCTGTCGCCCCAAAGCATTACGCCGAAGCGGTCTTTGCCCAGCTCGCCGTCTGCGAAGATGAATTCGCCGCCGATGGAGGCTGCCGCCTGCAGTATCTTCAGCACGCCTTTCTCATAGAGGCACTGCGCGTGAATCCTCCGCAGTGAAATTTCGCGCTTGTGTACGTTTGCCACAAGCTTGTTTGTAAACAGCGCGAGTTCAAGCGACTGAGAGTCTAACTTGCCTTTCGCTATGCCGCTGATAGTCGCCTTATCAATTGCCGTGACGCTCGGCAGCCACTTGCGCAAGGGAAAGGATTCTGCGTTGAACACGAGCTGGAAGCGATTAGTGCGAGTATTGATGAAGCCTGAGCCCTCAAGGCTGGTTGCGGCGTATGCCAGGCGTATCGCGGACAGGTCAATCCTGTCGCCTGCGAATTTGGCATTTGCGGATGCTGCCAGCGCATCATCGCGGAATACACCGCCTGCATTCGCGCTGAAAGCCCAATTCCCTGCAGGGCCACCACCCTTTATGCTGAAGCGCAGCTTGTCTTTGCCGACTTGCGCCTTGCCAGCCGCTGAAGCGTTCAGGGCAACCCCTGAACGTGCGATGCTTCCATTTGCATCAACGGAAGCCGTAAGCTTGACCTTGCCAAGCTTCATGCCGCCTAGCAAGACAGGCTTTGCCGGTGAAAACTCCAGCATCGGTGATGTGGCATGGAAAGACTTGGGGCTTGCCTGGATGAACGCGGTACTGCCGGTAAGCGTGCCCGAAGCCAGGCGCACGTTCACGCGCTGCGCGCGGCCGTCAAAGGACAACGTTTTCGGGTAGATAAAGCCGCTCAGCGTTACATCGGCGCTAATGAATTCGCTAGGAAGCCGCACCGGAACAAGCGATAACGACATGTCCGATTTGCGAAGCATTAACGTGCCGTCGGCGCGAATACGCGCGGGGCTGCCGGAAAGCTTGAGAGACGCCAGCCTGCGCCCGTTGCCAGACCACTCTAGCGCGCCGGAAAAGGACTCGCCCTTTGCGCTTCCGGATAGCGCCACCTCGCCGGGCAAAGCTTTGCCGCAATGGGACATCCCGGCAAGGTTTAGCTTTCCGTTAACTGCGCCTGCATCTTTGCCGCTGCGAAGCGAGGCGACCGCATCTTTTGCCGCGAACCCGCGGACTGATTCCACAAACGGGTTGAGGCGCAAGCCATCTGCCTCAAAGCTGATTGCGCCCTTTGCCGCGATGCGCAAGTTAATGTCAGCGCCGCCGGCATTTAGCAGCAGCTTCGCCACCAGCCCATCTTTGCTTGTGCCTAGTTGTGAATGGGCAAACGCAATCTCATATTCCTTGCCGGGGGCGAAACGCACCCCGCTCAGGCGCGCTGCGAGCTTGTCAACGGAGAGCTTGCCCTTGGCGATGGTAAGAGCTAATGATGCTTTCTTCACAACGGCATTCGCAATGTCCAGTATCGCAGCATCCGAAGACGTGATGCCAAGCGAGGCAATCGGGATACTTACTGCGCTGAAAGACGCTGCGGTTACTCCAGCGCGCCCGTTGTCGCTTACTTTCACATTCGCCTTGAAGGGCGATGAGATGCGCAACTGCGCCTGATACGACTTCCGCTGCGGCCGCGAGGAGATGTGCCCTCTAAAGGCAATCTCTAACCTCTCTGGCGGGATGAACGCAACTTCGTTTAGCAGCTTGCCAAGCAGATCTTCACCAAACGGGCTGGCAAGGGTGACTTCATATTCCTTTATTAGCGCAAGCAGCTTGTTTGCAGCATCGCTGCGGCTTTTCGCGGCGAGGTTGTTAAGCCATTGCCCAAAGCGATCGCGGCTTGGCGCGTCAAAGCTGATTACCGTCCTAGCGTCATCTAAGTTAACCGTAAGGTCGTCCAAGTTGGAGATGGTGTCTTTGGGAAGGTCGCGCAGGATGCGCTCAATATCCCATTCGCCGTTTTCCTCAAGGCGGGGGTAAATGCGCAGGCCGGCAATATCGGCATAAAGCGATTTGATGATCGCGCGGTTGCGCAGAAGGTCGCGCAAAGGGAGCTTCAGCGAGATTTTCGCAGCTTCAGCGAGCAGGCTTCCGTCAACATTTCGCAGCAGGCGCGGCTTGTCAAAGTCAAGGCCGTCATAAGTGACATTCAGGGATTCGTACTCAAGCCTGCCGAGTGGGTTGTCGCTGAGCGCCTTGGAAACAGCGGTGCGCAGAGTTTTCATCCCGGCAACCGTCAGCAGCAATGCGGCAGCGGTTATCGCAAGCAGCACCGCCACAGCAGCCCACAGGACTTTGCGCCTATTAGTCACATTAGAAAGAAAGCGACACTCCAGCGTTTAGCTGGTTTTGGTCGCCAATGTCTTCTACGCCAAGCAACACATCGTAGCCTTTTCCAACCGGCAAGGCCAAGTATGAATTAAGTTTCGGGTCGTTAATATCGTAAAGGTCTCCGGCCAGGTTCACGCCCTTGCCGGTAGCGTAATCAAGACCAAGCCCGAACTCCGAACGGAAGATGCCGCCCCGCAGGAGCAGCGACTCCGACAAGTAGCGCCCCGCCTGAACGTTCACGCCAACGCGGTCTTTCGGGGCGCTTCCGATGTTCTCCACGCCGATGTCAAGCGCGTTTTCACCCACTCGCACCCGCGTCTTTACATCAACGTAAGCCTGGTCGGAGCGATCGTTGTTGTGCACGCTTTCATTGCGCACATTCACCTTGCCCTTGAAGCTCACAGGCCCAATCTTGTCCAGCTTCTCGTTCACCCGGTCAAGCGTGCCGCGAAGGGCGCGCAGGGTTTCCTGCGCCTCAGCCAGCGTTGTCTTCGTGAGGGCGATGCTGTCCTTCACGTTCCCGCGCACCTCCGGGTCGCCGCTTATCATTGAAACTTCTGAAGTCACACTGTTGACCTGCACGAGCAGTTTGTCCACCTGCGTGAGGATTGAATCTACGCGGGTGCCTAAATCAAGTGTGTCCATCGTCTTTTTCATATCGCCAGTGAGCGCGCTGACATCTTTGCTCACCGAGTAAGCGTTGCTCATTGTGCCGCTGATGTATTTTTCGTTTGAGGCGAGCATCCTGTCAGCGCGGGCAACCAGCGAATTCGCTGCGCGGAGGGTATCATTGAGGTTTTTGGAAACTTCGTTGATGATGCCGCCCAGCTTCTCCTCGCTCATCATATCGTCAAAAGTGCCAAGCAGCGTATTCACCTTCACTAGGGCGAGGTTGGCGTTGGAAATCATATCCGTCAAACCGGGATCGGGAACGCCGATAAATACATCGCCGTTTTCAGCATCGCCGGCAAGCGGGTCAGGAGTTAGGTTATCTCTGATGGCGAGGTATTTTTCCTCAATCAGGCCTTCAGACATTATGAAGAAAGTCGCATCCTTCGGGAAGGTTACGCCTGGGGAAATGCGCACATTAGCAACGGCTATGCCCCTGCCGGAGTCTAGGCCGATAGCTGATATCCAGCCGACATCTGTGCCTGCGCGCTGGACGGAAGTGCCTTTCTTTATGCCGCGCGCATTCTCAAACTCCACCGTCACCGAATAGCCGCTCGGGCGGTTGATGGCGAGCAGGCTTTGATAAGACACTATCGCCAGCACCAAGCCCACCACGACGACTATTCCCACTTTCACCTGGTAAGTAATGTCTTTGTTCAGCATAAGCTTCATCCTCTTGCAGGCGGCTCAGGGCCGTGAATCAGCCGCCGGTACATTTCAACGTGTTCGCGCCAGCTCTTGGTGAATTGGCAGACGATGGGATCTTCGCTGGTCAGAAGCTGGTGCGGCTCGCCGACATCAAGCGCCACGCCTTCGTGCATAAGGAAGACGCGTTCAGCCACGTCAAGAACGCTTTCTAGGTCGTGAGAGACGAGGACGGAAGTTACCTTGAACTTCTCGTTCATCTCCCGGATTATCTCATCCACGATATTGATCATCGTCGGATCAAGGCCAGTCGTCGGCTCGTCGTAAAGCAGAACCTTCGGGCGGTATATAAGAGCGCGCCCAAGCGCGACGCGGCGGCGCATCCCGCCTGAAAGCTCTGCAGGATACTTGCTCTCTATGCCTTCCAGGCCGAGCATGTCTAGCATCTCGCGCACGCGCGGAAGCACTTTACGCCAAGGCTGCTTCTCGCGGTAGAAGGGGAAGAAGCCGATAT
>JBBIJQ010000078.1:0-8165 GCA_037445915.1 Planctomycetales bacterium | reverse complement strand
ACCCAGGTGCCGTGGGCTTCGGAATAGGGCTGCGGGTCGGTGGGGTCTGAATCGCCGCCGGTGTGGCTTGTGGAGTTGTAGGACGCAAAGTCGTAGCCGTTGATGTCGTCAACAAAGCCGTTAGTGTCATCGTCAATAGCGTTGCCTGCGATCTCGCCTGTGTTCACCCATAAGCGCCCGTAAAGCTCTGGGTGCTCAAACTTCAAGCCGGTATCAATGACGGCGACGATAACATTGCTGGAGCCGGTAGTGTAATGCCACGCCAGCGGGGTGTTAGTGTAAAGCAATCCCCACTGGCACTGCCGGGGGTTGTTCCATGCTTCGCTTACGACCGTAAAGGGGTTTAGCAAGTACAAGTCGTTCGGCCAAAAGGCAGGGCCGTCAAGCAGCTCTTGGAGGGTGCTTACGGACTTCACTACGTTGGGGTAGGCGAACTCCACCTGCCCAGAAGCCTCCAGCTCGCGCGCAACCGAGAAAGGGTCTGCGCCTTCCTGCGCGCGGACAATGTCATAGTCGGCGTAGGACAGGCGCATCGTGCGCACGAAGCTCACGGACTTGCCTGGGGCCGCCAGTGCCGATGCATGCTTGCCGGGCTTCATCTTGACAATGATCTGGTTGTCGTGGACGGGCGGCGCGGCAAAAGCGGTAGCGTAGAACGCCAGCACAATGATGGCTGAAATAGCGAAGCTGCGAATGGGCATAGTCACTCCAGCCGCTTAGAAGCGGTCAGTGTATTATACCCCTAGAACAGGCTAGGCAGAGCCATAGTGCTCCAGAAGTCGCCCAATGTTCTTCACGTAGCGTTGAATATGTGATATATATTACAAGGAGGGCTGGAAGTCTGCCGCGCCTTCTTTGTTCATCCCAAGACATTACGTTATACGCCGCGTAAGCAGCGGCTGAATACAAGCTGGAGGGAATTACGGTGGCAAAGAACCTTGCTAATGCTAAGAAGCCGCAGAAGCGGCGACAGCTTGGTCTCGTGTTAGTTATTAACACCGGCAACACGAGCACTAAGCTTGCTATCTACAAGAACGAGAGGCTAGTCAAAGAGGAAAATCTTGCTTACAGTCCGCCTGAAGGCTCTAAGCGTGTGATAGAGGAACTCCCAAGCCGAACGGAACAGGTTCGCGGGTTTCTTACTGCTATCGGCGTTGAAATTGAGAAGATGTCCGCAGTCGTGGCGCGAGGCGGGCTGCTCGCTCCGCTTAAGGCAGGCGTTTTCCGCGTGAATGAGAAGATGCTGGACGACCTGGGCAACGCCAAGTACGGCGACCATGCCTCAAACCTCTCCTCGCTGATAGCCGCCGATTTGGTGAAGGGGACTGGAATAGAAGCATTTATTGTTGACCCTGTAACGGTAGATGAGTTCCCTGACATAGCCCGCATATCCGGCTTCCCAGGCATTGTGCGTACCAGCCGTCTGCACGCGCTTAACAGCCGCGCGGTCGCGAAAGCTGCGGCAAAGACGCTGGAGGTGCCGTTTGCGAAGGCGAACTTCGTAGTTGCGCACCTTGGCTCCGGCTTCACAATCGCAAGCATCAAGCAGGGCAAAGCCATTGACAATGGGGACGCGCTGCTGGGCGAGGGGCCGTTCTCCATTGAGCGCGCAGGCGTAATGCCGATGCGAGGCCTAATCAAGCTGACGCTTGCCCAAGCGGGCGATGAAATCAAGAAAGCAATTTCCGCCGGGGGCGAGATTGATGTTGAAGCCGCGCTAGTCAATGCCGACGTAAACCTAAAGCGGATGCTGACAAAGAAGAGCGGGCTCGCAGGATACTTGGGGACTAACGATTTCAAGAAAGTCCTGCAGATGGTTGAATCGGGCGATAAGAAGGCGGAGCTGATATACTCCGCGATGGTTTACCAAATAGCCAAGAATATCGGCATGTATGCCGTGCCGCTTCAGGGCAAGCTACATGCCATCCTGCTGACCGGCGGCCTGGTGCACTCCAAGAAGCTCGTTGCAGACTTGAAGAAGTATGTCGGCTGGATTGGAAAGGTGATGGTCTATCCTGGCGAGAATGAAATCGGCGCGCTTGCTGCTGGCGCACACGCAGCGCTCAGCGGCGAAGAGCCAATCCAAACATACGAAGGTTAACATAAACTAACGTCTTTTGGAGGAGTAATGATACGCACTTTTGATGAATTGCACGCTGCGGTTAAGGCTGGGTCTCATGCAAAGATAGCCATTGTAGGCGGGGACAACGACGACTGCGTTGAATTCGCGCATATGGCCAATGCGGAGAAGCTCGCAAGCTGTATCTTTGTAGGCGATGAAGCGGCAATTGAGAAAGCGTTCGGCGAGCATGGCAGGCCGGAAGGCGCGGTCATCCATAATTGCGCTGCGGATGATGTAGAAGCTTCAGCCGAAGCAGTCCGCCTGTGCAATGAAGGCAAGGCGCACTTCATACTCAAAGGGAAGATCAAGACCAATACCCTCTTGAAGGCGGTGCTCCAGGTCATCCACGACGAAGTGAAGAGCAGCGACAGCCGGCTTTCGCACATCACCGTGCTGGAGAATCCCCGACTCAACAAGCTTCTATTAGTAACTGACGCCGGAATGAACGTCGCTCCCGGGATCAACGAGAAGATCCAGATAATGCAAAACGCCATCAAAGTCGCGCACAGCATGGGCATTGAGAAGCCAAAGGTTATCTTCGCGGCGGGAATGGAAGACACGGGGCAGGACTTTCCGGCGATTGCTGACGCGCGCGAAATCGTGAAGCGCCACAAGGCCGGCGAGTGGCCTGACGCTATCATTGACGGCCCCTTCGGCGTTGACGTTGGACTGGAACCTGAAGCGGCGAAGGAGAAGAAGATTGAAACGGCAATCGCCGGCGATGTTGACATCATCGTTGTGCCAAACCTGGAAGCGGGGAACATCAGCATCAAGATGGTGCTCTACTACCAGCAGTCAATTATGCTGGGGGTCGTCGTGGGCGGTGTTGCGCCGATTCTCCTCGTCTCCCGCGCCCATCCGCCGCGCGCAAAATTGATGTCTGCCGCCCTGGCGAAAATCATCGTCGGGGATTAGCCAACCTCTACTACCGCAGCGCCTGCTGGAGGGCCGTTGGCGAACCAGTTATTGAACTGCGAAAGCGCGCGCCGCGCTTCGTCATAGCCAATCTGCTGCAGCTTAGGCAGCTGTTTCAAGTCAAGGGCGTTCACTCCAACCATCTTCGGCGCGGCAAGCAACATAGGCTTGTTGCATCCGGCTGGGGCAAACTCGCTCTGCATCTGCAAGGAGATGAGAAATGCCTGCAACATAGTTGAAATGGGGTTGTTAGGCTTTACCCACAGGGAATACCTGCGTATTAAATCGACAGCAAACACAAAGCTTAAAGCATCGTTTTCGTTGAGTATTGACGCGGGCAGGTTTTGGCGTACGCCACCATCAACGAGCAGCACGTCATCAATCGCTACCGGAGCGAATAGCCCGGGGATAGCGCAACTCGCGGCGACAGCCTCTCCAAGCCGACCCTTCTTGATGACGACCTGCATGCCGGTGGCAAGATCAGTCGCTGAAATTGCCAGCGGGATCGGCAGGTCCTCAATGAAATTGACGCCGCAAACATCCTCCACAAAGCTGGCAAGCTTGCTGAATGAAAATAGTCCGAGACGGTTTCGCCTCAGGCTGACCAGCCCCGGCCATTTCGCCTGCGCGGTTGCTTTCTCAACTTCGTAAGGCGTCAGTCCGGCCGCCCATAACGCCCCCATAACAGCTCCGACGCTGCACCCTCCTATTGCCGATGGCTTGAGTTCGGCATCCCAGAACGCACGGTGGATGCCGACGTAAGTTAGCCCCAGTGAGACGCCTCCGCTGAGAATGACACCGAACTTCTGGGATGTTGGTTGTTTTGCTTTCGTCGGTATCACGCGGCGATTATAACAAAGCGCCTTCGCCTGAGCTATAATCCGCCGCTGTGCCTGCTTTGGCTATCATCCTTATTAGCTTTGGGCTGATACTGCTCATGTTGCGGTTCAAGGTTCCGCTATACATGGCTGTGTTTGCGGCCATCATCGTGCTCGGGCTGTCAGCGCGCCAAGGGCCGGCTGAAGGGCTGGCCATTGCCGGCAGCCAGTTCGGCGCGACTATCGCAGACCCTGATGTCATCTCGCTGCTTCTTATCATCGTCCTGATACTGCTATTCTCAACCATCTTGCGCCTAAGCGGGCGGTTGGAAAGGATAACGGGCATATTTGATGGGCTGGTGCAAAGCCCGAAACTCAGGCTTGCGATGTTCCCCGCGCTCATTGGCTTGTTGCCTATGCCCGGCGGCGCTTGGTTCAGCGCGCCGATGGTGCGGGCGTCAGCCACGAACATTGAAGAACACCCAGGCCAGTTGGCCGCCATTAACTACTGGTTCCGCCATATCTGGGAGTATTGGTGGCCGCTTTACCCCGGCGTGCTTCTCGCTTCCGGCCTGTCAGGCTTATCGCTGCCATTGGTCGTCGCGCTGATGATACCGGTAAGTGCGTTAGTCGTTATCGTCGGCGCGTTGACGATGTTCCGCGACCTCAAACTGAACGGGAATGCCTTCCATATCGAGCCTGAAGCATCGCGCAAGGGCTGGTGGGCATTCGCAGTATCCATGTGGCCGATACTCGCAGTAGTTGTCGGCGGAGTCTGCCTTGAAATGGCGCGCGAGTTCTACGAGGCGCATGGCGGGGTGTTCCCGCAGCCGCTCCCGCGCACAATCATCATATCCGCGCTCATCACCACGTGCGCGCTTACGATTATTTTGGACAAGGTGAACCTGCGCAGATTGCTGCGGCACCTTGCGGACAAGCGCGAGCTTGAGCTGTCGGCGATGGTATTCTCCGTGCTCTACTACCAAAACGTGCTGAACCAGACGGGCCTGATAAGCGAAAGCGTGCTAGAGCTTCAACAGTGGCGCATACCGGTGTGGCTGGTTATCCTCATATTGCCTGCGCTCATCGGCCTGATTACTGGCATTACAATAGCCGCAGTCGGGGTAGGCTTTCCGGTGGCGTTTGGCCTTGCTGCGAGTGCAGGCATTCCGCTTGTGCCGCTATTCGTTATTGGCTTCACCGCCGCAATGCTCGGCGTGATGTTCAGCCCGATCCACCTCTGCCTGCTGCTGAGTGTGGAATACTTCGGCGGGACGTACTGGGCGCTATACAGGCGGATGATAGCTCCGCTGGCCATATTCTTCATGTTGACCTGTTTCCTCGCCTGGGGCTACTCGTTCCTGCCTTGGTTCAGCTAAAGCGGCACAATCGCTCTGGCTGGTAGAATAGCGCGCTATGGGCGATACCATTTCAGGCATCATCTCCGACGGCATCTATAAGCATACAGGGCTGCGCCTGCTTGCATTCGCAGGCGGGAAAGTATCCAGTGCGCGCGTCCTTTCGCATCCTGAAGCGGAAAGCGCGCTTTGCGCCGACCCAGGCCTTTTTGACGCGAGGGGAATGCTCGTGTTGCCGGCGCTCATTGATAGCCACGCGCATGTGCTTGCCGCTGCGAGCTTACTTTTTGAGATTGAGGTTTTCAATGCAGAAAGCGCGGACGACTTGGTGGCGCGCATAGAGGTTTCGCCGCTCGCTGGGGCTGATTTTATCCTTGCAGGAAGGCTCAATGCAAGCCGCTGGACGGCGGAGGAACGCACGCGCATTGTGCCTGTGTTGGAACGCGCGTTCCCAAACAGGCCGTGCCTGGTGAAAAGCGTGGAGCAGCACTCGTGTTATGCCAACAACCGCGCATGGGAAGTCTTGAACATAGAGAGCGTTGCTGGCAATGCCTGCATCCCTGCAAGTGAACAGGCGGAAATGCGCGCCAGCGGGCTCATCTTCGGCGCGCTCTACGAAGAGCTGGCCACGCCGATATATGATATGTTTACACTGGAGCAGCGGCGCGAGGCGCTTTCGCGTTTCCTTGGCGGTTTGCCATGTCTCGGAGTCGGCGGTGTTCACGCGCTCGTAGGCTATGGATCTGATGTTGCAGCGGATATCCTTTTGGCAATGGAGGTCGCGGCTTCGCGCGATGACATAAGCCTCGTAGTTTGGCCGCGCACGATGGACATCGCGCTGGTGAAGGAACTTGGGCTTGCGCGCATTGGCGGATGCATCCTGCTCGACGGGGCGATTGGCGCGCGGACGGCAGCGCTTTCGCGTG
Organism: Planctomycetales bacterium; assembly: GCA_037445915.1. Lineage (GTDB taxonomy): Bacteria > 4484-113 > 4484-113 > 4484-113 > 4484-113 > JBBIJQ01. The sequence continues at coordinate 2,026 of JBBIJQ010000078.1, read as the reverse complement.
CTTACGATGATGACCCTGGCAACGCTGGCGTTCTTTACTTCACGCAGGACGAGTTCACGCGCTTCGCAGGAGAATGCGCGGCTGCGAACCTGCAGCTTTGCGTGCATGCCATCGGAGATGCGGCGGCAGAGCAAGGGCTTGCCGCATACGAGGTTCTTGCGCGGGCGCATGACCTTCACACACTTCGCCCGCGCATAGACCATTGGTGCTTGGCGACGCCGGAACAATGCTGGCGCGCTGCACGGGTGGGGGTAGCAAGCGGAATGCAGCCAGCGTTTGATTATTTTTGGGGCGGGAAGCATGGCGCATACTATGGTGCTCTCACTAACCGCGCGCTGGCAGCCAACGCGCTCAAGACTGCGCTAGGCGCAGGAATGGTTATAGGCGGCGGAAGCGATGCACCCATTACGCCGCTTGACCCGCGCCTGGGAATCTACGCCGCCTGTAACCACACGAACACATTAGAGCGGCTTAGCTTTGAAGAAGCGGTAGGGCTGTTCACGCGCGGGAGCGCGGCGTTATCGCGCGATGAGGCGACCAAAGGCTCGCTGGACATAGGCTGCGCGGCGGACGTTGCTGTATTCGCCGGAAGCACGAATGCTAGTAACATCGCGCAGCGCGAGGCGCTGTTGACGGTTCATGAAGGGTTGGTTGTTCACCGAAGCGCACGCGTCGGCTAGCTTCAGCGCTGCTTGGGCGCGAACAGGCCGATGACATCCACGCCTTCAAAGGGCACATCCACTTCGCGGTAGACTGTGAACTTGAAGTTGCTCAGCACGGCTGATGAGCCAGGGGGCAAGCCGAAGCCGAAACCGCCTTGCTTAGCTTCAATGCCGACCTTAATAGTGCTGCGCTTGTTGTTGATTACAAAATGAATCTCGTTGCGCAGCTTGGCGAAGTAGAGCTTCACGTCGCGGTTTCTGCCGCGAAAGAGGGGAAAGCGGCCTGTTTGCTGCACCAGCATATAGCCGTTGTCTGAGTGCCCGAACTCAAACTTGCCGTCGGGGTAGAGCCTGATTTCCGCATAAGACGACTTGCCCAGCGTTTCGTAATACTGATAGTTGAATAACACAGACACGCGTTCGCCCTGGGGCAGGCGTTTTGGAAAGGCTATCTCGCAGGCAATACCAAAGTCGCGTTCGTTATACGGCGCGACTACAAGCAGCGTGGAGCTTCCGGAGTTTGCCAGTCTCCATTCACCGTTATTCATCTCCAGGCTTGTAGCGTGTTCGGGCGGCGTTATCTTCCAGTTGAGCTTCTCAAAGCCTGCAATAGAGTATTTGACTTCAAGCGAAGGGGATTTGCCCTCGGCTGGAGCGGGTGAATAAAGGATGCAGCAAGTAACTGCCAGTGCAGCCAGAAATGTAGCGTGGGTGCTTTGCATCGCAGCAGCTATGCGATGGTTGAGATATCGTCTAAGGAAACGAGGATGCGGTCTTGCTTGGCATATCCGCCGTTGAAAAAAACATCGCGGTTGGCGGATAGTTCGCCCTTGTCATCCACGCGCACAAGCACTTCTATAAAGCGGTCGTCAAAGTCTATGATCTTCCCCGCAAAAGAGCGGCTGCTGCTCTTCAGCGTTATGACGACCACAAGATTGCGTGCTTTACTTACGAGTGCGCACATATGGTGATTGAACTTAGAATTATAACACGGTGCGCTTGGAACTTCATTAGGATTCCGTTGTCTCGGCAGATTGTAGGCGGCTAATGCGCGCCTACTGCGCCGCCTCTTTAGGCGGTGCGGCCTTCTCCGGCGGTGGGGATTTGACGAGTTTGTATGCTGCTTCCAACAGGACAGTCTTCGCGGAGTCGCGGTAAACCAGCATGTATTCCCTGCGGGGGAAGAGCGTTGAAAAGACGGGGTCAAGCCCCTCCCAAACTTTGCTGAGCGGGCCCACGTCTTTGGGCAGCGAGATAGTGTAGCAATATGTCTTGCCGTCAAGCGGATGGTGGATGTTATAGCCGCAGACGATATTATCGCCCGAAAGCTCCGAAGAGGTCTCGGTTACGACTTGGTGGTCAAC
>JBBIJQ010000077.1:0-8416 GCA_037445915.1 Planctomycetales bacterium | reverse complement strand
CCAGCGTTAGAGTGCCGTCCTTCGCGCCCGGCGCAAAGCGTCCCGCAATGACAACTTGCTCGCCGCGGAACAGGTCTGGCATTTCGCGCGGGTAGAAATCGCGGATGGTCGCTCCAGCCACGCCGAACTTCACGTCGCTGAGCACCGGGCTGGAGATTTTCGCGTATAGGCCGGAGACCTTGCCCTCGATGCTTTCGCTGGGGCGCACGTATTCGGTCAGGCCGTGGTTGGCTTCGGTGAGCTTGTCCAGCAAATGCGTGTTCACGTCATAGCCGACGCCGAACGCGAATAGCCGCGTGCGCAGCTTGTTGGCGGCGGTTACGTCCTTTAGTATGGTTTCTTCGTCGGTGATGCCCGATGTCGGAAGGCCGTCGGTGAGGAAGACGATGTAACTTGGCTTACTTGCGCTTTCCTTTCCCAGCATCTCCAGCGCGCGGGTCAGCGCCTGATGGATGTCGGTTGAGCCTTCGGCGCTGAACTGGCTGACGAACTGCAAAGCCTTATCGCGCGTTGCTGGGCTGTAGGTTTTCATCCCGTCGGGGAAGCATTCCCACAGTGACTCGGAGTAGGCGATGACGTTGAAGCGGTCGCCTTCGTGCAGGTTGCGCAGCACGAACTTCAGAGCATCCTTCGCCTGCACGATCTTGTCGTTGTCCATCATGCTACCGCTCTTATCAAGCACGAAGATGAAGTTCTTGTTGACGACTTTGTCCTTCGCGCCTTCAACACGCGGCGTGATTGTCGCGAGGAAAAAGCCGTCTTCGGAGTTATCTTCTTTGTAGGCGAGCAGGCTCGCGCCGATTTCGCGCGAGTCCACCGAGTAGTAGAGCACGAAGTCCACGTTGGGTGTCACGTTCGCCTGCTCATAGCTGAACGTAGCGCTCTTATCGCTCTTGCGGTTCACGCTGATGGGGTGCGACGGCGAGTAGATGGTCTTGATGGGAGTGCCCATGCCAATCTTGCCGGTGACCGACACTGTATCAAGTGGGCGCGCGCTGAACTTCTCGGTGTTCAGCGGGTAGATGTATTCGTAAACGCCATTGTCGGCGGTGATCACCTGCGAGTAGCTGAGCTTGATGCGCTTGCGCTCGCCCGACTCAATGGGGAACACGCGCGCGCGGAAGGCATTGTTGCCGATGTACTCAAGCAGCGCTGGGTCCATCTGCCTACGCACGATGTCCTCGTATATCTTGCGCGCTTCGCTCGCGGGCAGCACTTCGGCAGTGAGCTTCTTGTCGCCGACCCACATTGCGAAGTCGTCCAGGACAGCCCCGTGCGGTATCGGGAAGACGTAGTCAGCCTGGATGCGCCGGCCGGTCAGGTTCTCAAACTCCTGGTCAACCGACGTTTTCACCACGCTGTCTGCGATGTCCACGGTCACGTGGTGGTAGCGGATGGCGAATGCGGTGGCGATAGGGACGTCTGAAGGCGGGATGAGAATGCCGTCGGCGCGCGCTTGGGTGGAATATGCGCCAAAGATAAAGGCGAAAACCAAAACAGGTAGGCAAAACAGCTTTATGGTGTTATTCCCCAACATGCGGAGATAGACGCTGCGGGCGCGGCTTTTGTTCGCCCGAGCCGAACCATTTGCAATATACCTGCCGCTAACTTGGTAGCAAATAAAGCGGCGGCATAGGATAATCGGCCGCGCATGATTGCATATGAATTTTATCGGAGATGTGCTGGCGCTGCGTTTTCTCCCAGCGGCGTGGAGGATGCCCGTGTTCGCCTTGATGGGTATTATCGCGGGGATGCTGTTGTTGACTATCCGCGTATCCGAGGCTTACTCCTACCTTACGGACGACCCGCGCACCTGCATGAACTGCCATGTCATGGCGACGCAGTACGCAACCTGGGAGCGCAGCAGCCACCGCGCCGTGGCGAACTGTAACGACTGCCACGTTCCACATGACTCGCTGCTTAGGAAGTACGCGTTCAAGGCGAAGGACGGCTTGCGGCACACTGCGATTTTTACCCTCAGGCTTGAGCCGCAGGTTATCCGCGCCATACCGGCGTCCAAAGCAGTCATCTACGAAAACTGCTTGCGCTGCCACCTCCCGAAACAGCTTTCGCAGCTTCCGCTGCTTTGCCAAAGCGGGCGCAGTTGCACCGAATGCCACGGCAGCGTTGCGCACGGCGAAGTAGGCGGGCTAGCGGCTACTCCTAATGTCCGGCGGCCTCACCTGGCGCCGGTTATGCAACTTCCGTTCTCATGCGAGGAAAGTAAATGAGCGAAAACCATGAAGGCAAACGAAGGCCATTCTGCCCTCCGGCATGGCTGGGCTGGGCTGTAGTAGTTGTTCTTGCAGCGGTCATACTAGTCTTGGGGCTGTTTATTTCGTCCATCAACGAACGGAGGCAGGAATCGGCATATAGCTTCCAGTTCATTACGCCTGTCGCGGAGTTGGAGCCGGACAGCGCGAAATGGGGCGTGAATTTCCCTCGCGAATATGATAGCTGGAAGATGACCAAGTTGGGCGGCGCGAACACCAAGTATGGCGGCCCGGAGAAGCGCGATTACCTTAAGTTGGACCCCCACTTGGTGGAACTGTTCGCAGGCTACCCATTTTCGGCTGAATTCCAGCAGGCGCGCGGGCATATGTATGCTCTGGAGGACGTGCTCGGCACTGCCCGCGTTGACCCGGCGCGCGGCGGAAAAGCGCAGCCTGGAACTTGCATGACCTGCAAGAGCTCGGATATTCCAAGGCTTATGAAGGAGATGGGCGCTGCGGAGTTCTACAAGGCGCCTTTTGATGAAATCAAGAAGCAGGTTAGCCACCCCATTGGGTGCGCCGACTGCCATGACTCCGGGACAATGAACTTGAAGATAACGCGCCCGGCCCTGCGCGAGGCATTCGCTGAAATGGGCAAGGATATAGACAAGGCGGGCTACCAGGAAATGCGCTCGCTCGTATGCGCGCAGTGTCATGTGGAGTATTACTTCGCAAAGAAAAGCCCTGATGAGAAGAAGGGCACATACCTTACATTTCCGTGGAAGTTCGGCTTGAACGTGGACGACATGGAGCGATACTACACTGATGACACGCGGCACGTGGACTGGGTGCATCCCGTGAGCGGCACTGAGTTGGTAAAGATGCAACACCCCGACTACGAGCTTTTCACGACCGGCGTTCATTATTCGCGGGGCGTTGCCTGCGCCGATTGCCACATGCCTTACAAGAGCGAGGGCAATGTGAAATACACTGATCACCACATCCAAAGCCCGTTGAAGAACATCAGCAACTCGTGCGGCGTTTGCCACCGCTGGAGCGAAGCTGAAACCGTAGCGCGCGTAGAGTCTATACAAAACAAGAACCACCAGTTGCTGGGCATTACCGAGGACGCGTTGGTTGCCGCGCACAAGGAAGTCGGGGACGCGATGAAGACAGGCGCGACGGATGCGCAGCTTGCGGATGCGCGGGAGCTTTTGCGGAGGGCCCAGATGCGTTGGGACTTCGTCGCGGCGAATAACGGCATGGGCATCCACTCCCCGCAGGAAAGCGCGCGCGTCCTCGCGACCGCCGTTGATTTGGCGCAACAGGCGCGGCTCGCCGTGGCAAAGCTGAAACTTGGGGTAATATCTCAAGACAAACCCCACTAAATCTTGGACGCAGCGTTATGCTATAATCTGGCGCGAGGGTAAATGCCCAGAGACGCCGAAACGCGGGAACAAACATCGTTCATTCTCTTCACCGATATCTATCGGTCATCATCGCTGTGGGAGTGTTATCCTGACGAGTTCAGCCGCGTACTTGAGAAGCATAACGGGATAGTTGAGCAGGCCGTGCAATCGCGCGACGGCGAGATAATGAAGAACCTCGGTGACGGTTACATCGCGCTCTTTGATACATCCTCAGCCTGCATCAGCGCAATGGTTGACGTAAAGAAAGGAGTCGGCGCGCTTTCGCCCTTGCCGGACGGGACAAAGCTTCTCCTTCGCGTGGTCGCGCACGGCGGACAGCTTAAGCGGCTTGCCGTCGGCCAAGGGTATTTCGGCCATCCTCTTAATCGCGCCTCGCGTATAGCGCAGGTATGCAATCCGGGACAGGCGATTCTCTCCGACACGGTGCGCACCCACCTAAGCGAGGTGCCGCAAGACACGAGCATCGTTGACCTGGGAATCCACTACCTCCGCGACCTTCAGGAGCCGGAGAAGCTTTACCAGCTCAACCACCCCGACTTCCCATCGCACGAGTTTTCCCCGCTGGCGACGCTCAAGAACCGCCCCAACAATCTCGCATTCCAGCCCAACTCGTTCATCGGGCGCGAACTCGAGTTGCACGAGTTGACGCAGCTTATCCTAGGGGGATACCACCGGCTCATCACTATTAGCGCGCCCGGCGGGTACGGCAAGAGCAGGCTGGCCACGCTGCAGACGGCCGTGCCCGCTTCCGCCAACTCGCTGATGAAAGAGCTACAAAGCTTCATGCACTCTGGACAAATCCAGAGCAGCCGCGGTTCTCCCCAAGTTTTATCCGCCTTTGTCGAACCCGCTGCCGCATTTTTAGTCATTAGGGAACAGGACTCGAAATCCCGCCTCCAAGCCGCTGAACTTTCGGCGTACGGCTTGCCGCCATCCTCAAGTTACCGCCGGTCCGGTTCCAGAGGACGGTATTGGAACGGACCTACCGACTGCCGCAGCACGGCGCGAAGAATTACAGGGCCGGTGCCCCGGCCGTCTACCGCCCAATGAGGCCTCTCCGAATGTTCGCCTCTACCGCTTCACAACGCTCCGGCGGCGTTTCGCCGGCCAAGCCGAAGTCGCGGTAGCATTGTTCACACCACATACCGGAATACCGCAACAGGTTGTGGACGCTGATCCTCACTCCCAGCGTACGCTCGTTCCACAAATCCAAATCGCGTCCGCAAAGATCGCAATGGTCTCGCGTTCGTTCCATGTTTTCTCCCGTGTACTCGCGCGGCACCTTACCGCGACGCCGAAGATTTATGCGCGATCGCGCGCAGCTCGCGACGCCGCGCTTTGACGAATGCTCGACGAAACACGCCCGCGGCTTCGGAAGACGGTCCGAATCTGCGCTCGACTACGGCGAGCGCGGCGGCTAATATCTCCGTCGAAAAGTCGGCAAGTTTTTGTTTCTTTTTCATTTAACGAGTTCTCGGTCCCCGACGCGGACGATCGCCGGCCGGGCAAACCCGCGCCGCAACCGACCGACCTCCCATTGGCGCCCTCGCCCGGCCCGGCTGTGCCCAGCCGCGCCCTGCCGTGCCTTGCCGCGACACGCTCATTAGAGAACGGGACTGGAAATCCCGCCTCCCGGCCGCTGAATTTTCGGTGTACGGCTTGCCGCCGTCCTCAAGTTACCGCCGGTCCGGTCCCGGAGGACGGTATTGGAACGAACCCCGTAAACTGTTGCCGCTGCGGCAACCTGCGCCGGCAAACGCGCAGCTGAACTCCGCCGTCGGGGCGCTCAACCGCTGCCCCTGATGCCCGGCAAAGGCCATTGGCAAACGGGAGGAGTCAGCCGGAATCATTCTGGTTTTCGAGTCTGGTCCGGTCGCAATACGGACCGCTCGCGCGATCCGATCGTCATTATTTCCAAACCCGCGTGGTCAGAATACCGCCACAACTCCCCGCGCACGTTCCCGGCGTAGCTGCGAACGTCCTTGAGCAAGGCCGCGCGCGCCTCCGGACCCGGCCAGCGGTTGCTCTTCACTTGTACCAGACGCACGTCCGGGGAGAACACCGGCTCCGCGCCTATTCGGCGTATGCCGATCAGGTCCCACAATCCGAACGAGCCCCCCGCGCGGACCACCGCGTAGCCCTCGGACTGCAGCCGTTCCCGGGCTTGCCGCTCCCGGCGGTAACCCTTGCGGGCCCGGCCGTACGGAGACAAACTCTTGGTCCTCGTTTTCGTTGCTTTGCGTTTCATCTTTGTGCTCAAAAATTGGCCCCACAGAGTCCGGTTTGCCTTCCGCAGCGTCTTTGACGCGGCCCTTCACCGGGCCCGAAAACGCCACCCCGCTCGCGTTCGTGTCCGCCGATACCCGCGTCAAACGCCCCAGGATGCCGCGCCGGTCTCACTGGACAATACTTCGATGCGCGGTGCGGGAAAATCACACCGCCGCCGGCGATTCGTCTCCCAAGCGTGCACGGCTCGATCCTCGCGCTCTATTTTCCGTAGGTTGCGCTGATCCAAGACCTTGATCCGCATGTTTTCCGCCCGCGCCGCATCAGAATGGTGCAAATGGGTGAGGTAATCCCCGCGGTAGCCCTGTACCCGCCCGCCAGCCGCCTCCACCCGTCGATAGAAGTCGTAATCTTCCAACCCCCATTGTTCATCCATGTTTTCGTTATAGCCCCGAACTTTTTCGTAGACCCACCGCGCCACGCCGCAGGTCCCGACCACGCCCTTTTGGAAATGCGCCAATCGAAACAGCTCCCCGGAACCGCACTGTTCCATCCACTTTCGCGCCCAATCCGGATGGAGCAAAATGTCGCAATCCACGAAGGCCAACCATTCTCCGCAAGCATACCGTGCTCCGACGTTTCGCCAAGCGCTGAGTTGAAAGTACGGCGCGTTGGTCACTCGCACCAATTTGCCGGGAAACCCCTCGCGCAACAACTGTAGTGGAGAATCGTCAGGACCGGCCGCCACGACGACGAATTCAATCGGCGACCAGGTCTGCGCGCGCCAGGAGGGCCAAACGCGCCGAAGATATTCCCAGCGCCCGTGGCACACGGTGATCAACGATAAGAGCACGTTACGCTCCCCAATTTTGTCCGGAATTGCCCTTCCACTTCCAGCCGTATTCCGCGGAATACGCCGCCGCCCAGGCCTCGTGCGCGGCGTACGTCGCCGCCGAATCCTTAAGCTCGTACGGCTCGACGCGCGCCGCGTCGTCGTGGGCCAAAGCGGCCGCAAGCGTCGTGGGAATCTCGCCTCCGGTTTCGCCTCCGGAATTGACCATCGTCCGGACGCGAATCAGATAGTCGCGATTGTCGTAACCCCAGCCGTGAGGCGCCTCCATCATCTTCTCCTGAAATCCGCGAATACGCGTGTTCGCCCAACGCTTCACGGCAATCAGTCCGTCAATGGAAACGTCGCGCGGGGCCTGCTCGGCGACTCCCGCCACCGTCCAAAACACGGCCTTATCCCGCTGCTCGGCCAACCAGGACAGCAGTTCCGGCGCCGGCAAAACGTCCGCCGGGGCGAAGATCAACAAGTCCCCGCAGGTCCGGCGGGCCGCGTAATTCCGCGCGTGACTGATGTTCCACCGCGGGCGCGGGCACGGCAGGATCCGCGCGCCGGGCAGGCCCTCCAAACTGCCGGAACCGTCGGCCACGACCAGCTCGTATGGTCCGGAATACTTCTGCCCGCGCCAGGCCGCGACCGCCTGATCTAAATGCGCCCGCCGAGTCAGATAGGGAATCACCACAGTAATTTCGTAGTCAAAAGACGACATTGATCGCCGGGATCATGTCCCGCCTCCAAGTTGCTAAAGCCGATCTGCCGCCTAAATCACGCCAGCGCGCCGAGTTTTCTCCAGGAAAAATCTTTCAACAGCTCAAGACAATGCCGCGACCAGATTTCCATCTCTTCAACGCGTTCCGCCAATTCTTCCACACTGGAAAAGCGCACCTCCTGAATCTCTTTAGAATTCGCCGCGGCTTTCGGCCCGGCCAAACGCCACACTTCCACCACCCCCAGATGCACCCGGCCCACCGGCGTGCTGTCATCATACAACACGCCAATAACTTGACGAAATCTGGTTTCCGGAAGGACCAGCTCCTCGGCGGCCTCGCGCTGCGCCGCGGCCCGATAGGCGGTCCAGGGATGTTCTCCGTCCCCGCGGTGAACGTGACCGCCGACTCCCAAAGATACCTTTCCGTGCAAACGCTCCTCCCCGCCCGCCGCACCCCGCCGATAATTCAGCCAGAGGCCGTCCGCGGTCATCAGCACGTAGGGAATGATCTGCTTGCGCGTTTCGTCGGTCTCCGCCTCTTCCTGCGGCCGCCAAATGGCCCGCCGCAGCTGAAAGATTTCCGCCAAAATCGGATCGGCTTTCGGAGAGAGCAGCAAGCCGCGAAACGGCACCAAATGCTGAGACACAGTAAGAATCATCCGAACCCGCCTCCTCTCTCCCGCTGCCCGCCAACGGCCGCCGGCCCGATCCCCGCGGATCGCCGCGGGCCCTAGGAATCGTAATCCCCGTGACAAACCGGGAGTCAAGCTTAAGCGCCGATTTCGGGCCCGCTGGGTTATCGGCAAGCCTGTTTACGCCCCATGTTGCTGCTCCAGAATCAGCCGCGAGTGTTTCCAGCCGCTCAAAGACTGAGATCCAAACTGCATCTTTGATTTTGATCTTGCCAAAGATTGCGACCACGGCCGCAACCACGTCGACGACCGCGACCACGACTGGAACCACATCCACGATCGCGACCGCGACAACGATA
>JBBIJQ010000076.1:4692-8672 GCA_037445915.1 Planctomycetales bacterium | reverse complement strand
AACTGATGAAAGATAGCCAGAGCGTGTGCTCGTGAAGCAAGCCCCAGGCCATCCCCGTGTTGGAAGCATAACTGAAGCGAATCCAAGGATCCCAAATGGGCACGGACATCCCTGGCGAAAACGGCAGCTCGTGCCAGAGCGTGAAGTACTTCACTGCGAAGGAAAGAAACGGTCCGCCGCCCTGCGCAGTTAGGTAATACACTGCTGCCAGCTTTGTGAGCTGGTCTGCGAGGACAGCCAGGGCTGCCAGCACAATGAAGATACGCAAGTTACGGTGGGGCATGTCAGCTGGCAAGTGGTCTAGGCGGCGCCCTTGTCTACGTCCTCCAGCTCAACCTGGCAAGAGTAGCAAAACTTCGCCCAAGGAATCGTGCTGAGGCGGCCCTTATCAATAGAAGCGCCGCATTTCTGGCATATGCCATAGTAGCCTTCGTCTATGGCTTCAATGGCATCGCGTATTTGGTCCAGAACGGTCTCTAGCTGGTGCACCAGCATTTCGTCCTTCTCAATCTCAGAGCTTTCGGCAATGAAGTCGCTGTCAGGGTCGCCGGAGTTGCGCTCAAAAACCCGGTCTTCGTCAAGGGACTTCTTTATCTTCTTGCGCAGGCCCATAGCTTGTTTCTCAATCTGCGCGTGTTTCTCCTCCAGCACCAGCCGATATTTCTGGATATCCTGTTCCCTAAGCGCCATAAGTGTCTCCAGGCAAGCCAAACAGCTTGCACGAGTTACGGGATGTTCTGATTCTAAGCATATTCTCCAATAATGCAAGCCTGCGGGCAATGCAAGAAGCCACTGCCGCGACGTCGGCAGGCGCGCTTTCCCGCTGGCCGCGAGCCTCTTCCGGCGGCATGAACGGCGCGTCCGTTTCCACGACTAATAGATCTTCGGGTATCGCCGTAAGCTGCGAATGGATGTTGTGCGCTGTCCCGTACGTTACATTACCGGCGATGCCGACGCAGTACCTGTTTTCACGGGCATACTTAAGCAGCCGCCGACTTCCGTCAAAGCAGTGGAATACCCCGCGAAGCCCCCTGAACCGCCCCAGTTCCCCCACAAGCTCCCTGCCTGCGTCGCGGTGGTGAAGGATGACTGGCAGGCCCGCCCCCGCTGCAAACTCAAGTTGAGGCAGCAGCAGCCGCACCTGCATAGGCAGCGCCTCGCGGTTATAATACGCGTCCAACCCAATCTCCCCCACCCCAACGAGCTTTGGGTCGCCTTCAAACCTGGCGAAGAATTCCTTCGCGCTGAAGTTAGCATGCTCTTTAGCTTCAGCAGGATGCACGCCTGCTGAGTAATAAACCATCTCGTGCTTGCGCGCCATCTCCTGCGCTTCAAGCGAAGTGGCAAGGTCAAGCCCCGGTACCACAATGTAGCGCACACCGGTTTCCAGCGCGTTTTCCACGAGCTTATCAGCCTGCGCTTTTAGGCTTGGCCAGTAAAGGTGGCAGTGTGTATCTACTAATGGGGCTTGCATGTCCTTATTCGCTTGTGCGGTGGAATGTCATGCGCCTACTTCGCTGCGGCGTTCTAGCCTGAGAGAATGCGGCGGGCGCTTTCCTGCTTGTTGACTTCATAGAATGCGCTTTGTTTCGCGCCGCGCGCCAAGTCAAGGAGGATATTATTGAGCGCTTTCGGGTCTTTGATTGTGGCACTAACCAAGTTCGCTTCAGCGGCCTCGGCAAACGCAAGCTTGCGCCTAAGGACGATTAGCGAAACCTCGTTTCGCGTGTCTATCTGCGGGAAGTGGAACACATAGCGGAAATCATGCTTCGCAGCCATATCGCGCATGAAGTCGTGGTCTTTGAGCAGCCGCAGCACATCGCGCAACAGGAATATGCAGGCGACGCCTTCGCGGTCAAGCAGTCGGAATATCTGGTCAAGGTAGTTGGCGGTCAGGTTGTGGCTTTTGATGAAAGTCGCGTTGCTAAAGATGAGATCAAAGCGTTGCGAGATTTCGTTGGCTTCGTTTATGCGTTCAGAAAAAACTTCCGGAAGCTGGGAAAGGAAGTCCTTCGCCGCCACATACACATTAGGGTAACCGGCCAGCCGGAGGCAGTTCTGCGCGGACTGGGCAAGAAGCCGGTCGCCTTCAACAACTGCGAGGTTGTTGATGATGAAATAATCCACGAGGTCGTTCTGGTTGATGAGGAAGTCGTCCTGCGACTTCTTATGCAGCGGCGTCCCCTCAACAAATATCTTGTAGCGGACATTGTCGCGCTGCGCGACTTCTATGTGCGCGCCATGAGGAGCCCATGCAGCCCCTTCAAGGCGGTCGTAAACTGAGTTGAGCATCTGGATGGCGAAGCTGCCCGCATGCCCCGACGGGTTGAGAACTGACATTCCCGGGTGCGGCGTAACCAGCTCGCATGCGAAGCGCAAGAACTCGTCAGCGATGACAACGCGCTCGGTAGAATACGGCAAGTGCTTAGTTTTAAGCAGCCCGATTATCTTGTGCAATGAAAGCGGTTCGCGCGCAACCATAGTTGCGTCCGCCCCCGGAACGGCGCTTTCCATTTCCAACAGCGAAACCACAAACGCGTTAATGCTTTCCCGCTCTTTGAGCGTAAGGCTGCGCTCCTTCATTGACAGCTCAACACGGTTGAAGGAAGTCGCTTCCAGCGGGGTCACGTAATCCTGGTCCTGCGACAGTTCATCAGCGAGGTCAAGTTCAACGGGGGCAACCAAAGCCTCCCGGTCCTTGAGCGCTTGCTGGACTTCTTGGCGCATCTGTTTGCGAAGCTTTACTTTGCTGGAGTCGCGCTCCTGCTTAGCTTCACGCTTGCCCGTGGATGTAGTCGCATTAACGAAAGATTTCTCCAGCTCCAACGCGACTTTTTCCTGGCGCACCTTTACTACTGAGGCCGCGTTGCGCTCTTGCTCGCGTTTGTCGGCAAGGTCGCGCACTATCCACGACTTGCGCTCCTGGACAAAACGGCTGTCGCCGCGCGGGTCAAAGACAATGTCTTCTACCCGCTTGCCCAAAGACTGCGCGACAAGCTGGAGCACTTCTTTTGCGGAAAGCGGCGATTCCTGCTTGAGCATCAGCTCGTACGCCTTGTCATTGACGATTACCCATTTCTTCAGCCCCCACTTAGTGCCGAAGCTTTTGAGGTTTGGGTCTCGCGCGAACTCTACGCAGACCGATTTCGCCTTCGCGTCCAGCGCGATGGCAATGCGGCTCCGCAGTTCGCGGTCGTATAAGAGGCGGTGATCGTCTTGCAGCACCTTGGGAAGTATCTTGTGTTCGGGGATGTTCTCAATGATGACGTTCCACTTGCCGCCATCAGATGTGTAGTAATCGTAGTTTTGGAGTATCGGGCTGATAAACTGGTCTATTGTTTTCGCGTCAGGCTGGAAGGACAGCATCACTTCCGCCATCTTGGCTGCGATGTCCTCCATGCTGATAGGCCCCAGGTAGTAGACAATATGCTTGATAATGTCTATGTTGCTACTCAGGCCTTGCAGTTTCTTATCAAGAGCCGCTGTCACCCGAAAATCACCTGTTAGTAAACGAAGAAAGATTATACCACAGGGGTATCCGGATTCGGGCTGGCATGCAGGAAAACAGACCAAAAAGGCTTGTTGGAACTGCCCTATGGGAAGATATAGCTGGTTTCAGGCGAAGAAACTTTCCCGCGCGGAAACATCTTTAGCCGAATTTGGCGCTGAAGGCTATGCGGGTCCTTAGTCACGACTTCAAGCGACTTCAGCCCCACAAACGGCCCGCCGCCGGTCGCCAGGAACTTTGTCGCCGCAATGCGGTAGGTTTCGCCGGGGATAACAGGCTTGGCCCCTACCGTGACAGCCGTTACGGTGTTCGTCTCGCCGCTTTTCTTGCAGAACACGCTTAGGCCGGCTAGGTGCAGCAAGTTGGCGTTCTTGCGCGGCATGTATTTCGCAGAGCGCTCTAACGCGGTTATCAAGTCCGAGCCTGACATCTTCACCAGCACAAACTCAACATCCTTGAGCTTGTCCCACTG
>JBBIJQ010000076.1:0-4682 GCA_037445915.1 Planctomycetales bacterium | reverse complement strand
TTTTGGCATCTTCCCAAGGGACGGCAGCTCTCCAGCGGAAATCATCCCAATCTCAACCTTACCCTCAAATACGCCCAGCATTGAACGGGCACAAAGCTGGCCCCAGCCGGTTTCGCCGACCGTCGGGTCTTCGTTGTAACTTGTCGCGCTGGTAAGGAGTAGCAGCGAGGCAAGCAACGCGCCAATCGCTGCCAGCATGAGGCGTAGCCGATACTTTGTATTCATATCACTTAGATTCTACCCTAATACCACAGGGGCTAACCTACTCGCTTTCACGATGGGGCGCATGCTCCGTTTTCGCTTTCTCAAGCTTGAGGAATGCGAACATAAACGGCTCTATATCGCCATCCAGCGTCCTCTGGGCGTTTCCGGTTTCATAGCCAGTGCGCAGGTCTTTAACCATCTGGTATGGGTGCAGCACATAGCTGCGAATCTGGTTGCCCCACGCGATATCCTTAACCGCGCCGCGCAGGTCTTCTAGCTTCTCCTTTTGCTCCTCTCGCATAATCGCGGCGAGCTTTGACTTGAGGATTTTCATCGCGACCAAGCGGTTCAAGTGCTGGCTACGCTCGTTCTGGCATGACACGACGATGCCGGTTGGCAGGTGCGTGATGCGGATGGCGCTGCTCGTCTTGTTTACGTGCTGGCCGCCAGCGCCGCTTGCGCGGTAGGTGTCAACGCGCAAGTCCTTGTCGTCAATTTCAATCTCGGCATCCTCCTCAATCTTCGGGACGACATCAACCGACGCGAAACTGGTATGCCGCCGGCTGTTGGAATCAAAAGGCGAGATGCGCACCAGCCGGTGCACTCCATGCTCGCTGCGCAGCAGGCCGTAGGCCAGTCTGCCATCAAACTCTATTGTGATGGATTTAGTGCCCGCGACATCGCCCGGCAGCAGGCTCAGTATCTTTGCGGAATGCCCGCCGCGCTCCGCCCAGAGCACATACATCCGCGTAAGCATGTCCACCCAGTCATGGCTCTCCGTCCCGCCAGCACCCGCATGGATGGTAACCAGCGCAGGCGCATCGTCGTGCTTGCCGGAGAGCAGCGCTAGGAGGCTGGCGCGCCCCACCTTCTCGGCTAATGTCGCCAGGGCGCGCGCTGATTCGTCATAGTCGGAATTGCCTTCGTCCAGCCCTTCCTCCACTAGTAGCTCGTGCAACTCCACTGCCGCGCGATGGTCACTTTCCAGCTTCTCAAAGGAAGTGATGGCCCCTTCAAGGAGCGCTGCTTCGCGGTTGATACGGGCTGCGTTCTCCGTGTCGTTCCAGATATCGGGCTGGGCTTGTTGCTTCTTCAGATCTTCAAGGCGCGCGCGCTTCCCCGGCTGGTCAAAGATACCTCCGCATTTCAGCGAGCTCTTTGCCCACCCGGCTTAACAATTCGCGGTATTCGTTCTGTTGCACGGCGTGATTCTAGCAGATGCTAGAGCAACTCCTCGCTGACGCCAACGAACGACCGGTATATAAGTCCGGCGGCTGCGAGCAGAAGCATTATGATGGAGAAAGCGTCGCCAAGGAGGGTGTAAAAGGATTTCGCCTCGTTCATCGGCAAGGTTTCAACCTTCCAGGCGTTGATGTTGCGCCCGATGCGCGAGACCTGCCGGCCGGAAGGAAGTATGAAGCCGGAAATGCCTGTCGTCGCGGCGCGCACCAGCGAACGGCGGTTTTCCACTGCGCGGAAGAAGTCCACCATCGCGTGCTGCGATAAGATTGATGGCAGCTCGTACCACGAGTTGTTGGCAAGAACCGCGATTAGCGCAGCTCCCTTGCGCGCCCCTTCGCGCGAGACCGGCGGGTAGACTGAGTCGTAACACACATTTACGGTAACAGAATCCCTGCCAAAGCGCAGCGGCTTAAGGCTCAGGCCTTCCACAATATCCTGCGCTCCCCAGGGAAAATCTAGCAACCTAGCCGCAGGCGCCAGGGGCACGAACTCGCCAAACCCGACTAACCGCGTCTTGGAGTATACGCCGTCGGGTGAGTATGGGTTGGAATAAACAAGCGCGGAGTTCTCTAGCCCGCGGTCGGAAAGTGTGAGCGCGCCCATAAGCAGGCTTAGCTGCGGAAAGTCGGCCCAAAGGAGTTGCACCGCTTCCTCCGGTTGAGGCATCCGCTGGTTGATGACGGCAGGCAGGGCGCTTTCGGGCCACACTACCAAGTCCGGCGGCGATACCTCAGCCTGCAGCATCAGCCTGGTTGCCCCGACATATGCGTACTGCGCTGCGCTGATGTAATCCTCAGCGCTCCATGGCACGTTGCTGGCGACTCCGCCTTGCACAACCGCGACACGCGAAGTGGGCATTGAAAGTTCTGCGCGAGAGGTAGCCGAGAATGCGTAACACCCCCAGCCGTACATCGCTACAAGCGCAAGCGCGCCCAGCGCAACGCCGCGCATCCGCGTGCCAGCAGGCATGCGCGAGCCAAGCAAGTGAAACAGCGTATAGGCCGCCAGCGCAACAAAGAAGCTGGAGGCATACACGCCGCCGATTGCTGCGAGCTGGAGCACCGGCGCATTGTTGTATTGCGTGTAGCCGATGAACAGCCATGGGAAGCCCATCGTGCCAAACGAGTGCAGATACTCCATTCCCACCCAAGCGCCGGGGATGAGGATGAAGTTGTGTTTTTCCGACGGGAAGCGAAGCAGGATATGCAGCGCTGTGCAGAACAGGCCGAAGATGAGCGCTTGGTATCCGGCGAGCATCGTTAGCGCAGACGTTCCGAATGAAATAATCCAGAACAGCGCGATGGCGTTTAGCGCAAAGCCAGCCAGCGCGCCGATGGCAAAAGCCTGGCGCGTATTTGCGGCCCTCCGCAGGGCGAAAAAAAGCGGCACTGGCGCTATGAACGCCAGCCAGGGCAATGACCACTGCGCCCCTCCAGGTGTGAACGACACCGGAAACGACGCTGCCAGCATTGCGCCTGAAAGTATGCCAAGAATTATGTTAGCGAACATCTGCTGCTATCATTATAGGCACTGCGCAACTGCTAGGACAGCATTCGCGCGCAACCTGTTCACGGGAGGCATATGGCTTACTTGATTCTTATACGGCACGGCGAGACCGATTGGAACCGCCTTAAGCGCTTTCAAGGAGGGCGTTGCGACACCCCGCTCAACCAGCGAGGTCTCTTGCAGGCGGAGATGATTGCGGGCGCGCTGCTGAGGGAGAATGTCGCATCGGCGCTTTGCAGCCCGCTCGCCAGGGCACGGGCAACTGCCGAGATTATCGGCAAGCGCTTGAACGTGCCGGTGACGGTGGCGGAGTCGCTGCTGGAGCTGGATTTTGGGGACTACGAAGGACGATATGAGGAAGACTTGAAGCGCGAGTATGGCAGCGCATTTGAGGAATGGCGCCGCGCGAATTACACAGTCGCCCCGCCGAACGGCGAAAGCCTGCTCACTGTTGCGAAACGTGCCGCCGAAGCTGCAAAACTGCTGAAGGCCGAAGCCGCAAAGGGCGATGTTGCAGCGGTCGCGCACCAGGCAATGCTAATGGCGCTGAAGGCTTACCTCACGCAGGATTACTCAGTGGATACCGCCAAGTCTTTCAAGCAGGATAACACGCAGGTAGAGTTCTGGGATGCGCAGCGGGGTGCGTTAGTGCGCCGCGTGGAGCTGCGGGGTTCGTTTGCCGGGCGAGTCATCCCCGGCTAGGGCGCAGAAGCGCCAACAGGCAGGTTACTTCTGTTCCAGGATGAACTTGCGGACGTCCGATCCCAGGTCAACCTTGTTTAGCTTCTTTACGTCGCTGAAAGAAACCTCAAGGTAAGGGATCGTCTTGTCAAAGACGCTGATGCCGACGACCTTCCCGCGCGCCTCAATCAGCTCGCCCTTGTTGATCCAGTCGCGCACCTTCTCAAACTTGACGATGTCGCCGACTTTGTATGCGTCGCGCGATGCCGCCGGGTCGTAGATGGGGTACTGGCCGTCGCCGCTTATGGGTTCCTTCTTGCTCCGCGATGATTTCGCGGCGGTCTCGCCAGCGGGCTTTGCCTTCTTCTCGGTGGAAGAATCGGCGTCCTTCATAGTGGTCTTAGCCTTAGTATCCGGCATATATCCTCCAGAACGAAGTAGGATAGCCGATGCTGCCCGCGCTGTCAAGCTAAAATTTGCTGAAAGCTTCGCATAACCTGTAACTATACTAAACGCGTGTGTATTCGGGTATAATATGTGTGCCGGTTGCCGCTGCGAAATGTGCGGCGGATGCGGCGTGTACATTTACATGGGGGTGCCTCGGTTTCGACCGGAAGAGTTGAAGGCGGGGTTGCGGCAGGTGGCAGCTCACGACGCCCACCTAAATCACGCGTGAGAATGCTTGAAGTGCCAACAACCACTATCAGCTTGCTGCCGCTTAGTTACTAAGCGGCACCCCGACCGCCTCGGCGCCTGAGACGCGGCGGCGGGAAAAGCTCTCAGGATTACCGCGGAACGGGCCGGCACCGCGGGACACTTAGGCCTGCACCACGGGCGAGGCTGCCGATGCGCCAGACCTGTGGCTAAGAGCGCGCAAGCGCACTAAGCACCGGCTATTGCCGTAGACGCCGCGCTGGAAGCTTCCTGGGACGGGGGTTCGACTCCCCCCACCTCCACCAATTGGAACGAGTGTCGCGCTCCGCAAGGAGCGCGTAAGGCGGAAGCCAGTCCCAGAGCACTTTCCCCGAATTCAGAGTGAGGTTCAATCC
>JBBIJQ010000075.1:0-8717 GCA_037445915.1 Planctomycetales bacterium | reverse complement strand
TTGGAGCTGACGACTGTATCGCCTTCCTCAACGAACTTGGCGAGAATGGTGCCGTCTATCGGCGAAGTGATGCTGGCGTCGCCAAGCGATTTGCGCGCCTGGCGCAATTCCACTGTTGCCTGTTGCCAGCCCAGCCGGGCGGTCTCAATGTCCCGCGCGTAGTCCTTGGACTTGAGCAGGTTGAGCGAGTTCTCTGCCTCGCCAAGCTGGAGCAGTAGCGAATCTACCACTTTCTGCGCATCATCCATTTCCTGCTGCGATGCATAACCCTTGTCAAAAAGCTGCTTGATGCGCTCGCATCTGTCCTGCGCGTTCTTAAGGCTAAGCCGAAGCTCGGCTACACGCGCCTCGGCAGTCTTTAGCTGCTGCGGGAGGCTGGATGTCTTCGCCGACTCGTAGCGCAACCGCGCGTTCTTTTCGGCAAGCAAAGCGCGCTCAACAACTAGTGTCTGGTCGGTCTGGTCAAGCACTGCGACTACTTGCCCCTTGGTGACATTGTCGCCTTCCTTAACCAGTAGCTTCTCAATGCGCCCGCTGGCCTTGGATTTCAGGCTGACTTTCGTGCGCGGCTCTACTATGCCCGTGCCTTCAACCTTGATGGTCAAGTTGCCGCGCGCAATCTTGGCGTAGTCGTTGGGAATCTTCGCAGCCGCATCAACAGGCTTCTTGGCAGCTCCTTGGTATTTCACGAGAAAGCCGATCCCGCCGCCGAGAATCGCAAGCGCGATGATGAGTATTACCAGCCGTTTCAGCATTAGTCCATTCCCCTCACGAGTTAAAGATTCATCACCTTGCTAAGCCCCCACGCGCCGAAAAGGCTGAAACCAAGCGAAAATACTACCAGCACTATAATCAATATCCACGCTGCCGTCGCATTGCCGCCAAGAGCGCGCCTCGTCGCGATGTAAAGCAGCCAGTATCCCCAGATGGAGAACAGCGAGACGCTAAGTAGCATCATTGTGATGTAAAGATTGTCGGGCGGTGCGAACATCGCAAGCGATGTGTAGCGCATCACCGGGCTGCTATCCAGCGTTGACGTTTGGATGGAGGCGATCTCAGGCCGCGTAATGAAAACGACGATGCCATTGATAAAGGATGCGAGTATCGCGGGGTAGGTAGTCCAGACCGCCACGTTGATCGCCTTCAGATAACTGCCGCCGCCAGCGACCACCATTATGACTACCCATATCAGCGCGCCAAGCAGCGCCATCATAATGAGCAGGCTCAAAGCGGTCTGGAGAGGAGTGAGTATGTAAGCCGTTATCGTAATTGCCTTGGCAGCGCCAGGCGCGCCCATCGCGGCGGTCATCAATTCCTGAGACTTCATCTGCGTAGGCAGCGCGAGAAGCGCGCCAATACTGCCCATAACGGCCAGGCCGATGAATGAGTACCAGAAATCAGTTCGCTTCGCGATAAAGTCAAACACGACTTTTGGCTCAACGAAAATGGCAAGAAGCCGTTCGCTGAATGATGGCAGCTTTTCCGCAGGACCCAAGTCCTTGCTATCAATAGTGTTCAAGTCGTCCATTTTCCCCTCCGTCCGGGATAACAAGTTGGCGCAGCCCGGCACGGGCGGCCGCGCTCACTCTAGATAGGATTCACTCTACCGGGATTAAGTTCCCAAGCGACGGTATCTCCCTGCGAAGTGCGGCTTCTACGCCCATCTTGAGCGTGTATGCTGCGCCGGGGCATCCCTTGCAGGCTCCCTGAAGCCGCACTTTTACGTCCCGGCCTTCAATTCCTACGAGTTCTATGTCGCCGCCGTCTGCCTGCAGGAATCCGCGGATTTTATCCAGCACCGCAAGGACCTGAGCTTCAAACTCAGCGCCAGAAGGCGCAGCTTCGAGGGCTGCGCCTGTTGTAGTTTCATCAGCCATGATGTTATCTCCTCTTAACGTGCTTGCCGCTTGCGCGGTGCGCGCAGATTCTAGCACGAGCATAAGAGGAGAAGCAGTCTTATACGACGAGCTTTCGGCGAACCAATACTACCTTGCCAAGTATCTCTACCTGGTCAGGGTAGCGTAGGTTGGTCGGTCTGTAAGCGCTATTGGCAGGCTGAAGGAGCAGGCTGTCATCCCCAAAGTAAACGATCTTCACCGTCGTCTCGCGTCCGTTAAGCTGGACGACTGCAATGTCGCCGTCAACTACGCGGGTATTGGGGGAAACGATGATGAGGTCGCCGTCAAGTATGCCGGCTTCAACCATCGAATCGCCCTTGACGATGAGCGCAAATGCCTTCGGGTCGTAGGCCAGCTCGTCTTCGGTCAGGACAAGCTGCTCAATGTCATCGTGCACTTCAACGACGTTCGCGTCGTCAAAGTAGCCTGCAGGAATCGTGTCAAAGACAGGGATGCCGCGGCGGGTGTAGCGCTCTGCCGAAGGGCTTATTGACGAGCGCCAGTCGGACGATGATAGGAAGCGTGCTAATATGTCTTTAATGTCGTGGATATCTTTAAGGACGGTAACATCAGCGCTGCCAAGTGCCTTCTTTTCCCTGAATTCAGCCGATAGAAGGCCGCTCGCGACTACCAGCTCATTGTAGGGGTAGTTGAGCGTCTCAGACATCTTGCGCATGACTTTGGTAGAAGGCCTGCGTTCCCCGTTTTCAATCCTGGAAAGGTATGAATTGTTCACGCTTACTGCATCTGCAAGATCAAACTGGGTCATTCCTGCGCTGATGCGAAGGTCGCGGATTAAGCGGCCAATTTCAAGATACGGTTTCTCAGGCAACGGCTCTGTCCGCGGCGTGCCCTTGGGGGGCCTGCCCGGCCCTCTCTTCAGCTTCACAACCGGCTCTAGGGGTTTCTTAGGCATTTTATGGTCTCCAAACTTGTAAATAATTACAATACCAACGGGTCCCCAAATCCCTATAGGAGAGTGGGAAACGAAGGTTATTATAGCACAAATCTGCAACATTGTTACTAGCCGCTGAATTTCGCCTGTCAAGCATTGAATGAGCTTAGAAACTTAGACGGCTATGCTTCGCTAAGTTATGCTATGATAAAGCCGCTTTATGAATAGGGAAGTGTTTCACGAAGCGCAAGTCAGGATACCCACTCCCGAACAGGTGTTCCTTGAATACCCGCTGGCGGGGGTCGCTAGGCGCGCTTTGGCAACTCTCCTTGACAGCATCGTAATTTTCGCTGGCGCGCTTGTGCTTGTATTGCTCACGGCATTGCTGATAGTCTCAATAAGCGCGGCTATAAAAGAGGATATTGCCCCTTGGATGGAGAGTTGGCTACTAGCGCTATTTATTGCCTATAGCGTGTTGCTTCTTGTCGCTCCCCTCTTTTACTTCGGCATTTACGAGTATTACTGGAACGGCCAAACGCCAGGCAAGCGCGCAGCAGGAATCCGCGTCATACGCGCTAACGGCCTCGCGCTAGACCGCACCTCTGCCGCGCTGCGCAACCTTTTCCGAATAGTTGACCTGCTGCCTAGCTCTTATCTAGTCGGGATTTGGTCAGTTATGCTTAGCGGCCGGCAACAGCGCATCGGCGACCTTGTCGCAGGAACGATAGTCATCGCGCTTCCAAAGCGAAGGGCGCCGGCGGCGATTGCCGAAGGAACTGCGTCCTTTTCAACAGGGGCGCAGCTGATGTTTGAGGGCAGGCGCGCCGAAAGGGAAAGGTGGATGCTGGAGCAGTATTTGCGGAGGCGTGGCGAGTTTGAGCCTGCTGCTCGCATCCGCATTGCGCGCATGCTTGCCGGCCGGCATGGAATAACGCTGGCGCAAGCAACAGTGCAGCTGGAGCAGCAGCTCTACGAGCGCTTTACCAGCCTCTAAATGCGTTAGGGAGAAGCTCGGCCAGGCTGATGCATACAAGCGCCCCGTTTTCCTCCACTATAAGTGAAGCGCTCTCGTCATAAAAAGGAAGCAGCGATTGGCGGCAGATTCCGCATGGATAACAAGGGTTAGCCCCATCACAGGACACTGCAATCGCGCTTATTCTCGCGCTAGGCCCTTCTGCCGTAACCAGCGCCCCCAGCGCTGAGCGTTCAGCGCAGATAACCGCGCCATAGGATGGGTTCTCTACATTGCATCCAGTAAAGACATTACCTTTGCGCGATAGTATTGCCGCGCCTACTTTCAGCTTTGAAAACGGGCAGTAGGCGTTCGCGGACGCTTCCTTAGCGGCCGCGAGCAACGCAGCGTGCTGTTCTTGTTTCGTCGTTTCGCTCATTTGCGCTCCTTGCGTGAAGCCAGTCAATGCGTATCACATCATAAAGTCGCGTGCTTCACACATTCGGTAAATCGCCAGTATATCTTCACGCTGCAGGGGCTTGAGGCCGCCCACTGACTGACCCTTGCCGTAGAGCCTCAAGCACTCTTCAGCAGCCATCTCCATGCCGTCCGGCTCAACTCCGACGTCGTCCAAAGTCAAGAACAAGCCGACGCTATCAAGCCACTTCACAAGAGCCTTCACCCCTGCTTGCGCATCGGCAAGTTGGTCGCTAGTTGCAGGCACGCACATCACATTGCGCGCAAAACGCGCAAATGGCGCTGGAGCAGACGGCGCCACATACCACATCCAGCGCGGTAAAATCAGAGCCAGCCCGCGCCCGTGGCTGATATCCCAATGCGCCGAGAGGACGTGCTCCATCTGGTGCACCGGGTAATGCCCTCCGCGGCCCGCGGTGAAAAAGCCTGAAAGCGCAAGCGAGCTTGGCCACTGGATATTACCGCGCAGCTTCAGGTTCGCCGGGTCTTGGTAAAGCTTCTGCCCTTCTTCAAAAACAGTCAGCAGTAACCCTTCAATTAGCCTTGCCTGCAAGGGCGTTTCCTGGTCGCCGTTGAAGTAACTTTCCATTACATGAACGCAGATGTCAAACACGCCGTCCATTGTGTAGTCAAGGGGGACGCTCACCGTGAGTTCCGGGTCTATCACCGCTATTCGCGGAAAGAGTAGGGGGGACCCAATGACGCACTTCTCGCGCGTTTCCCAGCGCGTGATAACCCCGCCGCTATCCATTTCGCTTCCGGTTGCGGCAAGCGTTGGAATGACCATTAACGGTAACGCTTTTTCCACGCGTTTCACTGCTTCCTGGCCGTGGTTCACATAATCCCAGAGGTTTTCCGGGTCATAGAAACCGGCGGCGATGGCTTTGCTGGCGTCCATAACCGAGCCTCCACCCAGCGCGAGGATAAAGTCGCACTTCGCTTCAATGGCCGCCTTCGCCGCTTCAATGCAAGTCTCAAGATGCGGATTCGGTTCAATACCTCTGAAAATCACGTAAGCAACTTCCGAAGTATTCAGCATCGCCTCCATCTTTGCAAGATAACCATGCCGTTCCGCGCTTCTCTGCCCGATAACAAGCAAGCACTTCTTGCCGAGCCGCGCAGCATGTTCGCCCGCGTGCTTAAACTCGCCAGGCCCGAAAAACACTTCAGTTGGGTTGTAGAAACGAAAGTTCATCGCCTCACTCCTAAAATAGGTTTATCAGAAGCTTACCGGCAAAAAGCAGCGCTGCAGCGCTAAGCCCGACGGAGTAGTTGTCGTCAAACGGGAGATGCCAAGACTCTAACGATGCCACCGCAAGCGCTGAAGCGCAGATGAATGCCTGTCCTGCAGCCGTCGTCCATGTCCCATTAACGCCGGCTGCAAAGAATGCGGCATTGACAGCAAGCCAGACGCAAATCCAACACGTAATGAAGCCGGCGGCTGTCTTCTGCTGTAGCCAGGGCAGCCTCACGCCTTCTTTGCCGCCTACAAGGCCTGCGGCGCCGTCCCCCCAGGCTAGCGCCAGCCATCCAGCCATAGCCAGTTCTGGATAGCGTGCGCCGCACAGCGCAATTAGGATTAGCACGGTCGCAAAATAATGCCTAGCGCCGTTGATGCTCCTAGTCTTGAAGTCTTCCGGCTTAGCCATAGCGCGCAGCCACGGAGCGTCTGGCTTTAAGAGGATAGCAATTACCAATGCGGCGATTGCGCCTGCAACCATCCCGCTGTAGCTAACCAGCGGAAGCAAAAAAGCGGGAAATCCAGCGAGAATGTGGATTACCTTTCGGAGCTTTCTGCTGTATGTAACGTTCACGGCGTTCGGATTATACCAGCACTCTACTCGCTTAGGCCCCGCCCGCAACTAGCCGCATCATCGCCAAGGCTGCGCCAGGCAGCATCTCCGGCAACCTGAACTCCGCCAGGCTGAATAGAACAGCCATAGCCTCGCTGTCCAGCCTGATGTCAGGACAATCCTCAACTTGCGCCTGCGATATCTTGCGCACAATTTCAAGATGCTTGGCTTGTATGAAGATTACGGACACTTCTTTCTTTCCGTAAATACGGTTGTAACACTGTCGGCAGATGAAAGCAGACATGTCTAGCGGGGCGGCAACCGTGCCTGTGGTGTTTTCATTCCCGCAAACGGCGCATTGCGTCTCGCCGCCTAACAGGCCTAACAAATGAAGCGTTTTGACCGTAAACACAGCCAAGCCGTCAAGCGGCTTGTCCGTGAATCTTCGGAGCACGCTGGCAGTTAGATCCAAAAACTGCCTGTTTGTTTGTTCCGGCGCGTCAAGCCCTTCCAGGGCTCCCATCATCACACCCGCGCACTTTAGGTGCAGCGAGTCCGCCCTCCAAGCAGCAAACCGCTCTTCAGGCTCAATGGCGGCAAGTATGCGGACTGGAGAGCGCCCCTGCGCTAGCGTAAACGTGCCCAATAGAGGTGGGATCAGGAACGGCCCTAGCTTCGAGTCTGTTTGTGCGGCTGCGACGGCGCGCGCGCGGATGGCGCCCAAATGCGGAACGAATAGGGTTGCAAGCTTATCGCGTTCGCCCCAAAGCGTGCTCCGCAGGAGCAATCCCCGGACTGAATTGAGCTGGCCGGCTCGTTTCACCCTCTCATTATAGTAATGAAGCGGTTAGCGCGGTATAATTCGTAGTTCACTACTTAAGGAGTTAATTTGTTGAACAAACTCTCTATAGTACTCATACTGGCTGCCTTTGCAGCCTTAGTGTTGACAGCATGCTCTGCGAACAAGCTACAGCCGCCTCGCAGTTTGGTTCAGGCTACCAACGCGGGCTGGCTGAATTTTGATCCGCTATCAGAGCCTAAAGGGCCCGTGACCGTCCGTCCGGGTGACATTTACAGCTATGCTGGATGGGAAGCCGAAGGATTCAAGCTGGTCGCAGTTGACGACTCGTTGAAGCCTGCCCCGCTTCCAGACGGCTTTTCGGCGGCGGTAGATGGCGGTATTCTCAGCATAAGCGTGAGCAAGCCTACCGATGGCAGTATCTACATATACGCATTCTATCCTGCCGACGTCCATCCCAGCGAAATGCTTGCTGGAGGGGCGCTGAACGATGCGCAAGTATTCCTCGCAGTTCCCGCCGATTCTGGCGCCATCGCAATCGGCGTTGCTCCTATTACCGGCGACGTGCCCGCAGGCGAGATCGCGCGCATCAGCTTTGCTGAAGGCGCAGCCGCATTTTCCAAGCAGGTTTCCGCCGCACCTACGCACGAAGCGAACATGGTTGAAGACCTCGCGCTGAGTGTTAACGCTAGCGGTGGCGTCACTGCAACGTGGACGGAGATTCACCGTGGCGACTACAACAACGACGGCATAGTAGCAGTCTCTGACATTACTCCCTTAGCGCAGATGTTTAACCAGAGGGCATCTGATACTTCTAATCCAGGGCGGCTCTTGCTGGTTGACGGCAATAGCGATGACGTAATAGGAATTGCTGACTTAACTCCTATCGCGATGAACTTCAATACTACGATTAGCGGCTACAACGTTTACCGCACAAAGCTTAGCAGCGCGGCGGAAGACCCGGATGTGGAAGACACCGGGCGCTGGACATACATTAACCGCCAGGGCGCAGTTCCGCCGGAACAGAAGCCAAGCGTCATGCGCGAGTTTACCGGCCAAGATTTCCGCCTGCCATACACACTCACCAACACGCCCGATGAAGCCGCTTACTACGCGTACTACGTCCGCCCCTTTAGCATGGAATCGGACAGCCCCAACGAAGGGCCTATTTCAATCGTCGCGAAGACATCGCAGCCGACCGGAATGCCGAAACTGACGCTGGAAGTTATGAACGGGCCGTTCTTCTTCCCGGATACTGACGTTATTCTTCGAGTGAACCTAGAGGACGCGGCAGGCGCATTCTCGGTGAATGCCCGCCTTGAGTACCGCAAGGATGTCCTTGAGTTCGTTTCGGCATCACCGTCACATGCGAGCTACGACCCCAACTTGTTTTTTGACTCTGCATACGGCGGTGACCCGTTGTTCCTCGGGGCTTATGTGGGCGACTCTGCGACCGCCCCCGCTAACTATAGTGTCGCAGCCTTTAACGCGACCAAGCGCGCCCCTGCCCCCACGGCTACGGGCACTGGCCCAGTCGCATACTTCGTCTTCCGGGTCATCGGCGGCAACGGGCCTTATGCGGAAGCGTTCCGCTTCCCTCAAGGTACGACTAATATCTGGGTCTGGGGGGCGCAGTACAACGTGCCGCTGCCCGGGCCGCAACTTGGTCCGCCGGCGATGGTTAACATTACGACCTAACATGCCTTCCTAGAGAGCTTGGCGCATCCTAAGTCTGCGGCAGATAGCGCGATGAGCGATGTTCATGCCCGTGGCACTTAACCGCGCACGAACCGCCGCTTTCCAGCGCAAAGTGCAATAACGGCTCGCCGTCCAGCGTCATATCCCGCACCATCCCGCGCGAAGAGGCTTGGTGTGGATTGTGGCATTCCACGCAGGAAGCGTA
>JBBIJQ010000074.1:0-8762 GCA_037445915.1 Planctomycetales bacterium | reverse complement strand
CGATATGTGACAGGGCGCGGTAGAGCGCGTCGTCGCCAAGCCCCTTTAGTATCTTATCCGGCGGGTCGCCCTTATCTTTGAGCTTCGCCAGCGCTGCGGTGACGGTATCCTGCGCGTCGCGGCACCCTATAGTCTCGCTGATATGCGCCGCAATCCACGTCTTCTCGTCCAGCACCAAGTCGCCGAAGACCGCCGGGGCTTCCACCTGCAAAAGCTTCAGCATCAGCCCGCAGATGCGCCGTATCTCCCACTGCGCGGGCGCGGCGCAGCGCATGCGGAAGACGTGCCTCCATTCGCGGAAATTGCCGCTGATGACGATGCCGCTTTCCACCGCGTTGGGCAGTACGAAGCGCGCGTCCTCGTTTTTCAACCCCAGCTCCTTGAGCTTGCGATAGGCCTCGCGCGTCTGCTCCAAGTGGTCGGTGAATACGCGCATCGCCTCGGGATTGGCGGCGATG
The DNA here is from genome assembly GCA_037445915.1 of Planctomycetales bacterium. Taxonomy (GTDB): domain Bacteria; phylum 4484-113; class 4484-113; order 4484-113; family 4484-113; genus JBBIJQ01. The sequence continues at coordinate 8,304 of JBBIJQ010000074.1, read as the reverse complement.
GCGGGAGGGAGGATTGCGCGGTAGTTGGTTTCGCTGACGTAGCGCTGGCTTTGCTGCGAAAACGACAGCAGGCGGTGGCGCACCATCTCGTGCGTAAAGGCGCGGCTGCCGCCATGCACGCGGAAGGTCGCCGAGGCGTGTTCCAAGACGCTTTCGTGCCCGCGCAGGAGTATGCCGCGCAGGAAGCGCAGGTTGCTCTCCGGCGTCATCTTGTCGTGCGATTGGTAGCACTCGCGGGCGGCGCGCTCAATGTGCTCCTGCGGTGAGCCGCCGTCAAGCGCGCGTGTAACGCCTAGCAGGACGACATCCGGCGCGGTGAGTATCTCAATGGAGCTGTTAGGAGACTTGCTGATATTCTTGCCTCCCGCTGCCTTCGTTTAGCTGCGTATCGCCGCCGCCCTTGAATTCAACAGGCGGCACGCCGGTGATGTGCATCAGCGTCTTGTAGCCCTCCTGCGTCGTCTCAAGTATCTCAAATAGCTTGTTGACGACGTCGGGGTCAAGCTGCCTTCCCGCGACTTCCTGCATCGTCGCGCGCGCGGTGCGGTAGTCCATCGCCTCGCGGTATGGGCGGTCGCTCGTCATCGCATCAAAGCAGTCCACGACTGCAATAATCTTCACCATCAGCGGCAGGTCGGTAAGCCCGTCAGGGTAGCCTGTGCCATCGGGCCGCTCATGGTGGTGGCGGATGATGGGGTAAGTCGGGTTGAGCAGCTTGATTGAGCGGGCAATCTCCTCGCCGCGGGAGGGGTGCTTCTTCACAACATCAAATTCGTCCGGCGTGAGCTTCCCAGGCTTAAGCAGGATATTGTCTGGAACGCTGAGCTTGCCTATGTCGTGCAGGAGCGCCGCGCGTTCCATCACTTCAAGCTCCTCGTCGTTGAGGCCAAGCGCTTTGCCCAGCATCACCGACCAATATGCTACACGCAGAGAATGGTCTTGCGTGTGCTCATCGCGCGCTTCAAGCGTGGCGACCATCGCCCGCACCGTCTCCAGGAACAGCACGCGAAGCTCCTGGTTAAGCCCGCGCTCCTTGTCGGCCTGCTCGGTTACGAGTTCGTTCAGGCGCATAATGATTGAGTTGGCTTCTTCCTCAATCTGAACCTGGCCCATCGCTTGCGACACGACTGCCAGCAGGTTGCGTTGGATGCCAACGTGGTAGTTGTGCATCATCACAACGCCAACGAACAGCAAGACTGTCAGCGATAGGCCGAGCGCTAGCGTTACTGAAAAGGCGGCAGTGCCTTCGCGCGGCGAGTAAAGCGTGAAGAGGAGAAAGAATATGGCGACGCTGGCCACTGTAAGAAACAGGACGAGCGTCCATATCAGTCGTGGCACCTGAACCTGGTTGTCATGCGAAAAAGATGAGGGCATATGCATGCGCTTGGGATTATATCAGACGATGCGCAGCGCGGCGCGGTGAATGCCACGGTATAATCACTGTGTGCGCCTGCTCTTAGCATTAGCCTTGGCCCTTGCGCTTACATCCATCAGCGCGTGCCCAAAGCGCATACACGAAGCAAGCCCGGCCCTTGGCTCGGCGCACGCGCAGCCGGAGGCGAACGTGCCCGCGCCGACCCCGATGGCGTATGTCATCTTCGTGCCGCCGCCACCCGACCCGCTCGTTCCCGAGCGAGAAGTGTTCACTTCAGAGTTTTCGCTTGCAGCTAAAGATGCGTTCGCCAACGCGAACTGGGCGTATCGCGAAGTGAAGCTCTACGAGCGCCCGATGAACGAATGGGCGCAGGTGATGACGCAAGAGATAAACAGCTTCCCCACCGTCATCTTTACCTACCACGGCTCCTACACAGCGCTGTTCGCGGAGATGGCGTCGCGCTCGGAAGTTCCCGCGGCGAGCTACGTGTTAGCGCTCACGACGGTGAAGTCCGGGGAATCGCCGCTTATCAAAGTGCTTGAGCCGAGGATGGAGGAGCTGGGGTTCGTCGCAGGCGCAGCCCTCGCGAGGGTGAGCCAAACGGCGCACCTGGCGACTGTGACCTTCAAAGATTACGAAGGCGACCGCTTTGTCGCGGGGTTCTTCCAGGGATTGCTGGAGGAACGCGGCTCGGCAAGCCACTCGGCGATATACCTGGACAGGAGCGATCTCATCGGCGCGGAGGACAGCGCTGCGCTCATCGCGGGCAGGCTTCGCGATGCATCAAACAAGCTCACTGACGGCCGCGCGATTGATGGCGTCGCCCTGTTTATCGGCCCGCTGGCACAGCCGTTCATTGATGCGCAGCCGCCTAATGCGCTCTTTGAGGTGACAGGGCCGTCGCCGCTGGACATCCCAGAGCGCGGAGTCGTCACAAGCTGCTACATGGATTTCGGCAAGATACCTCAGTTTCTGGTTGAGCATGCCGAAGACCTGAACCTTTTTACGCCTAAGGGCGCCAACACTATCCGCAAAGGCGCGGATTTGCGGCTGATGCCCAACATCGGCAAGATTGACTTTGGGGGGGGCGCGCAATACGTGTCCGTTGGCCTGGCTGAAGGCGTCCTCAACTACACAGGCTTGGCTCAGTATGCGCGCAAGCACCAGCTGCCCCGTGGTCTTGAAGCCGACATTGAGCGCTACATCGCTGCCATCAAGTCCGGCGAGATTAAGGTTTCGCTGGACAAGCCCCAGTAGCCGCGCAGCCTTCACGCCTGAGCTGGATTGCCCTATAATCGCCGCCTGATGGACTTTCGCTTATCCCTTGCGTTCGCGCTCATGCTCTTGGCTGCGCTGGCTGCGTTTCCGTCGCAGGCCACCAGTGGCCGCAGCCCGGCATACATTTCATTCAGCGATGGCAGCGAGATCCAGGACTACGCGTGGTGGGACGAGGATGAGCTGCTTCTCTACACAACAAACCCGCACGGCGCGATTCTCTGGAAGCACCACATCATCACCGGCACGCGCGAGAAGCTCATCACCGCAACTGGACTGGCAAGCCTCCTGCACATCGCCGATGGCTGGGACAATATCACATTTGACCTGTCGCCCAACCGAGCCTACATATCGTTCTACGCTTCTCCGGCAGGCCCCTTGAAGCCTCCGCTGTTCAGCGTAGTGGAGATATCGCCCGGCAGGACAAGGGTTGTTGAGTTCACAGAATTGCCCGCCGGCTTTGTAATAGGCCGCTATGCATGGGACAACACGGACAAGTACATATACTTGGCGGAGGAAGGCTACGCCTCGCCGAACAACGCGGTGAGCCTGGGGCGGCTCAGCCTGCAAACGGGGGCTTTCCTCGCTCTGGCGGTGAAGGACCAAGTTGACCTTATCAACGAGCTTGCATACGATTCGCTTAGCAACTCGCTGCTAATCACTTCGCGCAGCTACAGCGGCGAATACCCGCGCAGCGAGTTTCTGCTCCAGTATTCCCTAAACAACCACACGCTTTCAAAGATTATGGAAGCCTACCAGTTCCGGGGCGTTCAAGCGGCCGCCAGCGGCGAGATCATAGCGGCCACGGTTGCCAAAGAAGCTTTCACTGGCAGTGCGTTCCCCGGATTCTTAATGGTGGACGAATCGTTCCGGCTGCCCGACACGCCAGCAGAAGGCAAAGGCGCGCGCGTGGTTTCGCGCATACTTTTTATCCCGCCGGAAGGCGAGGCTGAAACGCTGCTGGACAGCCAAGACCGGGGCTTTGACTTTGAGCCAAGCCTTTCGCCCAACGGCTCGTTTTTGGCATTCAAGCGGATGTATTACCGCCTGCCTATGGCGGTTGATGTGCGCATGCCGGACAACGAGATATTCCTGTGCCTGCGCGAGCGGAAAAGCGCGCAGGAATACTTGGTAATGCGCGGCGTAGAGGGTTACCGGTTCAGCCCAGGTTCGCGTTACATCGCTGCGCGTTCAGCCGACATGGGCAGCCTGAGTATCTTTGAGCTTCCGCGCCGCTAGCCGCTACTTGCCCAAAGACCAGGTGTAGCTTATTCCGCCGCCTATCTCCGACATGTCCATGAAGCCAATATCCACAGCCAGCCCTGCCGACGAAAAGCGCGCGCCTAAATTTATGTAGCCCTTGGAGCCTTCGGCAAGCAACGAGAACTGCGGCGCCAGCTTAAGTTCCCCGCCGACGATTATCCCGTCGTTGTAGAACCCGCCGCCGTAACCGGCGTTCACCGCCAGCGACGTCTGGTTCTTTGCTAGCGGGCCGCTGAGGTTAAAGCTCTTGCTAAACAGCGCATACGGCGAGATTTCCTGCTCATCCAGCACGTCAATCACGCCTGCGACGAACGCGACCGGCTCGTCGGCGCTCTGCTGCTTGATAATGAACTTGCCGTTGAGCATGTTTGCGCGGCTGCTGATCTTGCTCTCAATGGATGAAATGCCGAGCTCCAGCGCGGGAATGGGGCTGTAGTTGGCGGCGAACACGCTCGTGCCGCCGTCCAGCCCGTGCTCTTTCAGCGAGCCTCGCAAATCAAAGAAGTGCGCCGAGAAAGATATCGCGCTGAACTCGTTGGTTTGGGAGTCGGGCGTAAGAATAAGGCCCGATGGGCCAAGATAGCTTGGCATCGCCGCTGCAGGTATAGCCCATAGCAGCGCCAAGACGGCGCAAACCGCGAGGATTACCCTTCCTCTCATCATCGTTCCCTCCGGTTACAGTTAGGTCATTCTAGCCGCTAAGGGTAGAATGTGTCAACATCATGTTGATAACCTGTTGATGCAACAGGGATAGCCTATGTTCACGCTGGGCTAAGCGCAAGGGTTATCAATAGCCTCTAAACGAATGGCTATAAGCTCGCCGCCTTAGGTGTGCAAGCCAGAGCATTGCAGAAGGAAGCGCGCCCCAGCAGGCTCGATGTTCTCCACAAATCAACAACCTCTGAGGCTGCGCGGGGGCTGTGCGCACTAGGCTTCCAGTGCTTGTTGATAAGCTGTTCGCATGCAGATGAGTTATGCACAGTGAGATTGCGCATTTACGCGCGCAAGCACGGGCTTGTTGAATGCGCGCAGGATTGTTTGCTTTGCGCGCGGCGCAAACGGGGCGCGGCGGCTTCTAGCTGCGAAGGGCTTTTTCCAGCGACGATATGTCCATTATTGGCATATCAGGCGGCAGCTCAAACAGCTTCGCCGCAGGCTTGAAGAAGCGGTAGTTCTTGAAAGTCGCCTCGTATGGGGCATCGCCAGCCGTGCCGCGAATGTAAACCGGCAAGTTGGCGGAGTTGGCGTAAACAGTCATCGGCATACTGGCGCCTTTGCCGGAAAATGTCACGGTATAAACCGTCACTTTCGCGCCCATGTATTTCTTGGTTCCCGACTTGGTTATCTTCGTCCCAGCGGGATATTTTTCCGGGTTAAGCATTTCGCCAGGGTGGCCCGCAGGCTTGCCGCCGGTGAACGCTAACGACTCTAGCTTATACATAATCGCATAGCCCATCCCAGGGATGATCGCGTAAGCGACCATCTTCAAGCCGTCCACAATGACGACATTCTTCTCGCCGTTCTTGCCCTTCGGGAGGACACTGCCGGGCATGCCAGAGCTGTCAATGCGCGCCTTGTCCTTGGTGAAATGGACTTTGGCGTTCATGCTCTGCGGCTTCTCGCCCTTGAGAGTTATCTTGTAGGTAACATCCACCGAGCCTGAGCGGTGGACTTCAGCGGGCGCGGCCAGGCTGGCGCAAGGCGCGGCAGCCAGCGCTATTGCCAGTGAAAGCGCAATCGCAGTTATTAGGCGTAATTTCATCTTGTCGCATCATCTCCTGCTTCTAAAGGGAAAAAGCCCTGCACGAGCAGCGCGGCTGCGCCCTCAAGGAACGCGCGGTCTGCGCCTGTGAACGCGCCCGGCGTATCCGAATCAATGTCAATCTCGCCAAGGCACTCGCCGCAGCGCATCAGCGGAACGACGATTTCGCTTCGCGTGCTGGGGAAGCAGGCGAGGTATTCCGCGCGCGCGCTAACATCGTCAACGATGACTGTTTCTTTTGTGCGCGCCGCAAGGCCGCAGATTCCCGACCCAACGTCAATGCTAGTGTGCTCCGTGGCCTCCGGGCCGTCCCAGGCGGCGAGGTTGAGCTTATTGCCGTCAAGGAGGTAAATCCCCACCCAGCTGTAGTGCGGCACTTCAGCGCGCAGCAGCGTCACGGTTTCCTGCATCCCTTCCCGCGCACTCGCCGCCGATATGACGATGCCGCGCAGCTTTTCCATCAAGCGTTCCATGCACTGGATTATAACATCGGCAAGCATGAGTTGCAGGCATGCCTAATGTAGCAGTTCAACTTTCGTAAGCGGAGTTAGGGCTAGCCTTGGCTTATCTTACAATGTAACCTGTGAAGCTTATAGCCAGGATGAAGTACATTGCGAAGTTTGCCATCCCAAGCGCCTGGGCATCCGCCTCTTCCATAGCAAACGCCTCAAAGCTGGGCCATTCCCAAGACTCCCACCTGCGCCGCCTGATGCGGCCGCCAACCCATCCAAGAAAGCGGAACATTGCTATGGCAGTTCCGCAAAGCATGATGATGAAAATCCACTTTCCATAGGGGACGACTTCGTTAATAGGCTTTCCAGTCCACGCTAAAAGGGCGAGGAGGCTAAACACCGGCAGCAACGCGGCGTAACCGGCGTTTGCGCGAATGCCAAGCATTTTCACCTTGCCTAGATAGCTTGGCGGGCGTATGTCGCTGAAGTAGCTGTAGCCGCTTATGAATTCTTCCTGCTTCGCGGTCAGCGCGGCAGGTGGTGACTCGCGGCGGTTCATGCCCACGAGATGTTCATACATCAGTTTCCTCGCCTTCGGCTTTCCCGCCGGAGCTTCGGAATGCGCGTCCATACGGACACCCCCTTTCAAGTTCGGCAATTATAGCAATTCGCGCCATGAGTGCAGTATATTTTGGAGAGAGCAGTCGACGCGCTTTGGCCGCGAGTTAATACGCCCGGCATTGCGGTAACTTATGTAGCCAATTAGGAGGATGCAATGCAGAAGATTACGCCGTTTTTATGGTTTGAGAGCGAAGCCGAGGAGGCTATGAACCTCTATGTTTCAGTGTTCAAGAATTCCAAGATTGAGAGAATAACCCGCGTTCCCAAAGGCCAGCTTGAAGAGCCGATGAAAGGTATGGAAGGCAAGGTGCTAGGCGGCGAGTTCGTCCTGTCGGGCCAGAAGTTCGCCGCGTTTGACGGCGGGACGTATTTCAAGCACAACCCGGCAGTCTCGCTGATGGCATGCCTGCCCGAGTCAATCGAAGTTGACGGGGTTTTCAACAAGCTGAGCGACGGCGGCAACGTCCTCATGCCGCTTGACAAATACCCGTTCAGCGAGCGTTACGGTTGGTGCCAGGACAGGTTCGGCGTCTCCTGGCAGGTGATACTCTGGGACAGCCCGCAGCCCATCATCCCGTCATTCTTGTTCACAGGCGACATATTCGGCAGAGTTGAAGAAGCCCTTGATTACTGGACATCGGTCTTTCGCGGCTCATCAATCAACCAGGTTTCGCGCTACGAGGCGGGCGAAGGCGACGTTGAGGGCAAGGTTAAGTTCGCATCGTTCAGCCTGGAAGGGCAGTTGTTCTCGGCGATGGAAAGCGGCAAGAGTAAGGTGTTCATCCCTACAGGCGCGCTGTCCCAGCATATTGAATGCGCCAGCCAGGACGAGGTTGATTATTACTGGGAAAAGCTGCGCGAAGGCGGCGACGAGGAGGCGCAGAACTGCGGATGGCTGACCGACAAGTTCGGCTTCTCCTGGCAGGTGGTTCCCGCCGTGCTGAACAAGATGATAACCGATTCCGATACCGAGAAAGTGCGGCGCGTGTTAAAAGCGCTCATGCCCATGAAGAAGCTTATCATCGCCGACCTTGAAAAGGCATATAAGGGGTAGCAGCAGCATCGCGGGCTGAAGAAAGGGGTAAGGGATTAGGGGTAAGGGGTAAGGGAAAGAGCCCAGATTCCAGAGCGGATCCAGATATCTCGCCCTCCGCTTCGCCCGTGCCAAACCCTCGCGCTTGCGCAGCGCACAAGCGCTCCGCCCTCGCAAAGGGCGAGATGGGGGGGACGGGTTTCGGTTGGAGGGCGGGGGTTTATCCCCCGCCGTGGTCAGCCATGCAGAGATTTCCAGACGGCGGGGCGTAAAGCCCCGACCCCGCCAAAGGCGGGCAAGCCTTCAGCCTGAATCCAGATTCCAGAGCGGCACTCGGCTCGGCAAGCTCGCCGCCTTCGGCAAGTGCAGCCTACAAGTGGAAGGGGGAACCGAAAACCTCGAAACCCAGAGCCACACTACCCTCCTTCGCTAAAGCTACGGCGGGCAAGAAGTGTGGCCTACGGAATCTTGTTAGCGGCTTCAAGTTGGGGCGGAGGGGTCAGACGTGTCTTGGGGGTTATCT
>JBBIJQ010000073.1:0-8915 GCA_037445915.1 Planctomycetales bacterium | reverse complement strand
GCTCCTCCAGCTTCATTGTGCTCGCTTGAAGGATTCTCTGCAATGCTAAGTAAGGGAGTATCAGCAGGCAGATTGCAGACAGCCCAATGACGAGAATGGCTTTCGCGCGGATCGTCAACTAACACCATCCAAGCTATTTGGAAAAATCTGTCAGCCGGTAGCCAACGCCGCGCACCGTTTCTATGTAACGCCTGTATCGGCCTAGCTTGCTGCGGATAACGCCGATGTGGACGTCAACGTTGCGGTTAAGAATCTCCGCGTCTTCGCTAATCGCCTGCGCGATCAAATGTTCGCGGGTGAATACGCGACCAGGGAACGAAGCCAGCGCATGCAGCAGCCTAAACTCCGTTGCGGTCAAAGACACATGGTGGCCGTCAACTATGACTTCGTGGCGGCCAGCGTCTATGACCAGCCCGCTAATCTGGATTCTTGTTTTCCCGCCGGAAGGCTTGAGTTCCTGCGACCTGCGCAGCACTGCCTTCACGCGCGCGACAAGCTCGTCAATTCCAAATGGCTTAGTAACATAGTCATCAGCCCCAATCCCCAGCCCAATCACCTTGTCCGTCTCTTTGCCCTTGCACGTAAGCATGATTATCGGAGTGTACTGCGTTGCGGGATGCGCGCGCAGCCGCCGGCAGACTTCTAAGCCCTCCATGCCCGGAAGAAGCAAGTCAAGCAGCACTAAGTCGGGCTGTTGCGTTATCGCAAGTTCAAGCCCGGACTCGCCGTCAGCAGCAGTGAGAACCTCATACCCCTCAGCCCCTAAGTTCACGTAAAGAACATCAAGGATGTCAGTTTCGTCTTCAATAGCAAGTATCCTAAGAGTCTTCATTTGCACTCCCATGTGGTAAGCTAGCAATGGTATTCTACCAGAAATGCCAAACAGACGAGGTATCAGGAGAAAACACACGCTGAAAACATGGTTTACGCGCCCTTTACGCGCCGCTTGCGTCTGCTTTACAATTAGGAGGTATCTATACATACGGGAGACTCTTAAAATAGTATCCCGCCTGAGGAGAACCAAATGGGTAATCTGAATAATAGGCTGCGCTTTTTGAGGACAGAGCGAAAAGGCGCGATACTGCTGGCCGCCCTAGTCCTTCTTGTATTCGCGTTTATGTCGGCGGTTGCGGTTATCACTTTTGTATATTCTACGAGCACAAATGCGTCCCTCAAGCAGCACCATATGCGCGCCCTCCAGATCGCCGAAACAGGGCTTAATGAAGGCGCGCGAGAGCTGAACACACCCAGTGTTACGCCTCCTACTAAAATTGTTTTCCCAACAGGCTTAACTCATGAGCAACTCCTGGATTGGCTGACCGGCCTGAGCAGCACACACTTCCGAACAGACGGAACCTATAAGTACTTCCTCACTACCGATAACTCAATTATCGGGCTAGGGACGTCCGGCAAAAGCAGGCGCGCTGTGAGGTGCCGTTACACGAGCTATTACTTTCCCGGAGCCGACGCGCCGTCAGCGCTCTACATTGACGCCGTGACGGTAAACGCGACTTACAACGGAGTTTCTTTCCTCGTGGACGGCCGCGACCACACGCTTGCCGGAACGCCGCTGCTGGGCAACGCAAAACCCGGCGTGGTTACAACCTCTGCTACTGCGACGACCGGAGTTATTGATGGGCTATCAAAGAGCCAGCTCAATAAAGACGTTATCAGGGGTTCAACACCCACCCCCAGCGTCGCTACCCAGTCGCCCCCGCCGATTGATATTGACATGTTCAGCCAGCAGCTTACGCCGTTCGCAGACTTCGTTTACAACCAAAGCTCCAGCCCGCGTTTTCCCGACCGGAGCACCTACGGGGCCGCAGACTATCCGGTAACAGTAATAGTCAACGGCGATGCGCAAGTCCAGGGCAACATTGTCGGCTACGGCATTTTGGTAATTAACGGAAGCCTTACAATAGGCGGGACCGTCACCTGGCGCGGCATCGTCATTGTCTATGGCAACGGCGAATGGGCGCACGGCACGCCCGACATCATCGGGAGCATGTGGATCAAATCACCAGCCCCAAACCTTCGCATCAGCGGCGACCCGTCTATGCTTTACAGCTCTCAGGCCATCCGGCAATACGGGAACCCTGGTGTCAGGCTGGAGTTCAGCACTTGGGAAGAGCTATGAGAAACGCCCTACACATCCTCCGCAAGCGCCAAGGCGTGACGCTCATTGAGGCGATGGTGGCCACGGTAATAGTCACGCTGGTAATACTGGGCTCAGGTTCAATTTTCTACCGTTCGGTAAACGTGCAGCGCGATAGCGAACGTTACTCATTTGCGAACAACCTCGCGCGGCAACGAATTGAGCAGCTCAAGAACCTCTCCTACGCCAGCATTCCCGTTGGGACAACGACAGTGAACTCGGCCGGCGGCCAGTTCCGGATCACTACTACCGTAACCAACGACCTTGACAGCCTGGGAAGGCCCAAGAGAACAAAGACTATTGTTGTGCAAGTCCAAGAGATTACCGGCCGCCAGGCAATCCTGGCAACGCACAGAACGACTATTTATATGAGGGGAATATGAAGGCGGCTATGCGCACATACACTAACCGCGCAATGAGGGCTGGCGGCTTCACGCTTGTTGAAATGGCCATCGTCATGCTCATTGTCGGAATCATTTCCTACGTCATTGCCGCAGGATTTCTTATGTCCAGCCGGACGATGAAGACGATGGAAAGGCGCAGCGACGTCTCGGCGTTTCTCCAGGAAGCCGTTGAGCGGACGGTGGATACCTTGCGAAGCGCTAGCAGCATTGTCGCCGCCAGCCCGAGCAGCATAACTGCTGTCGTCAACGGCAGCCAGATGACAATCGCTTACGATTCAACCGCAAAGACCATCACTAGGAACGGAGCGGTCATCGGCGCCAATATCTCAGCCTTCGCCATTTCTTACTTTGATGCCGTCGGCAACCCGACAACGATCCCGGGGGCAGTTAGAAGCGCGACGTTCGTAATCAACGGCATCAGCGGCAATGAGCCTTGGAGGCTTGAAACCACGGTATCGTTCCGCAAGCTGCGCCTGCAAGTATAACCTTAGCATGGGCTAAAGCGGCTGTTTCGGGACGATTATCGAAAAGATAATGTAGAGCAGCAGTGTCGGAAACGCAACCGGCGAGAACAGCAGCAGCAGCGCGATTATGCGGACAATCACCGGGTCAATGCTGAAATACTCCCCGAGTCCTCCACACAAGCCGCCAAGCACCTTCTCTTTGCGGCTGCGGTAGAGCCTTTTGTAGTGATGGCCATCCACTAGGCAACTCCTATGTTAGCAAGTCCTTGCGCGGGACGATGTAGAGCGTGCGCCGGCTTCCCCGCCCCCTGCTTTCGGTCGTAAGGTAGGGATGCTCGGCGAGGGCGGTATGGACGTGCTTGCGCTCTTTGGAGAGCAGGCCCGGCAGCGCGCGTTCCTGGTGATCACGCTCAATTTCAAGGACTGTGCGCTTTATAAGCGAATCCAGGAAGCTCATCCGCTTCTTGCGGTACTGATCTATGTCCACTGTTATGTCCAGCCGCAAGCCAATCTTTTGCGACACGACCGCGTTTAGCAGCAGCTCAACCGCATCCAGAGTTTGACCGTGCCAGCCTATGAAAGCGCCGGGCTCATAGCTGCGGATGACTACTAGGATTTGCTCCCTGTCGTAACGTTCAGGCTTGAGCTTTACCGTTGACGCGCGGTCTATGAGCCAGCAAACATTGTTGGCGACATCTTGAAGGAAGTTGTAAACCTGGTAGGCCGGCACCGCGTTCATCGTCACTTCCGGCCCGCCGGAATACGAGCGCCAAACAAAGACGTCCTGCCCCCGAAACTTCTCACGCAGTTCGGATTCCAATCGTTCCTGGTTCTCACCAGCCAGCCTTTTTATATCCATCAAATCCCCCAAGGGATAGTTACTTCTTCTTGAATCCGCGAGTTTGAGACTTGCGCAGGGGAGCCTGGGCGATATCTTCGCCTCTATGCTCGTACGCTTGCGCTTCCGCAGGCTTCTCAACAAACGAGCGCCCTTTATCTATAGCATCCAGCGCTGCGCTCATCTCGGCGGCAGAAAAGCTAAACTTAAGCATGCGCGGTATCAGCATATACTCCAGCGCCATCAACAAGTTCTGGATAAAGAAGTAGAGCAGCGCGCCGGTTGATAGCACGAAGGCGATGATGATCATAAAGATGCTGAAAAAGCGCATGTTTTTCTGCATCTGCTCCGCCATATCGGGAGGCGGGGGTCTTTCGCCAGCCCGGCGGGGCTGCTTCTGCGCATCCAACACCGCTTTCAGTTCCGCGTCCGGCTCGCTCACTTTGCGCATCATTTTTTGCAGCCAGAAGGTGCTGGCGACATAGAGAATGACCAGGAGCAGCGCAGGCCAATAGAGCGCCCAAGAATACACTTTGTCGCCAACATCCCAGCTCCAATGCCAAACTTGCCACTGTAACTGGTGGTCGTTGATATACTTGAATATAGGCTCGGACAGGTCTACCCCGTTGTAAGTTCGGGCGTAGTATATGTTCATCGGGAAAAGGAGCTGCATGCCATAAAAAGACTTGCCAAGCAGAATCGGGTCGTAAAGCGCGCGGTAAACCCCGAAGAAGACCGGGATTTGGATGAGCATCGCCAAGCAACTCGCCATCGGGTTAAGCTTGAACTTTTGGTAAAGCTCCATCAGCAGCTTGTTTTGGGCCTGTTTGTCGCCTTTGTAGCGGCTGCTGATGCGCTTCTGCAACGGCGTGATGTATTGCTGGATACGCATCATCCGCACCTGGGCGATGGTAAGGTTAATCATCAGCAGGCGAACAAAGACGGCTGCGAGGACTATGCCAATGCCGAAATCGCCGAGGCCGGCATAGACAGTCACCAGGAATAGGATGACTGCGTTTGCTATGTAGCCGGTGATGCCCTTGTAGTTTCCGTAGTCGGTCTGCTTAAGTAGCTGGTCAACCGACTGCCCCGATTGGATCATAAACGCCAGCGGCAAATTGAATATCTGATTGAGCATCTAGCTCCCAATAGTGATGTCTGAATTCACGCCGCCATTGCCGGAACCTGGTTGCCCTTTTCCGCCGACGGCACCCTTTTTTGGCGGAACCGGGTCAAACCCGCCCCGCGAAAAAGGGTTACACCGAAGCACTCTCCACGCCGCAAGCATTGTCCCTTTCAGCGCGCCGTGCGCCTCTACAGCTTCACGGGCATAGGCGCTGCAAGTCGGGATATGCCTGCACGCCGGCGGCGTCAGAGGCGATATCTCACGCCGGTAAAAGTCAATGAGCGCGATGAGAATGCGCTTCATTACTCCTCACTTTCCAAAAGCCCCCTGCCGGCAAGCAGCCAGCGCATCGCCTCTCGGAGGCCCGCATATCCCGTATCCGCTATCCTGCGTGCGATGAAAACAATATCATTCCCGGGCGCGACCAGGGGCAGCGCTTCCCTAACAACTTCGCGCATCCTCCGGCGCACCGCGTTTCGTTCGTGCGCCTTGCCCACCTTAGCCGGCACAATAAAAGCGAAGCGCGGAATCTCCATCCCGTTGGCGACATAGTGAAGGGCTAAATCGCCCTTCACGACATGCCTACCCTCCTGGAACACCCGGTCAAAAGCCTGGGTGCCGCAAACCGTTAGCAGCCGTGCCAAGGCGGTTGCCGTCAGGCAGACAGCCTGGAGCGCCCTCTAGCGCGGCGCCTTCGTATAACGTTACGGCCGCCGGGTGTGTGCATCCTGGAGCGGAATCCATGCACCCGCTGCCGACGGCGTTTTTTCGGTTGAAAAGTCCTTTTCATTTGCGACTCCGTGTAACTTGAGCTTAACAGTCTAGCAGATACGGAGGCGTTTGCCAATCCCGGCAAGGGTAACGGCTCTTCATCGTTAGTGTCGTTTAATGAGGGCGACCACACTGGATTGGAAGCCAAAGCTTGAAAATGCGCCCCGAGGCTGGCGGGAGTGGTTGACTGCGCGCAAGCAGTCCCTGATTAGCTTGGGGAGCTGCATAATGAACGGCGGCAAGTAAGTCAGTCCGCTAAACTAGCGTTTTGCGTAGTTTAGCTTTATAATAGAGTGTGCTGAGGAGTAGAGGCGCGGGGATGCCCGTTTTCTTTCTGCGCCCGCTCACGGCTGGACATGATCATGGATTACCCTCGGGAATTAGAGGATTCAAGGGATATCGCAGGGGACCTGTCTGACGCCGAGCTTGCCGCAATGGCTTCTGCGGAGGAAGACAGTGAGGACATTCCGGTCTATCACCTTGACTTGTCGCTTGAAGACATTTCCACTTCCTTAACAACGGTGGAAGCCGAAGTTGAGGTCGGAGATGATGGCAAGTTAGAAGAGCCGTTGAAGAAGGCTAAGAAGGCCGGCGCACAAGACGCTGCCATTGAGCATGTCGCGCCTGAAGCTTCCGGTCGGAACAGCTTTGGTGCGATCGCTATCAGGCGCGGGTGGATAACCCCGAAGCAGCTTGACGAAGCCCTTGCCCGCCAAAGGGAAACGAAGAAGAAGCTCGGCACGATATTTATTGAGATGCGGATACTCACGCCCGAGCAGGTCGCAGAAATCCTCGCCGAGCAGCTCCACCTTGAGTTTTTTGACACGCGAAACTACGTTTACGACCCCGCAATCGCCGACTTGATACCCCAACGCATACTGGAGCGTTACTCGGTGCTCCCGCTGCGCCGCCAGGGAAATAAGCTTTTCATCGTGACCCACGACCCGCTTGACTTCCAGGCGATTGAGAATATAAGGCTATCCACCGGCCTTTCCGTCGTTCCCGTCCTCGGCCTTGAAGAAGACATCAAAAAAATCCTCTTCAAGTACTTCGGCTCCCAAGCTGCGCAAACCGCGCTAGAAGTCCTAGGGGGCGACGGCGATAGCGTGCTGAAGTCTGAAATGGGCGAAGACCTTTCGCTGACTTACAATGACGCGCCTATCGTCAACCTAGTAAACACAATACTTGAAAGCGCGATCCGCGACCACGCATCGGACATCCACATGGAGCCGTCGGGCATTAGCATGCGCATACGCCAGCGCATTGACGGCGTGCTGCACCAATCCATGACCATCCCGAAAAAGGTGCAGCCGCTGGTAACGAGCCGCATCAAAATTATGGGGAAGCTCAACATCGCGGAGAAGCGCGTGCCGCAGGACGGCAAAATCAAGGTCTTCGTTGACAAGCGCGAGGTTGATATTCGCCTCTCAACCGTCCCGACCGTCTGGGGCGAGAAACTGGTGATGCGCCTCTTGGACAAGTCACGCGGCGTGGTTCCATTGGACAAGCTGGGGCTGCTTGAAGACGAGATGTCCCGGCTTCAGAAGATGATTTCCGCACCTAACGGGGTTGTGCTTCTTACCGGCCCTACCGGAAGCGGCAAGACCACAACGCTCTACTCAATGGTCAACGAGATTAACCAGCCCGATATCAATGTAATCACCGTTGAAGACCCGGTTGAATACCAGCTTGAGGGCTTGAACCAAGTTAACGTGAACCCTAAAGCGGGGCTAACTTTCGCCAACGCCCTGCGCTCGTTCCTTCGCCAAGACCCGGATGTGATAATGGTCGGCGAGATCCGCGACCGCGAAACCGCAGAAATCGCCGTGCAAGCGGCGCTAACCGGACACCTTGTGTTCTCCACCGTCCACACCAACGACGCGCCGAGCACGTTTTCGCGCCTTTACCACATGGGGGTTGAGCCATTCCTAATCTCCGCCAGCATGACTGGCATTATCTCACAAAGGCTCGTCCGCACAATCTGCAAGGATTGCGCCGAAGAAGTGAAGTATGACGATAAGAAGCTGAGAACGATACTCCATTTCCTCCCGCCGGGGGGTGATTATCACTTTAAGAAAGGGAAGGGCTGCCCCACCTGCCATTCAACCGGTTACAAAGGCAGGACTGCGATATACGAAGTCCTTTTAGTCTCTCCAAACATACGCGAAGGCATCGTCTCCGGCAAGGACACTGATGAGCTGCGCGCAATCTGCCGCGCCGATGGTATGAAGCTATTGGTGGAATGCGGTATGCTTAAGGCTGCTGCCGGCATAACTACGATTGAGGAAGTCCTGCGCGTTGCCCGCGCTGAAGAAGTTACTGAAGGCGACAGGTAGCACATACCTTACTTAACTTAATAACTATGGCGTATGAACGAACAATTCGCGACCTTTTAGCAGAAGCAACCGATAAAGGAGCTTCCGATCTCCACCTCACCTGCGGCGTGCCTCCAATGCTCCGCGTTGACGGCGAACTTCATCCCACAAAAGATAATACGCTGGACCCGGACTCCATCAAAGGGCTCATTTACTCGGCAATGCAGGAGCGCCAAATCCGGGTTTTTGAAGAAACGCATGAACTGGATTTCGCCATGAGCTGGCCGAAGATCGGGCGCTTCCGGGTAAATGTGTTTCAGCAGCGCGGCTCGGTCGCAGCAGTATTAAGGATGATCCCCGCCAATATCCGCACCGTGGAAGAGCTTGGGGTCAATCCTGTTATCAAAGACATCGCTATGAAGCCAAGGGGGCTTGTGCTCATTACCGGCCCGACCGGAAGCGGAAAGTCCACCACCCTTGCGGCTATCATTGATTACATTAACAAGAACCGCCGTATCCACATCATCACGATTGAAGATCCGATTGAATACTTGTTTAAACACGACAAGGCCGTAGTCAACCAGCGCGTAGTCGGGGATGACACGGTCAGTTTCGCCGCATCGCTGAAGCACGTGCTGCGCCAGGATCCTGATGTGATTATGATTGGCGAGTTGCGCAACTTGGAAACCATCCAGATCGCGCTAAGCGCCGCTGAAACCGGCCACCTCGTTCTTACTACGTTGCACACCAACGACGCAACGCAGGCGGTTGACCGCATCGTTGACGTGTTCCCCATCCCAATTACCAGAACCATAACGGCGGCACCCTGGCTTTTGGCCCGG
>JBBIJQ010000072.1:0-9185 GCA_037445915.1 Planctomycetales bacterium | reverse complement strand
AACGCCTTCGGCTCCGATGAGTCTTAGCCTGTTTACGGTCTCAAGTAAACGGAATCGCTGTGCGATTCGTTTTGCTTTAGGAGCGCGCTTCTCTCCAGTTTCCAGTTGGCACTTGCCGATAAGATGAGCCTGCGATTTAAGAGGGCGTTGATAAAAGACCGCATCTGATACTTTCGCCTTTAGTTCCGCTGTAAGTATATTCGGATGGTATTTAGCTTGTTCTCTCCAGATAGCCTCAAACTCATCTTGGTACATATCGCGCGAAGTATATTGCCTGCGAAGCGCGACTTTCGGAGAGTCCTGCATGGCTAAATACTCGCCGAGCGTTTCCGCTCCTAACGAGATGATTTTCTTTTCGAGTTCATGGATCGCCGGTTTCACCTTTCCTTGCTTCTCGTCCGCTTTAGCTGCTGATTTGCGATTACTCTTGAATCCCCTGCGCTGGGCAAGATGGTATAACGCGCGCCCAATTTCAGTAGGTTCTAGCTCGTTATGCAATGCGCTTGCTCTCAGAACGTAAGGCAGCTTCCCTCGTTCGGCAGATGAATATGATGAGCCAAGTTCCTTATCTAGGTCGCTGATTAACTTGTGCCTTTCACCAGGATTAGAAACATTGCCTTTAGGGAGTAATCCTGAATCCTGCAAGATGTGGGCGAGCTTAACTTGCTTTCTGACTTGTCGGTCTGTTTGCCTCCGTCTAAGCCTAGCTTCGCGCCTTGACGCCGCCTTTGACGTATCCCGGCCTCTTTCGATGTTTCCTTCAACGCCCGCGTCGAAGACTCTTACACCGAGTCCTTTTATTTCTTTAGCCTGTAAATCAAGTAAAGCCCAACCGACAGAACGAACGCCGATATCAAGTCCGAGTATTAGCCCCTTAGATTCCATGGGAATCCCTCCATTTGACATACATGCAATGTCATTATACTATGGATGCGGGATGCCAATCCTAGTAAGGTGTCTGCGCTTGCGCAGCACCGTGGGGCGGGGAACCCCTAGAACTCCCAGCGCCCGTTCTATACGGGCGCTTTTTGTTTAACCCCCTAGCCCCGTCCTAATACCTGAATATCTCGCAGTTGTTGATGGTGGTGGCGCCTTTTTCAACGCAGCGGCGCTTGAGGTCGGCGTCGTTGGTGACCACGAAGACCTTGCGCTTCTCGGCGATAAGGCGTTGCGCCTCGGCGACAATGCGGTCGTCGCCTGATTCCTTGGAAGTGTAGCGGTTGCCGTGCGGGAATATCACCCGTATGTCGCGCACCTTTGTTTCTTCGGAGGCGTGGATGGTGTCAAAAACGACGCACCAGTCGCCTTCAACCTGCGTCTTTAGGAAGTCAAGGTCGCGGATGAGCAGGTCGCGGCATTCGCCAAGCTTCGCGCCGCTCGCCCAGTAATTATAGCGGGGCACACGGCCGATAACATTGTAACCATCAACAATGAAACTCGCATCCTCAAACCACGGGGAAATCTGCGTGTTCAGGTACTGCAAGTTAAACAGCTTTTCCATATCTTCGGGGCCTACAGGCTCTGGCTCGGGTGGCTTGGGTTGGGGAACCTGGGTGTCCCGGCGGCGTTCTGCCTCCTTGATGAGCGCAGGGGCCATCTTGTGAAGATCTGTTTGTATTGCAAACAAGTCTTTTAGGAAGTCCTCGTTGCGCTCTTCAAGCTCCTTGTAATACTCAACTACTTCTTTCAGCTCGGTGATTTCGCCAGCGGTGGCGGTTGACGAAAGAGTGAAGCCCAATAAGTCGGATATTTTCATTATCAGGCCGATGTAAGGCTCGCGGAGTTTGTAGATGGCTAGCTGCTTAGCAAGGTGCGCCTCAACCTGTTTCGTGCTCAAGCGTCCTTCGCTGCTCAAGTCGTTCAACAATTTCCTTGAGCATTGCGACGACGGCGTTGATATCTTCTTCCGAATACTTGTGCGCTTCCATTCTGCCCCCCGGGAGCAATATTCGTTCGTGCCGCCGCAACCCACCGTTCCCCGGCGGACGCGCGGCTAAACAAACCTACCTATCTAATTTCCCGCCTTACAGCGGGATGTTGCCGTGCTTGCGGTTGGGGCGGGCTTCCACCTTGGTCATCATCATCTCAAGGCCGGCGATGAGCTTGGGGCGGGTGTCGCGCGGGTCAATCACGTCGTCAATAAAGCCGCGCTCGGCCGCGCCGTAGGGGTGCATGAACTGGCGCTTGTATTCCTCAATCAGCTCGGCGCGCTTCTTCTCCATCGCCTCTTTCGCCTTTTCCGGGTCCTTGATGCCCTCGGCGGCGGCTGCGATTTCGCGGCGCTTGGTGACGTTCACCGCGCCCTGCGCGCCCATTACCGCAATTTCTGAGGTCGGCCATGCGACGTTGAAGTCGCCGTGGACGTGGCGGCTGCTCATTACGCAATACGCGCCGCCGTAGCTCTTGCGCGTGATGACGAGGAGCTTGGGCACCGTCGCCTCGCAGTAAGCGTAGAGCAGCTTCGCGCCGTGGCGGATGACGCCGTCCCATTCCTGGTTCGTGCCGGGGAGGAAGCCGGGGACGTCCTCAAAGGTGATTATCGGTATGTTGTAACAGTCGCAGAAGCGGATGAACCTCGCGCCCTTCACCGACGAGTTGATGTCAAGGCAGCCGGCAAGCTCGCGCGGCTGGTTGGCGACGAGGCCGACGACGTGCCCGTTCAGGCGCGCAAAGCCGATGATGAGGTGCGGCGCATACATTGGCTGCACTTCAAAGAAGCTGTCTGTGTCCATTACGAGGCGCAGGATGTCGCGCACGTCGTAGGGCTTGTTGGGGTCGTCGGGGATGGTGCTGGCGAGCTTCTCCTCGCGGCGGTCGGGAGAATCAAACGGCCGCTGGTAGGGCGGGTCTTCGGCGTTGTTGCTGGGGAGGTATGAGAGCAGGCGGCGGACTTGCTGCAGCGCGTCCATCTCCGTCTCGCAGGCGAAGTGCGCATTGCCCGAGCGCGTGTTGTGCGTGATTGCGCCGCCGAGTTCCTCAAAGGTGACTTCCTCGTTAAGCACGGCCTTGATGACGTCGGGGCCGGTTAGGAACATGAAGCTTGTGTTGCGCACCATGAACACGAAGTCGTTTAGCGCGGGCGAATACACGGCGCCGCCTGCGCAGGGGCCCATGATGCAGCTTATCTGCGGGACGACGCCGGAAGCCTGCGTGTTGCGCCAGAATATGTCGGCGTAACCAGCGAGGCTCAGCACGCCTTCCTGGATGCGCGCGCCGCCGGAGTCGTTCAAGCCGATGATGGGTGTGCCGACCTTCACGCTGAGTTCCAGCATCTTGCAAATCTTGGCGGCGTGCCGCTCGCCCAGGCTTCCGCCCATGACCGTGAAGTCCTGCGCGAACACCGCGACGCGGCGGCCTTCAACCTTGCCGAAGCCCGTAACCACGCCGTCGCCGGGAATCTTGGCGGCGGGGCTGGCGACGAACTGGTCAATCTCCTGGAAGCTGCCCTCGTCAAGGAGCAGGTCAAGTCGCTCGCGCGCGGTGAGCTTGCCCTTTTCATGCTGCTTGATGATGGCTTCTTCGCCGCCGCCGAGCAGCGCTTTGGCGCGCATCTCCTTAAGGTAAAGGATGCGGCCTTCGGTAGAGTTAGCGGTAATTTCCTTGACGGCGGAACGCTTGGCGGCCTTGTCGCCCTTCTCGCCCTTGTCTCCGCCGGGTTTGGCTTTAGAGTCGGTTTCGCTCATTAATGGCCCTCAACAGGTTGTTTGAACTC
This sequence comes from Planctomycetales bacterium, assembly GCA_037445915.1. Lineage (GTDB taxonomy): Bacteria > 4484-113 > 4484-113 > 4484-113 > 4484-113 > JBBIJQ01. The sequence goes on along the minus strand of JBBIJQ010000072.1, from coordinate 5,473 downwards.
GGTAAGAATGCCCGCAGCGTCCTTCGGGTGCACGAAGAAGTAGCGGTATGCGCGCCCCACGCTGCGGATGTCATCCGAGAGCGTGCGCGCGCCCCGCGTCTTCATTTCCGCCCACACCGCTTCAATATCGCCGGTGCGAAAGCAGATGTGGTGCACTCCGTGGCCGCGTTTCGCCAGGAAACCGCTGATGGGCGAGTCGTCGCTCGTAGGCTCCATCAGCTCCACGTTTGTCCCTTCCATCTCAATTTCGGCGATGCGAACTTTTTCGGCCGGAACTTCGCGGATGAAAATATCCCCGGGCTTGAGCCCAAGCATAAGCGAAAACACCTTAACCGCGCCGTCCAGGTCGTTGACTGCAATACCAATATGATCAAGCTGCATAGCGTCCCCCTTCAGAACAGGAATCTTAGCACAACATAGCGAGTATCTGGAATCCTCTCCATTCCGTAGACCAGGCTTCTTGCCCGCCGTAGTTTCAGCGAAGGAGGGTAGCCTGGCTCTGGACTCTGGAATCTGCTGTAGGCTTGCCCGCCTCCGGCTTTCTGAACGATTAATGCTAAGCCTTAAGCAAAGCGCAGCCCGGTATCCCGGGCTGCGCTTTATAGTTCGCTGTATGGCCGCTGCTAATGCGGCCTAAGTATCTTAGCTGACGCACTCGTCAAGGCACGCGGCGAAGCGGGCGGCGACCTGGCGCATCTCGTCCTCGGTGATTACCAATGGCGGCTCAATGCGGATGACCGCGGGGTTGTTGATGGTGTGCGCCGTGAGCACGTCCTTGCTGAACAGGTTCTTGGCGACGTCAACGGCGGCCATCTCCTCGTTAAACTCAACGCCTATGAACAGCCCGATGCCGCGTACTTCCTTAATGATCCCAGGATGCTCGTTGGAAGCTTCGCGCAGCAGGCCCATGAGGAACTCTCCCTTCGCGGCGGCCTGCTCCACGATGTTGTCGCGCTTCATCACGCTGATGGTCGCCAGCGCAGCGGCGCATGCGGGCGCGCTTCCGCCGAAGGTGTTGGTGACCCACCACGGATTCTCGTCAAGCCTGCGCCATGCGCGCTCGTTACCGTGCACGGCGCTGATGGGGTAGATGCCGCCGCCCAGCGCCTTGCCCAGGGTCATCAAGTCGGCCGCGACGCCCCAGTGCTGCGCGCCGAACCACTTGCCGGTGCGCCCGATGCCGGTCTGCACTTCGTCAAAGTGCAGCAGCGCGCCGTGCTTGTCGCAAAGCTCGCGTACGCCCTTCAAGTAACCGTCCGAGGGGATGTTGATGCCGCCCTCGCCCTGGATGGGCTCCATGATGACCGAGGCGATTTCAGCGCTCATCGCGGCTTCCAGCGCTTCCAGGTTGTCCCACGGCACTTCAATGAACCCCGGCACCAGCGGCTCAAAGGGCTTCTTGATGCCCTCACGGTTGGTCGCTGAGAGCGCGCCCATGGTCTTGCCGTGGAAGCCCTTGCTCATTGTGATGTGCTTTGTGCGGCCGGTGGCGAGGCGCGCAAGCTTAATCGCCGCGTCAATGCTTTCCGCGCCGCCGCTATGGTAGTAGCTGTATTTCATGTCGCCGGGGGTAAGCTCGGCAAGCTGCGCCGCCAGTTCCGCCTGGAAAGGGTTGAGCAGCTCTTGGGAATACATCCCTATGCGCTCGTAAACCTTGGTAACGGCGTCAATGACTTCCGGCGGGCGGTGGCCCAGCACGTAGATGCCGTAGCCGCCAAGGCAGTCAATAAAGCGCCGCCCGTGGATGTCCACCATGACGGAGCCGCGCCCGCCCCATTCAATGGCCTTGCTGTCGCTGCTCTTCTTATACTTCAGGAAGCCCGGGTTGAGGTGCTTGCCGTAGTATTCAAGCGTGCGGTCAATAATCAGTTGTTTCTCATCAGCGGTGAGATCAGGTTTGAGCAGTAGCTCCCACATAGTCTTCTCCTCTTGGGCAGCAGCCCGGACGCCTATACTATCAGAAGCGCATCGTTCTGATAACCCCCTGGAAGAGTCCAGGCTCTTCATCGTTAATGGTGGGAAAAGAAAAAGAGATGGGGGATTTCCTAAGATAGAGTTGTTAGCCACACCAAAAAAAGATACCGGAAATGAGTATAACTTTAACTGCTGGATATGCGCGGTTACGAATGCGGGGGGGTAAGGGATGATGGATGTTGGCGGGGCTGCGGTATGAGATACGGCCAAAGGAATGCGCGCATTGCGGAAGCGGAAGGCTGCACAGCCACGGATAACGCAAGCGGCGGGGATCGCGCACGCCGATTGGGGAGCAGTTATGCGAATTAGAAGTGCGGCGTCAACGGAGGTGCTCATCCGTGAGCACAGGCGCTGTGTGACAGTGTTGAGCGACGCCGCGCAGCCTGCTGCGGTGGAACAGCGAACTGGCGCTGCATGACTTGATTGTGCGCTGGAAGATTGCCGCCGGATACTTGCGCACCCTCGTCATTACTGTCTCGCGCTAGGAACTGGAAATCGCAACTTATCTCCACACCGGCCGCCCTGCCGGACCCGCCGAAGCCCTCAACCGCAAGATATCCTTAGCTCCGCAAAACCGCTTGCGGCTATACTAACAAAGACATCTTTATCGGAGTGATACTCACTCTCCAACTATTATCACATTATAAATGATGAAGAACCTATCCCTTGCCCCTCTCTTCCCCCCCTATGCTAGACTCACCCACGATGAAAATCGTGGGAACTGAAGCTGATGCGCGCCATTCGCGCGAACTGACCCCGGCGGAAATCGTCGCCGAGCTTGACCGCTACATTATCGGCCAGGACAAGGCGAAGCGCGCCGTCGCCGTCGCCATCCGCAACCGCTACCGCCGCTCGCGAGTTTCCGAGGGGATGCGCGACGAGATAATCCCCAAGAACATCCTGATGATTGGCCCGACCGGCGTGGGCAAGACTGAAATCGCGCGCCGCCTGGCGAAGCTCATCCGCGCGCCGTTCATCAAAGTTGAGGCGACGAAGTTCACCGAGGTCGGCTACGTCGGCCGCGACGTTGACAGCATCGTGCGCGAGCTTGCCGAAGCCTCGGTGCGCACGGTGCGCCTTGAGAAAATGGGCGAGCTGTCAACGAAGCTGATGGACGCTGCGGCATGGCGCATCGTTGACCTGATGCAGCCAGCGCCCACGCGCACCAAAGCCCCTGTGGACGCCGAGGACGCCGACCGCCAGCGCGAGCGAAGCGAGCAGGCCGCGCGCGTGCGCGCGAAGCTCCACGAGCGCATCATGTCCGGCGCGATGGACAACGAAAGGATTCGCATAACCGTGGCGGAAAACCAGCCGAAGTTCATGCAGGTCTTCAGCTCGCAGGGGCTGGAAGAGCTGGGGATGAATCTGCAGGAGATGTTCGGCGACGCCGGCCCGAAGCAGCACAAGGAGAAGGAAGTGACCATCTCCGAAGCGCGCGCGATATTCGTGGAAGAGGAAGTGGACAAGGAGATTGACCAGGACAAGGTCGTGCGCGAAGCGCTGGAGCGCGTTGAGCAAAGCGGCATCGTGTTCATTGACGAGATAGACAAAATCGCCATGACCGAAACCAAGGGCTCGGGGCCCGACGTCTCGCGAGGCGGGGTGCAGCGCGACCTGCTGCCGCTCGTGGAGGGCACGACCGTCGTGACGAAATACGGGCCGGTGAAGACCAACCACGTGCTCTTCATCGCCGCGGGCGCGTTTAGCGTCACCAAGCCAAGCGACCTCATCCCAGAGTTCCAGGGGCGCTTCCCGCTGCGCGTGGAGTTCAGCTCGCTGTCGGCGGGCGAATTTGAGCGCATCCTCACCGAGCCGCAAAACGCCCTGACGCGCCAGTATCAGGAGCTGCTCGCGACCGACGGCGTCGCCGTGAAGTTCACCCATACCGGCATCCGCGCGATGGCGCAGCTTGCTGAGAAAGCGAACAGGATGCTGGAGGACATCGGAGCGCGCAGGCTCTACACGATGATGGAGAAGGTGCTTGAGGAAGTGTCCTTCGGCGCGCCTTATCCCGAGCCTATGGTCGTCAAGGTTGACCGCGCGTTCGTTGAGGAGCGCATCGGCAGCATCATCGCCGAGAAGGACGTCGCGCAGTATATCTTGTAGGCGCGGTCATTCGCATGTGCAATTCGATGAAAACATACTAGGGTGAAGTCATGCGTGATGAAGAGACAGGTTTACTGGTCGGCATTGTGCATGATGTCTCCGGCGCATATACACAAGACGCGACGCTTGAGGAGCTAAAGGCAAACCTAGAAGAAGTCTTGTCCCTCTGCCTTGAGGAGTCAGGAGACGGTCGGCGTTTGAGATAGTTATGTCTCTACTTCCAATCGCCGCAGAGGGCGCGGGTGGAACGGCAGTCGGGGTTGAGGCAGCGCACGATATGTGACAGGGCGCGGTAGAGCGCGTCGTCGCCAAGCCCCTTTAGTATCTTCTCCGGCTCGTCGCCCTTGTCTTTAAGCTTCGCCAGCGCTGCGGCTAGCCTGCGCTGCCCTGCTTAACCTGGCCTGCGGTGCAACTGGCGAGGAACCGCAAGATGGCTCCCGCATACTCTCCCCCTCCAACGACAAACACATCATTGTGCCCCGCGCCGGGGATAAGCGCGAGCGCCTTCGGCTCGCTGGCGGCATCATACAGCCGCTGCGAGTGTTCCGGGGGGACGGTCGTGTCTTGCGTGCCGTGGATTAGCAGCACCGGCGTTGTGATGCGCGAAATCTTGCCCAGGTTATCAAAGCGCGTCTTGAGGTATAGCCTTGGCGACAACAAAGGCAGGACTTTCCTGGCCATCTCGCTTGCGCTCGTGAAGGTGGATTCAAGGATGACGCCGCCGGTTGGGTAGCGTGCGGCAATCTCGCAAGCCACCGCCCCGCCCAGGGATTCGCCAAAGACGATGACGCGCTCCGCTGCCACACCGCGCCCGGCTGTCAAGTGCTTATATGCGGCGTCGCCATCCATGTAGATGCCCGGCTCATTGGGCTTGCCTTCGCTCCTGCCATATCCCCGGTAGTCTATGATGAAGACATCCGCGCTCAGGCTTGTTAGCAGTTGGAGTTTCTCTATGCGGTCGGTGAGATTGCCTCCGTTGCCGTGAAAGAAAAGGATGACAGGGACCCCGCTGTCGCCTGCCGCAAGCCCGCCTGCGCCGCCAGGCGCGACAGACGCAGTAACATACCAGCCGTGAATGCGCACGCCGTCGCTTGTGGCTAACCAAACATCTTCCGCCGCCAGCCCGTAGCCTTGCGCATTCCATCTCCCCGCCGGGTGCTTGGAAGGAAAGTAAATAAGCGAGTTCTCCATCAGGCGGACGCTTACGGCCAAAACGGCAGCGAATAACGCCAGGCAAATCAGGGTAGTCAGCATTCGCTTGATGCGGTAGATTGTAGCAGTTTCCGCTACTTCCAATCGCCGCATAGGGCGCGGGTGGAAAGGCAGTCGGGGTTGAGGCAGCGCACGGTATGTGACAGCGCGCGGTAGAGCGCGTCGTCGCCAAGCCCCTTTA